>MVRP01000407.1 GCA_002067405.1 Syntrophorhabdaceae bacterium PtaU1.Bin034 | reverse complement strand
CAAGCCCTTTCGGCGTCGGTTCGCAAGGATGGATCACCCTGGAGATGGAGAAAGGCCGTACTGAGGAGGAGATCGCCTTGTTCAATGCCTTGGTCGACTTTGCCTTCTTTTGCGGTACAGGACTTCACACGGATGAGGGACTGGGGCAGACGAGAAGAGCAGAAGGTGAGAAGCTAAGAAGATGAGAGCGAGAGGAAGAACCTTTCTCGTAAGCAATGTCCGTTTTCAGGCTGAGATGCGACACTCGTCGTCAACTTGCCGATTCCCTGTAGCACAAGCTACAGGAACCGTTCCATCCTCCCCTTTTTGTTTCCCTCCCGTCAAGTGGCAAAGGAGGGGTTTCATCTAGTCCTTCCCGTCTTTCGTCGTCAATGCGCCTCCCGCTCGCACTATCGACTTAAGCACAGAGCGCCTCCGGGCGAAAAGAAATAGATAGGGAGTCTCTTTTTTTGTTGAATAGGACCGCAGGAAATTATAGGGTAAATCTGACATTGTCGTAATTGGGAACCGTGGGCGGCTCGTATGTTCAACACGATCTTTTCTAGATTCAAACATCCAGGGATACTTCCCAAGCTTCTGATCTCGTTTTTGTTTCTCTCTGTTATTCCGCTCATTGTTCTCGGATACCTTGCCAACAACAACCTGGAAGATACGGGGCTTGAGGCTGCCCGGAGAGCGGAGGAGATGGGCCGGGCAAACCTGAGAGCCGCTGAAGATATAGGCAAGACATCTATTGATGATAGTGTCCAGGCCCTGGATCGCAAATCGACAGAAGCAATTGAACTGAGGACGGTGGAACTGGCGAGGAGGGTCGCCGACTTCCTTTACGAGAGGGATAATGATGTTCTGGTTTTGGCTTCTCTCGATCCTGATCCCGTCGAATACCTGAAGATTTACCGGGCGTCGAACAGGGACGTAATTGCAACGGACGTGTCATCTGACTTAAAATCGAAGATGATCCGCCCGTTGCTGTCTCGTAACCGGGAAAACCGGGAAGCGTGGAGACACCGACCCCCTGACAATTTTCACAAAATCTCAAAGCCTCTTTACCGGGAGATAACCTTTGTCGATCTCAACGGCATGGAAAAGATCAAAATTGCGCGGGGAAGGGTTTCGGACGATCTTGTGGACGTGAGCACGAAAGAAAACACGTTCTGTAAGGCGGAGGACTATTTCTCTCATCTTACGCAACTGAAACCGGGTGAGATCTACGTATCGAACGTGATAGGAGCAAGCCTCAAGGGCTGGCTTGACAGGACGCCTGAAGGCATCAGGGTGAGGCCGGGGAGCGCCTATGCGGGCAAAGAAAACCCCAAAGGGGAGAAGTTTGAGGGCATCATCAGGTGGGCAACGCCTGTCGCCGGCAAAAATGGAAAAAAGATCGGATATGCGACCATGGCGCTCGACCACACCCACGTCATGGAGTTCACCGATCATGTAATGCCGACGGACGAGAGATTTACCCTCCACCCTGACGGCGGATCAGGCAATTACGCATTTATCTGGGACAACCGCGATCGCTGCATCTCGCACGCACGCGACTTCTTTATCTGCGGGTATGATCCCGGGACAGGCAAAGAGGTGCCTGGCTGGATAAGCCAGGATAGCTACGACGAATATAAGAAGAGCGCGTTGTCCCTGGAAGAATTCACAAAGAACCTTCCTTCATTCTACAATTTCAGCCAGAAAAAAGCCGGGGCAGCAGAGCAGATGAAGGAGGGGAACATCGCGTTGGATTGCCGGATCCTCGACACTGCCCCTCAATGCCAGGGCTGGCATGAGGGCACCGAGGACGGGGGCTCGGGCTCATTCCTGATTCTGTGGAGTGGACTCTGGAAACTGACGACGTATGCGGCCATACCGTACTATACAGGTGCATACGGACAGTCAAAAAGAGGCTTTGGATACGTGACCATCGGGGCGAACGTCGACGACTTTCACAAGGATGCGCATATAACGAGGGCAAAGATAGAATCGAGCATCAGCGAGCAGGGCAGCGAGATAGTTGCCACAAACAGCAAGAGCAGACAGCTTATCAAAGACAGGGTCACCCGCAACCGAAGGATGATCACCATCGTGACGGTAATAGCGGGGCTGGCGGTCATCGTCACCTCCGTGATTATGAGCCTCAATATTATCAAGCCTTTAAGGCGTTTGACAGAGGGTGCAGTAGCGTTGAGCAAGGGAAGGTACGACCAGACCATCGAGGTTAAGTCGAAGGATGAGATAGGCCGCCTGTCGGAGTCCTTCAACGAGATGGCGAAGGCCATATCGGAAGTGGACAAGATGAAATCGGAATTTGTGACGATCGCCTCCCACGAGTTGAGGACGCCGATTCAGGCGATGCTGTTGGGTGTTTCCGGCATACTGGAAGGCTATTCAGGAGAAATAGACGAAGAAGTGCGCGAGGACCTCGAACTTGCCAGGGATGGCATCGAGCGTCTTATGCGTCTCGTTGCGGACCTTCTCGACCTCTCGAGGATCGAGGCACGAAAATTCGAG
>MVRP01000406.1 GCA_002067405.1 Syntrophorhabdaceae bacterium PtaU1.Bin034 | reverse complement strand
TTCACCTTTCGGGCCGTAAGTCTCTCGACAAGGGGATAGCATGACTCCCGCTTCGTGTTGGTGACCGGGATCTTGACATAGACATTGTCCCCCCAGCCCGCGATCTCCATGGCCTGGCGCTCCATCTCTACGAAGTCATCCGAAAGGACCTCGAAGCAGACAGGCTTGTCCCTGATCTCGCCAATGATCTCCCTGGCGAATGCCCGGTAGTCCCTGATCCCCGCCTTGCGCATCAGCGTAGGGTTGGTCGTCAGGCCCATTATGTATGGTTTTTTACACATTTCGAGCATGCCCGCCTTGTCTGCGCCATCCGCAAAAATCTTCACCCTCAGATCTTCAATTCGTTTCATGCGAGACTCTCCTGCAAGATAATACTAAAGGCTTCGCACGCGGAGGAAGCCTTGTAGTCATATGCCCGTGGGTGTTTCTCGTCATAACCGTAATCGATAAATACCGTCCTGCACCCGGCGGCCGTGCCCGCCTCCATATCGCGCCAGCGATCGCCCACCATGAAGCTCGCCTTTAGATCGACGTCGAATTCGCGGGCACCGGCAAAAAGCATCCCGGGCCGTGGTTTCCGGCAGTCGCATCCGTCGTTGCTGTCGTGATAGCACATGATGAAGCGGTCAAGGGGCAGGCGCTCCGCCAGATAGGCGTTGATCGCTTCGACCGTTTCCCTGGTCGTCGTGCCTCTTGCCACGTCCGGCTGGTTGGACACGACGATCAGGACAAAACCGGCACCTTTCAGTGCCCGTAGGTTCCCGGCCACACCCGGAAGGATGTTCACTTCCGCGACACCCGCCGGCGGAAAGGGCTTGTTCTCACGGACCACGGCGCAATTGAGCACGCCGTCCCGGTCGATGAATACGGCCCGGCGCTTCATTCGAGCCTATGCTCCTGCTCCATCCGGTTCGGGGCAAGGCGGCCTCTTCGATCGGACGCAGGGATTACTTCTTCCGTGGATTCCCACTTGGTCCGGTGCGCCTTCAGCTTCGGATGGGATACCAGCAGGTGGCACACAACCGACTGAAAGGCCTCCGTATGAGGCGTGACAGCGTCGGGGTTCGCGGTGGGAACGATGACGCATGCGTCCGCCACCCGGCCGGTATAACCGCCGTCACGTCCCACCACGCCCGTGATCCTGGCGCCTACTGCCTTCGCGTGCTGCAACGCCGTCACCAGGTTCGGGCTGATGCCTTTTTCGATGCTGCCGCCGCCCACGGAAAGGACAAATACCGCGTCCTTCGCGCAGAGCCTGCTCGTCTTGAGCCACTCCACGAAGACCGTTGCCCAGCCCTCGTCATTCGTGCGCGCCGTGAGCTCGGACACATTGTCCGTCGGTGCGTAGGACTCTATCCCGGCGATCTTGCGAAAATCGTTGACCGCATGGGAAGAGGTGCCGGCGCTCCCTCCCACGCCGAGGAAGAATATCCGGCCGCCGTCCTGCTTGACGCCGGCAAGTATGTCCGTGACCCTCTCGATCGCGTCCGCATCCAGCCTGCGAAGGATGTCGATTGCCTCATCGATATGCTGCTGCGCGTAGCTCATGCCCGTTATTCCTTTCTCCTGAAATATTCTCTCGTTTCGGCGAGTCCCTTGGACGAGCCTATCTCGTAAAACCGGTCAAACACCTCTATGCCGGCCAGCAGCCCCCGGGTCGAAAGACCGTGATAGATGTCCGCCAGGTCGAAGGGGCTGTCGGCAGGTACGCTCTCCAGAAGCGAAGCGGACAGCACCCCGAGCCCGTAGTCGATGTGCGTCATTTCCGCTCCGGGCGCCCTTTTGTTGTATTCGACGATGCAGCCGTCGCGAAAGAGCACATTGCTTTTGTCCCATTGGTCGTCATTCCGCAGCACCGTCATCAGTGCCGGCTTTCCACTCGCGACAAAGCCCCGCTCCACCGCCCCGAAATCGGCCAAAAGATAGGAATCCCCGTAAAGGACAAAAAAATGCGTGCCGAGGAGCGGCAGGGCACGTCTCAATGCCCCGCCCGTACCCAAAAGGAACGGACCGTCCCACGAATAGCGCGCTTCGAGGCCAAAAGCGGAGCCGTCGCCCACAAAGGCCCGCACCTGCTCGCCGAGGTGGCCGAGGCAGAGAACCACGCGGCCTATGCCCTGTTGCCGCAAGCAGTCGAGCTGCCGCGCGATGAAAGGCTTGCCCGCCACATCGACCAGGGCCTTCGGCACCGTCTTCGTGAGTGGCCCGAGGCGGGTCGACAGCCCCCCGGCCAGGATCGCCGCCGGCAGGCTCATGAAAGCACCACCTTGGTCCCCTCGAAATCGAACCCGAAGCGTACCTCTTCGAGCCCTTCCGCCCTCATGGCATGACGCAGCCTGTTGCGGTCCGCGGCGTAGAACATGAGGAACCCGCCGCCGCCGGCCCCCACCAGCTTACCGCCCAGGGCGCCGTTTTTCATGCCCCGCTCGTACCACGCGTCGATCACGCCGTTGCTCATGTTGCCGGAACGCTCCCTTTTGTGCTCCCAGTGGCGGTGCATCAGCTCGCCGAAT
>MVRP01000405.1 GCA_002067405.1 Syntrophorhabdaceae bacterium PtaU1.Bin034 | reverse complement strand
AGAAGCTAAAAGACGGAACTGCTTAACTTCTCATCCTCCGATCTTCTCAACTTCTATGATTTACATTAAGGGGGAATCCCATGGCAGAACAAAGACAAGCGAGACAACTGGCAACGGAAGCGGCAATGAAGGTGCCGAAGATCGCGCGGGCCAATCTTGTCGCGACGGTCAAGGCAAAAGAAGAGGGGAAGAAAGTGGCGTATGCCTTCATCGATTCAGGCCAGGAAGAGATCATGAGGGCGATGGACATCGTCCCCGCCTGGGTGGAAAGCTTCTCCGGCATCTGCTCGGCAAAGCGCGACGCGGAGAAATACCTGCAAAGGGCCGAGGGTGAGAACCTCTCCCGTTCCCTCTGCACCTATGCGACCTGCAACCTCGGGTTCGATATGTGGCGGCAGGAACTGGGCGGCCAAATGCCTCCCGATTCGCCCTGGGGCGGATTGGGGAAACCGGATATGATTATCGGCAGCGGTCAGCAGCTCTGCGACCCGCGGTTCAAATGGCCTCAGGCATCGCAGCACTACCTACCCGACGTACCGATGTTTCTGGCCGGGCTCTATTACCCGCCATGGGACCCGAAGCTCACCGAAAAAGAGTACGAAGAGCAGGAAAAACTCTACGTAAAGTACACCACGGAGGAATATCGGGAACAGGTCAAATTCTGTGAAAAATATACGGGCAGGAAGATGGACTGGGACAGGTTTGAGGAAGTTGTTGCTCTCACCGACAAAACCTGGGACCTCCTGGTCGACACGTATGAGCTCCGCAAAGCCATGCCTACCCCTATGGACACGGGCGACGCCATGAACACCATGGTGCCCTTTGCCTTCAATCTGGCCACGCAGGAAGCCTATGACTTTTATGTGGGCCTGAAAGCCGAGCTGGAGAAGAAGATAGCCGAAGGGAAAGGCGTGGCCGACAACGAAAAATACCGCCTCGTCTGGGGCGCGGGTCTTCCGTCCTGGTTCGCCCTGTCCGACTTTCAGTATTTCAATGACAAGGGCGCGGTGTTCCCGGTGGAGATCACGTATCGCAACGCAGAGAAGATCGAGCGGCTGGAACTGCCGGAGACGAGCGATCCCCTTGAACACTGCGCATGGCGGCGGGTCAGGTTCTGGACCCACTGGTACGACAAGGCACGCAAGCGCCCCGGCTCTTTGCCGAAGGTGGAACGCATCATAGAGTATCTCGAAGATTATGATTGCACGGGAGTTGTCTTCCACTCAGCCTTCTCCTGCAGGAGCTGGCATGCAGGCATCGTGCAGCAGGCTGAGGTGCTCAAGAAGATCTACGGCGATATCCCTGTCCTCATCATGGAAGGCGATATCGTTGATATCAGCGCTTACAACGAAGTCGATACCCATAACAGGATCGACGCGTTCATCGAGGCACTGGAGGGGTACAAGGGCAGGAAGAATTAAGACAACGACCGGAAGGCGGGTTGCCTTCCAAAACCAATCACCGAGAGGGAGCGACCGGGGCTACGGGGGGTTGCGCTCCCTCTCAACTTTTTATCGGATGCAAAGCGCATTTTTACTTCCCGCGCTTCCCGGGTTCTCCTTGACGCACTGCTATCCTCGTGCGACAATGGGAGATAAAAAACCGGAAAAGGAGAAGACCATGCTCAAAGGGTATACCACTCCACGGACCCCGAAAGGAACGTCAAGCCTGGCTCCAACACCGCCGTGGCACTATGTGGGCGTCTGCCTCGCTGTCGAGTACGAAGCGGACCCTGATGCCGTAGCATCGTTTCTTCCCCCGGGCCTCGATTTCCATTCCCCACAGTGCGCTGCCTACTTTGTCGATTGGCAGTATGCAAGCGACACTGCCGATGAATATCTCGATCCGATACGAAGCCAGTACCGTGAGACTATTTTTCTCATTTCCGCACGCTACGAGGGCACGCTCCACGCTTACTGCCCCTTTATCTGGGTCGATCAGGACGTTGCCCTGATGCGCGGCTTCGCCCAAGGATGGCCGAAGCAGATCGGCTCTACCTGGATGACCAGGGCTTATGACCTGCCCTCGAAAGCAGCCCCCGTTGTGGGACCGGGCGGCCGGTTCGGCGCTACTCTCGCCGTCAAGGACCGGCGTTTAGCTGAAGCTGTCGTCACTCTTCGGGAGGAAACGACTCAACTGCCCAACCCCACCTTCGCCGGTGCCGTCAATACCCGCCATTTCCCGGAACTTGTCGCGGGCCGGCACGATCGTCCGGCGGTTCACGAGCTGGTGCAGTTAAAATCCCGTGACGTTCAAATCTCATCCATTTGGAAAGGCGATGCACTCCTGAAGATCTTCGATCACCCGTACCTCGAGCTTGCCGATCTCCGCCCCGTGAAGGTACTGGCCGGGTATCGTTTTACCTGTGCCCTCACCGTGGACGACCTGGTATTTCTTCGAGATCTGAGGGAAAAGTAAGCGCTTCTTTTCCGTGATGTCGATGATCACGGTACGAACCGAGACGTTTCCGCCGCTGTCCTCGAAGGGGACGCTCTCGACGCTCGCGTAAACGACCTT
>MVRP01000404.1 GCA_002067405.1 Syntrophorhabdaceae bacterium PtaU1.Bin034 | reverse complement strand
TTGTGCCCTGTCAGTCTCGAGCCTCCCTGGAATGCTCCGGTGGCAAGTCCGACGCCCCTCGCCGCACTACCGTTCACTTTCTTTTGCTTCCTGTATTTATCCCATTCAAACATTTTGGCGGTCTCTTCAAGACATTCCCGCATCCCGCATGTCGCGAGTATCTGCTTGTTGACGGTATAATAGATTTCGCCTTGCTTCGGGTTGTCGATGACATTCCTCAATCTCAGCTCCAGGGGATCGAAACCCAGATCTTTCGCAATCATGTCCATCTGCAGTTCCTGGGCAAACCTTGAATGGTAGGCTCCATGGCCTCTCATGGCCGCGGCGATCGGGTTATTGGTGAACACATTGTAGGTGTCTGTCCTGAAATTGGGCAGATGATAGGGCATGGGCACATGGGCGTTCACCAAATACATACTCATGGGACTCATCCTGGTATACGCACCCCCGTCCGCAACCACATGGGTGTATATGGCGTTGATCTTGCCGTCCCTTGAAACGCCGGTTTTCATGGTGATCCACATTGAATGGCGTCGTAGTGCGGTAGTAAGCTCATCAAACTGGCTGTAGACGATCTTCACCGGTCTGCCGGTCTTCTTTGCCAGCATGATGGCAGAGAAATCGAGGGCATGGGCATCATTCTTGGTGCCACCGAAGTCGCAACCTATGGTCGGCTGAATAATCCTGACGTTGGCGAGCGGCAAATTAAAACAGCGGCCGAAAATGCGCCAGACCATGTAAGGGCTGCCTTTGGCCCCTATATACGTCAACGTATCGTTATCCCAGTATGCAATGCATGCCGGAGGCTCTATATACCCCTTCGCCTGTCTCGGTGTCCTGAAAGTGTCTTCCCGAACGAGGTAGGATTCCTTAAAAGCCTTGTCTACATCACCAAAATTCCAGTGGTACTCGACAGCGATATTTTTCGGTTTGTTTTCATGGATGAGCGGCGCTCCATCCTTCATGGCCTCAAAAGGATCGAAGACGCCGGGAAGTTCCTCGTATTCTACTTCTATGAGATCACTCGCCTCTTCGGCAATATCTCTATCGACCGCTGCTACGGCGGCGACCCCTTCATACAGGTACCTCACTTTATCCACTGCCAGCGGTGTTTCGTCCCTGGTGTTCGCCTGCCAGCCCCACTTGAAATTCCCGAAATCTTTTCCCGTGATGACGGCTTTCACACCAGGCAGCCTCTCCGCCTTGCTTGTATCGATATTGCGGATTCTGGCGTGGGCATGGGGTGCTCTTGTCACCTTTCCCCACAGCATTCCGGGCATTTCGTAATCCGCCGCATATTTGGCCTTGCCCGTAACCTTGGGTACAGCATCGACCCTGGGCATCTGCTTGCCGAGAATAGCGTAATTGTTCTTGTTGTTTTCCATTATTGCCTCCCGTTGCCTTGCATTTGTCCGGCAGCCATTTCAATCGCATCAATGTATCGAACATACCCGCTATCAGCACAAAGGTTCCACTGGAGCGCCTTCTTGATGTCGTCCCGGCTGGGTTTGGGGTTATCAAGCAGAAGCGCCCTCGCGGACATCACCATACCCGACGTGCAGAAACCGCATTCAATTGCGCCGGCCTTTACCATGGCATCCTGTAGGGGATGAAGCTTCTCACCATCTGCAACGCCTTCTATGGTTACTACCTCGTGGCCATCAGCCTGAATGGCGAGGATCGAGCATGCCCTTACTGCCTTTCCATCCAGGTTGACCGTGCAGGCACCGCACGCGCTTACCTCGCAGCCTGTCCGCGTACCGGTCAACTTAAGTTCTTCCCTTAGCAGCTCGAGGAGTAATATTTTCGGTGTTACTTTGACTTCAACATCTTTTCCATTGACCTTGAATTTGAGATCTTTGAGTTCATGCTTCATATCGTGGCCTCCATGGCAACTAGTTACTCTGTCGCGCTCTCTCGAGGGCTTTTGCGGTAACACGCTTCACAAACACCCTTGCCATATCTCTCCGGTATTCCTCGGAGCCGTGTACATCGGCCGGCGGGTCGACCTCCCGGGAAGCGATAACGCCAGCTTCTTCAAGTATTTTTTCATCCACCACCTTGCCGATAAGGGCTTTTTCCGACCCCTTTGCCCTGAATGGCACTGTGGTAACATTGGTCAGAGCGATGCGGGCATCTTCGCACACACCGGTGCCAGGATTTACTTTCACAAATGCAGCGGCGCCCACTATCCCCATGTCTCCCTTTTGTATCATGAGCTTATCCTGTGCTGCGCCCGAGTTTTTCGGCATCACAGGTATCTGGACCTCACAAAGTATTTCATCGTGACCCAGGTCGACTTCCAGTAGATCTTTGTAAAAATCTTCGGCATTAACTGTCCTTTCTCCTTTTGAGCCCATGATCCTGTATTTTGCATTGAGGGCGATAAATACTCCAGGAGGATCAGCTGCGGGGTCACCGTGGCAAACGTTTCCTCCGATGGTACCCCAGTTCCTGGTTTGTACCACCGCAAGGTTGTCTTCCATCTCAGCCAGCACGGGGTATCTGTCTTTCACCACAG
>MVRP01000403.1 GCA_002067405.1 Syntrophorhabdaceae bacterium PtaU1.Bin034 | reverse complement strand
AACGTGGTCGACGGCTATTGCTGGCCTTCGGTCGGCATCCGCGACTGGGGTTGGGATAAACAGACAAAATATGTGGTCGATCCCGGGTTTTACCAGGTACCGAACCCATTGGTCATGAATCTGAAGACGTGGAATAAGCTTCCCAAGAAGCTCCAGGATATCCTGACGGAAGCGGCGACCGAATCGGAAAAGAAGGTCGTGGCCATGTTTACCGATCTCGCGAAGAAGGAGCGACCGGCTCTCGTCAAGGAGGGTATCCAGGTAATAGACCTGCCCAAAGCGGAGAAAGAGAAATTCCTGAAGGTCGCATATGACGAGGGTTGGAAGGACGTGATCCAGAAGAGCCCCAAAACCGGGCCGGAGCTGAGAAAACTGTTCTCGAAGGGAGGGAAGTAAGCGAAAAGGCGTCTGACCGGCCGGCGAGTGAAAAAGGCCGGTGAGGATGACCACCTGCAACGTATATGCTCGGCATCAGAGGAGGACGAAGATGCACCAGTATTTGAATTACGAGGGGGACAGGTTATATTTCGAGCTTCCTCCCGCCTGGAACGTCATTTCCGATCGAGACAAGGCCCCTCCTCCTGTCGTGAATGACATAAGAGCGGAGATTAACCGTGCCCTTGATAACCCGATAGGGTCGCCCAGGATCGATGAGCTGGGAAAACCGGGCATGGAAGTCGTCCTCCTTTTCGATGATCAGCAGAGGCCCACGCCCGCTCATATTGCGCTTCCGTCAATAATGGACCGGTTGAACAAGGCAGGAATCCACGACGACCGTATGACGGCACTATGCGCCTGTGGCACCCACCCTGCGCCAACTGAAGAACAAATGAAGGCAAAGGTGGGAGAAGAGGTGCTGTCGCGGCTGGCCGGGCGGGTCCTTTCACATGATTCGAAGTCTGCCGACAACATTATCATCGGAAGGACGCACCGAGGGACCCTTGTCGAGATAAACAGGCATGTTGCCCTGGCAGACCTTATCATCGGTGTCGGAGAATGCATGCCTCATCCGACTGCCGGCTATGGCGGAGGGTACAAGATCGTGATGCCGGGCGCGTCCTCTTACCGGGCAATCGCTGAGCACCATTTTGCCTTGATGCGAAACAGGAACTGCAAGGTAAACCTCCTTGACGGAAATCCGTTCTGGGAGGAGATCATGGATGCCGGGCGGATTTCGCGCTTGGCCTTTAAGCTCGACTTGATCATGAATGAAAAGAAGCAGGTGATAAGGGCGTTTGCCGGCGATCCGGAGGCGGAGTGGCGGGAAGCGGCGAAATTCGCCGAATCCCTGTACCTGATGCGGCTCCCTCACCATGCCGACATAACGGTAACGTCGGCTTCGCCTTTGGAGGTGGGGGTGCAGGCCACAAAAGCCCTGTTGATGGCGAACTGCTGCACACGGTCGGGTGGGACCATAGTGTGGGTGGCATCCCAAAAACAGGCAGGACCCATTCTTCCTCTTATTCAGGAGATGGGAGGCCCGCGGAGTGCGAACGAGATCCACAGGGCATTCGTGGACGGGGTGATCCCGGAGCATCTCAGGGCCTTCGGCATCTCCTACATAATGCAGATCGTGCACTACAAGGAGCTCTCCGAAAGATTCAGGATCATACATGTGACGGAGGGATTGACCCCCGGGCAGGTGCACATGATGGGCATGAAGTATTCCGACAACCTGCAGCAGACGATCGATGACCTGACACAAGAAATGCCGAATGCCGATGTGGCGATATTTCCCTCGGGAGGCAATATCATTCCGGAAGTAAGTTGAGGATACGGAAAGGGGCAGGAACCGGAATTGATCCGGGGGCCGCAAATTTTTTCCTTACCTCCTCATTCTGCAAAAGGCTGTCCGCGGAAAGGTTGCGGATAGCCTTTTGTCAATCGATTGGGCTTTCTCTTTTACTGCAGAGAGGCGGCTGATTGCCGTTCTAATGCATTGAGGATCATTTGTCTGATATCACCCCAAAGGGCAACCGGATCGTAAGATGACGAAAACGAGAGCTGAGGATGTACTTCTTGAGCGTTTGGACAGCAAGCTTCCCGGTGATCTTGATCCTCGTCTCCTGGTTGAACGACCATGACTGCCTGAGTACGTTGACAGGGATCCCTATCCTTATATGAAAAGAACCTATGTCTGTCTCTCGTAACTCTTCCGGCGGTTCTTCGAGAGGACGACCGGCCTCTTCACCTGGCTCTGCCGACTTCACGGCCTGCACCTTGTTGGCATGCACCTTGTTAGCACTTAAAATACACAGGCACGCCAGCACACATACCGCGATAAATGCCGTCAAAGCATATAAGACAACATTCAGTTCCTTCGTGTTGTTCATTTTTCATCTCCTTCACTCCTTTTCTAAAGTTATTATCCGGTATACAACGCCGGTTGGTCTTCCGATCGGCAAAAGGCGGTTTCTGCAGTCCTTGCAATATTCGTAATACATAGGCTTCTCCTCTTCCGGCTAAAAGGCGTCAGACCGCCTTTCCGGCCCTGCAAGACCGCCGGGGCGCGATCTCGGTTTCTCGGCCCTCGCATTGAC
>MVRP01000402.1 GCA_002067405.1 Syntrophorhabdaceae bacterium PtaU1.Bin034 | reverse complement strand
TGCTCCAGGTGAAGCACAACGAGGTAATCGACGCGCTGCCTGATTATGCATCGTCCGTTGATCACGGCCTCGTCTGTGTGAAGGGGCGCTTTGCGGTCCCCGAATTCGTGAACAGTCCTCTCCGTCTTACCCGGCCGCAGATGCTCGGACCTTTAGGGTATGAAGTCGTCTCATGGGACCGCGCGGTGGATGAGGCGGTAAAGAACCTGGCCGGCGCGTCTCCCGATAATTTCCTTATGCTCGTCTCTCCTCAGCTATCAAACGAAGACCTCTTTGTTGCGCAGCAGTTTACACGGCAGGTGATGGGGACCGACAATATAGCCGCGCCTCTGCTCGTTGAGCTGGGCGACGGGGCCGCTTCGTTTCTGGGGCTTGCATGCAGTTCCGAGCCTCTTGAATCGGTCGACAAAGCGGATTTCATTCTTGCCGTCGGCTTTGATTCCCGATACGGCTATTCTCCCGCAGGGGTGAGAATAAAGAAGGCCGCCGAAAAAGGGGTTGGCCTTTTCGTGCTCAACAACCGTGACACGAATCTGGATATGCTCTCGGAGGCGGCTTTTACCGTGAAGTCATCCGACTGGACACGTTTTCTTCAAGTCCTTTCGTTGACGAAGGAGGACAAGAAGAAGAAAACTGAATTACAGAAAGATAGCCGCTTTTCCGATCTGTTCTCCCGTTGGGAAGACGAAATGGAGAGGCTTCAGGACAAGCTGACCGGGTCAAATAACAACGTCATGGTTATTGGGCCTGAGGTGCTTGCAGTCCCTGAGAGAAACAAGATTCTGCAAGCGGTAAAGGAGCTGAGGGATTCTGCGGGCTGGAAGATAATTGTGGCCCATCCGTATACCAACCTTTCAGGAATGGTAGTAATGGGCGCGCTCCAGGGCATCAAACCCGGAGAAGCGGTGCTCAAGAATGCCTCCAGGAGTTCCAACGGTCGCTCTTTCCAGGTGAGCGTGCCCGACATGCAGAAGCACTGGAAGATCATCTATCTGATGGGTGAAGCATGTCCCGAATGGCTCCCTCCGCACGACTACCTTATCTACCAGAACGCCTTTCCGCCTTCGTCCTCCTGCCAGCCAAACCTTATCCTTCCGTCAGCCCTGTTCACTGAATCCGTGGGGACTATGGTGAACGTGGAAGGCAGACTCCTCCACATGGATAAGGCTGTGGAGCCGCCGGGCGAATCGCGTCCGGACTGGTGGGTGATGGGCAGACTTGGGGAGAAATTGGACGGAAGCAGCGTCGCTTATACAGACGTTTTTGCCATCCATATGGAAATGAAGAAGTATGCGAAGACCTTTCCCGACATCAAGAAGAGAATAGCCTTTGCCCCCTTCTTGTCCGGGGATACCGGCAAAGGTGGCCCTGTCCGTGACAGCCGGCCTGCGGTTCGTCCGGATGTTGAAGATCCATCTGCAGTATTGACGACCGACAGGAAGCAGGAATACTACCGGGGCCTTGCTTTGTCGGATGCCGTGCCTGGCATGAAGCAGATCGGAGAGAGAGGTGATATGCCTGAGATTCACCGTGAGGAGAGACAATGAACAAGGTGCTTGAACGACAGATGATTGTGCCGAACCTCCATTTGCTCACGCTGGAGGCCCCCGATATCGCCCACAAGATCAGGCCCGGGCAGTTTGTGATCGTGAGGGCTGAAGAGGAAGGGGAACGAATACCCTTGTCCGTGGCAGACTGGGACGAAGAGAAAGGGTCCGTGTCTATTGTCTTTATGGAGGTAGGGGCGTCCACCGGTGCGCTCGCCCGGCTCTCTGCCGGAGACACCATCCCAACCTGCGTAGGACCACTGGGCAATGCCACAGAAATAACCAACTTCGGAACAGTCATGTGTGTTGGCGGCTGCTATGGCATCGGCAGTATTTACCCGGTTTGCAATCAGTTGAAGAAGGCCGGGAACCGGGTCCTGACCGTCATTGAGGCAAGGAGTTCCTTTCTGATTTACTGGGCAAAGCAGCTTGCGGCCGTGTCGAACCGCATATTCACGATAACGAGAGATGGAAGCTCCGGATACAAAGGTCACGTCAGCAAGATCACCGACATCATTAACAGTCTGGAAAAGCCGCCCGACAGGGTGATCGTGAACGGCTGCACCTTTCTTATGAACCGTGTTTCCGAGGTCACGAGGGGACTCGGTATACCTACGGTCGTCAATCTCAATCCGATCATGATCGACGGAACGGGAATGTGCGGTGTCTGCCGGGTCACGGTTGGCGGGCAGACACGTTTTGCCTGTGTGGATGGTCCTGAATTCAGCGGGCACGAAATCGATTGGAGAGAGTTCCTGGCGCGGAGGAAGGCATACATGAACGAGGAAGCGCTGTTTACGAGAAAGAGTGCTCCGGCAACCGAAGCAATTCATAAAGAGGGGAAATGCCAGTCATGAATCCTGAAGAGCCCAAAAGCCCTGAACAACAGAAGAAGCTGAACCTGAACCGGACCGACATGCCAAAACAGTCGCCCGAAGTAAGAAGGCACAACTTCAGCGAGGTGGCCCTTGGGTACACCGCCGATCTCGCAGTCGAAGAAGCAAAACGGTGTATGCA
>MVRP01000401.1 GCA_002067405.1 Syntrophorhabdaceae bacterium PtaU1.Bin034 | reverse complement strand
TTCCTAACGACTGTGGACCCTTTCCCTTTCGCCCCTTTAGAATCAGCCAAGGGGTAATGAATGGACAACATCAGGTTGCTCACGGGCGAAAGGATAAGAATTCTGAGGAAGGAGCGGGGATGGTCCCAGGAAGAACTGGGAGAAAGAGCGGATTTGCACCATACATACGTGGGAGCCGTCGAGAGAGGCGAAAAGAATGCTTCCATTGATACCCTGGACAAGATCGCAGAAGCCCTGGGCGTCGAGATGATTGATCTGTTTACCCTTGCACGCAAACAACAAAGTATTGACAGCCTGAGATCTCACGTAATCGAGGAAATCAGAGAATTATCTTCGGGAACACTCAAACTGATTGCAGATCTAATCAAAGCGCTGAAGACCGGAGAGGCAACCGTTTCCAGGAAGACAAGAAGGCAGATCAAGAAGAAAGTCTGACCATGATTGCCGGATGGAAGATGGGCTACGTTCAACTTCATATATCGGGGTGGCTGCCTGATTCGGCCGCGAAGTATCTTCCATCCTGATTTTTCACGCCGTACACGATTCTTGAACCTCGTCTCGAAAACCGCTAATAAGTTGGCCTGATGATCAGACACACGTAGGGCAGATATCTTCCCTTAATTTGTTTGACATCACCGGTAGCCCGACCTAAAATGTGCCCAAGAAAAACCTGAAACAACCAAGCAGGGGGAGT
This sequence comes from Syntrophorhabdaceae bacterium PtaU1.Bin034, assembly GCA_002067405.1. The sequence goes on along the minus strand of MVRP01000401.1, from coordinate 1,876 downwards.
ATTCTGAAACTCTTGTTTCATGGAGTAATGACAGGTGTTTAGCTTCATTCATGCCGCTGACGTTCATATCGATAGCCCCCTTTGGGGTCTCGAGCGGTACGAAGGCGCCCCGGTGGACGAGATCCGCGGAGCGACACGCCGTTCATTCGAAAACTTGGTGACATTGGCGATAGAGGAAAAAGTCGATTTCGTTATCATAGCCGGCGACCTCTACGACGGAGAGTGGAAGGACTATAATACGGCGCTCTTCTTTGTAAGAGAGGTAGCCAAGCTACGTGACGCGGGTATTAGGGTTTTCGCTGTCACGGGTAATCATGACGCCGCGAGCCAGATCACCCGTAGCCTGAGGATGCCTGACAACGTTACCCTGTTTTCTACAAGGAAACCGCAGACGATCCGTTTGGATTCCCTGGGGGTTGCCCTTCACGGCCAAAGCTTTGCTCAGCGCATGGTCACGGAGGACCTGTCCGCGAGCTACCCGGACGCGGTGTCCGGTTACTTCAATATCGGCATCCTGCACACCGCCCTCACCGGACGTGAAGGACACGAGACATATGCTCCCTGTCGCGTCGACGCCCTGCTTGAACGTAACTATGACTACTGGGCTCTCGGGCATGTCCACAAGCGGGAAATTCTCAATGAGAATCCCTGGATCCTGTTTCCGGGTAACACGCAGGGGCGGCACGTCAGGGAGCGAGGGCCGAAGGGATGCACGCTCGTGAGCGTTTCCGATGACAGATCGGTGACGCTGGAGCATCGGGACCTTCACGTACTTGAGTGGGCACTCTGCGAGGTGGAGGCATCGGGCGCGAACAGCCCCGAGGACATTGTCGAGCGAACCAGGGAACTTATCGAGCAGCGGGTTGCAGAATGCCGGTCGGGTCTGCTTGCCGTGCGAGTGACCATCGACGGCTCATGCCGGGCCCACGATGCGCTCCTGGCGGAACCGGTCAGGTGGATCAACGAGATCAGATCGAGTATTACCGATGCGAGCGGGGGAGCCGTGTGGATCGAGAAGGTGCAGTTCAGGACGCGAACACAGGTTGCGCTGGATGAGGCTTTGAACCGCAGTGACGCGCTCGGCGATCTGTTGCGCTTCATAAACAGCCTGGATTCAACAGACGAGGTACTCGCTCCTTTGAAGGACGAGTTGCAGGCCTTCCGGGCGAAACTCCCGATCGAGATTTTTCACGGCCCTGACGCCGTCGATCCGTTAAAGCTTGAAAACATCAAGGAGACCCTGGAGGAGACGAAGCAATTTCTTATTCCCCGGCTCCTGACCCTGGGAGGGAAGCCATAAGGATTCTGAGCCTCAACTTCGCCGCGTATGGTCATTTCAGTAATCGACCTTTGGACCTTTCCGAAGGCAGCGAAGGCCTTCATATCATCTTCGGAGTGAACGAAGCCGGCAAGAGTATGTCATTGCGTGGGATCAGAGGACTCCTCTACGGGATTCCCGAACGTACAACGGACAATTTCCTCCACGAAGGCGGGAAGCTGAGGATTGAGGCGGTCATACGCGGGTCCAACGGCAAGACCCTGTCTTTTGCCAGGCGGAAAGGGCGGGCAAAAACACTTCTTGCGCCGGACGGGACCGCCCTGCCCGACGAAATACTCGATCCCTTTCTGGGCGGTGTCGGCGCCGAACAGTTCATCCGCTTGTTTGCTCTGAGCCACACCGACCTGGTGAACGGCGGACAAGATATAGTGAGGGGAAAGGGCGATGTAGGTGAAAGTCTGTTTGCCGCTGGGATCGGCGGTGTGGGCCTCCACCGGATATTGGAAGAGCTGGACAACGAAACCGAGGAACTCTTCAAGCCCCGTGCATCAACCAAGCTCATCAACGCAAAGATCTCACTATACAACGAGGCGCGCA
>MVRP01000400.1 GCA_002067405.1 Syntrophorhabdaceae bacterium PtaU1.Bin034 | reverse complement strand
CTCTCCGGAAGAGGCCATTAAAGACGGCATCCGGGAAGCTCATGCTCCGTGTTTCTCCTGACGTCCATGCCAGAGCCCTTGCAACAGCGAAAACTTCAGGAAAGAGTCTCAATCAATGGGCTGAAGAAGTCCTGGATAAAGCTGCGAGTTGAAATGGTTGGCACGTCTTCCCGAAACAGTCCATAATACGCCTTTCTGATCGGGGCTTCGCCTATCGACAGTAATCCCCTTACTGACTCCTCTGCAAAAATACACGTGATACTTCTCCTAGGAGTTCTCTTATTGGTCCTGACTGCTTATATTAGGAAACAGGCGCGTTGCGTCGGACACATTACGGGAAGGAGCCGTGTCATGCATCGTTACCAGGCTATCATCATCGGCGGAGGGCACAACGGCCTCACCTGCGCGTGTTATCTTGCCCGGGCAGGGTTAAAGGTCCTTGTTCTCGAGCAGTATCACACCATAGGCGGCATGACGGTCACCGAAGAGGAAACGCTCCCCGGCTTCTGGTCGGACCTCCATGCGAGCGGCTACCAACTGGCACATCTCTCACCCGTCCCGCACGAACTGGGTTTGCTGGAACGATACGAGTTGATCGAACCCGAAAACCCATACTCCCACGCCTTCCCGGACGGTGGGATTATCACCGTCAACCGTGACATTGAAAGGACCGTCGCCGAAATAGCGCGGTACTCAGATAAGGACGGCGAGACGTGGCGGACCTTGATGACAAGCTTCCTGGCGCAAAAGGACGCCATCGCCTCGCGTATGTTTTCTCCCCCTCTCTCGCTGCAGGCGGCAACACAGCGTTTCGCCGCATCCTCCGACGGCATGGAAGCGTATCGATTCAGTCTGCAGAGCATCCGGTCATGGGCCAACCAAACCTTTGAATCGGAAGCGATAAAGAGCCTGTTTGCCTCGTTCGCCACCTTTCTCGGTGCTTCCCCCGACGACGCCGGCGGCGCTGAGCTCGGTTGGCTCTTCGCCTCGGTCCTGCAGAACGTAGGGAACAATCTTGTGAAAGGAGGGATGAGGCGCGTCACTATCGCTCTCGTCGATTACTTGCAGGCGCATGGCGGCGAGATCAGGACGAATGCAAGAGTGGAGCGAATTGCGGGAGACGCACAAAGGGCTACTGCCGTATGCCTGGCAAACGGCGAGGAGATCGCGGTGGATCAGCTTGTGGTTTCAGGGGTAGATCCGGGCCATCTCGTTCTTGACCTGCTCGGACCCGTAATGGTGGGCGAAGAAATCGTGCGAAAGATGGAGCGCTACGAGTGGGGCGACTCGGTCTTTGTCATGTTCGTTGCACTCGAAAGCCCCATCACATATAAAGCAGGGTCCGCAGCGCGCCGGTCCGCGCACGTCCACCTCACCGAGCCGTCCCTCGACTTCTTTGCGCAGGTCTACCTCCAGTGCCGGGGCGGCGCCCTGCCTTCGGCACCTATGATCGTGAGTTGGAATGATTCGGCCATAGACCCGAGCCGTGCCCCGGCCGGCAGGGCTCTAATGAAATTCGTCGTTTTGAGCGTCCCCTATGTGATCTGCGCCGATACGACCGGGAGGATACCCGGGCGCACCTGGGACGAGGCCCGCGAACCATACGCCGATTATCTCATCGACTTCATCACCGCCAACTACATCCCCGACCTGAAAGCAAAGATCATGAAACGGGTCGCCCATTCCCCGGCAGACATTTCACGAAGGATCACGAGCGCGGTCCGGGGGACGCTCGGACACGGCGCGTTTGTTCCGTATCAAAACGGCTCGTTGCGTCCGATTCCCGAGCTCGGCAATTACAGGACCCCTGTTCCCAATATCTATCTCTGCAGTTCCGGCAGTCATCCCGGTCCCGGCGTTTCGATGGCCCCCGGAAGAAATGCGGCGCAGGTGATCCTCGCCGATATAGGGCTGGATTTCAAGGGCGCGGCATAACGGCAAGAGACAGAAGCAAGCAGCCCTCCCTATGCCGATAGTCCGGGATGATCACGGCCCATAGTCTATCCCTTCTCTTCCTGCATCCCGGCCCGGGGGCAGGTGCTGGTCTGGGAGAATGTCTTCCTGAACTGCACACCTCAGTTTTTTGTCCTCAATCCCCACCAAAAATAACAACAATCTCGTTGACCCTGAGAAATCAGATAGCGACAATGCCGGGGGTCCCATCTCCATGGTGAGCTGGCGAGGTTGTACTTCGTGGAGTGAAGGAGCGGGCGCGAACGAGGAACTCCCGGCGCACCTTTTCAAGGTATGCCTCATCGCTCGTTCTCCAGCCCACATCTACATTGATCTTCGACCCGCCATCCTCTATACGGTCGTCATCGCAGAAGCAGATGTGGAGGACGTCGGGATCGCCTTTGAAGACGGCACGGGTCCCGGAAGAAAACGCCCGTTCTGAACACGCGCATGCTCAACCCATCAGCACCTTTAGCCTTTCCACCGCCCTGGGCAGGACCTTACCCGTAGCCTCGGAGAACCTCACGTATGCATAGCGGTCGAAGGGCGTCTTCCCCCCGTTTATGATGACCAGCTTCGCCCCGGCGCGCAGCGCTTCGGCTGGCATATCGGCGGCGGGGGTGACGAC
>MVRP01000399.1 GCA_002067405.1 Syntrophorhabdaceae bacterium PtaU1.Bin034 | reverse complement strand
ATGCCTCTCCCCATATGGCTCGCGCACAAGCTTGCCCGCCGGTTGACATCGGTCAGGCTCCAGAAGGTGCTTCCCTACCTTGCACCTGACGGATGGACGCAGGTGGGCGTGGAGTACGAGAACCGCGTCCCCCGCCGCATACACAGCGTGACGCTTATCGCGAGTGCGGAGGCCAGGGACACCACCCTTCCCCGCCTTCAGCACGACCTCAGGGAGGCCGTCATCGATCCGACTTTCGGGGACGAGCCCTTAAAACCCGACAACCGGACGCGGGTTTTCATCAATCCCGAGGGTGTCTTTTTCGGAGGAGGGCCAGCTGTTCACTCGGGGCTTACCGGCAGAAAGAACGCCATTGATACCTATGGAGAATACTCGCGCCACAGCGGGGCCGCCCTGAGCGGAAAGGACCCGCTCCGCATTGACCGGACCGGGGCATACGCCGCTCGCTATGCAGCGAAAAACGTGGTGGCTGCGGGGCTGGCCAGGGAATGTGAGGTGCTCCTGAGCTATTCGAGCGGCATCGCAAAGCCCGTGAGCATACAGGTGGATACGCTCGGCACGGGCGTTATTCCGGATGACGAAATAACAGCCGGAATCGAGAGGCACATAGACTTCCGGCCCGCAGCCATTTTGCGGCAATTCAATCTGCGTTACCTCCCGTCCATCGTGAAAGGAGGCTTCTATCGCCGGCTGGCAGCATACGGCCACGTGGGGCGAATGGATATCGGGCTTCCGTGGGAGCTGACCGATAAGGCAGCCTTGCTTCAGTCAGGTTGAGCATGCAACAGGAAGTGGAAACCACCATAGAAAGACCGCCCGTGAACGGGCCGCAGTTCAGCGCTCCCGGCACTTCATCAGGAACGGACGAGAGCGTGAACAATACGTTCCTCGCGGAACAGAGGAAATCTCTCCGGCAAATGAAGATGTTTGCCACCGGCCTCCTGATCCTCATGGCTTCCACGTACTTTATGTCCCGCCTCTTTGCGTCCCGGTACCCGGTCCTGGGCGCGGTTGCGGCCTTCAGCGAAGCGGCAACGGTCGGCGCCCTTGCCGATTGGTTCGCCGTGGTCGCTCTCTTCAGGCATCCCCTGAACCTTCCGATACCGAAAACAGCGGTGATTCAGAGGAACAGGGACAGGATCGCCGACGCCCTTGCGCGCTTTATCAGGGAACACTTCCTCTCGAGAGATATACTGCAAAGCAAGATCGATACGGTCGATCCGGCGGGCCTGTTGGGCGCGTGGCTTTCGGACGAAAGCAACGCGGAAAGGGTCGCCAGGCGGGCAGGAGAGTATCTTCCCCATATCGTTGAACAGTTCGCCCGGAAGGACGACGGACAAGGAAATGCGGCGCAGGAAGGAGCAGGCAGCACGGTCAAGGCAACGTTCCTGGCATTGACGCAGGCAATTGCAGCTCCGGTCAGGCAGAGCGCCCTTATCCGAAAAATGGGTGTTACCGCGGAGCGCTTGTGGTACAAGGTCATCTCCCGGGACAGGGTGGCCACCGAACAGACGGACAATACCGGGGATGCGCCTTTCTCCCATCCCACACTGAAACAATATCTGCCCCTGGTCTGGAACGGTCTGCGCGACCGGCTCCTGAAGGACCTTGCAGACCCCGACCCCGAGCTGATCCTCCAGATTTCAAAGGCCCTTCAGGAAATGGGGCGGGCTATCTCCACCGACGAAAATTTGAAGGAAAAGCTGAACCAATGGCTGCGCGCGTGGACGGCACGGGCAGTCAGCGATAACAGGGATCTGCTTGTCACGTTTATCTCTGAAACAGTGCGGAAGTGGGACCCGGAAACAACAAGCAGGCGGATCGAGTTGCACGTAGGCAGAGACCTCCAGTGGATCAGGATCAACGGCACGATCATAGGAGGGCTTGCAGGCCTCCTTATTTATTTTCTGTCGTGGTTAATGAATATTCAGTGAAATACGTGGATGGGGAGAAGACGAAGGTCCTTCCTCTCCGCATCCACGGTGTATTGTCCGGAATTCGTCAGATCAGAGCGGCAATGAACGACAGCACCTTTGTCGCCTTCTCGTGGATATACTGGTCATTGGTCATCGCCTTCGACGGATCGAAGTATCCTTTCGTTGTCAGGACAGAGAGGATGTCGTCTCTCTTTGCCTTAGCCGGATCATAATTAACCAGGCAGCTTCCTGTGGTGAGGTTGATCGAGACATTTCCGACGCCGGTCACGGTAAGGAGAAGGTTTTCGACCTGATCCGCCGCATTCCTGTTATTCTTCACAACAGGTGTCTTAATCCTCAGTCTACCGGGCACGTCATGCACGTAGTAAGTCATTTACTGTTCCTCCTCTCTTCGGGATGGATTCTGCTTCACCGACACAAAGGTACGGCATTCCGGGTACCGGCAACATCGGAATACCGCATTGCCACCCTTCTTTCTCTTAAAGAAATGTGTCCTGGACCCGCACTCCGGGCATTCCGGTCTCTCTTTAGGGAAATCGCGATGGTGTCCCGGAGTGAACTGGCGGCCGCACATGAGACACATAAAACGTTGATGATGGGAGTGGGTTTTACCGTTCTTGTACAAGGCCCGTGACCCGCACGCCGGGCATTCCACCTGTGCC
>MVRP01000398.1 GCA_002067405.1 Syntrophorhabdaceae bacterium PtaU1.Bin034 | reverse complement strand
TTACTTTCTCCACGGCGGTGTCTACGCTGCGTTCCTCGGGTACCTGAAGATCTCCCTGAAGACCCGCCACTGGCCCCACACGACCGTAGTCAATGAGTACCTGACGTACTTTCTCTGGCATAACCTTTTCCTCTTTGTCGTGAGCTCGGTTATCTATATCGGCTATCCGTTTGCTCTGGGCCGATTCAGGAGAAGATCCAAAAAGCAATCGGCAACCACGCACCTCGCCGGCGCGGGGCTGATGAGTGCGGAAGACTTCGCCCGCCGGATCGGTGAAGGCGATCTGCCCCTGGGGTCCTTCCGGCTTCCCGTCAAGGAGGAAACGAAACATTGCCTGGCCATCGGCCGGCCGGGTACTGGGAAGACGGTGTTCCTATACCAGGTAGTGGAAAGGCTGATCGAACGGAAGGCGAAAGGGGTTATATACGATTTCAAGGGGGATTATGTGTCCCGGTTCTATCAGCCCGGGCGGGACATCATCTTCAATCCCCTGGATACCCGCTGCCAGGGGTGGAACCTCTTTAACGACATCAAGACGAAGCTCGATATCAACGTCATCGCCTCGTCCTTGATACCTCCAGTATACTCGGGCGACACCTTTTGGAACGATGCCGCGCGCGGGGTATTCGCGGGAATCCTCCATTACCTCTGGCAGCAAAACCTGAAGGCAAACGGGTCCATCTGGTCCGGCGTGACCGCCCCCGGCCAGGCCATACACGAATGGCTCAAGAGGACACCGGAGGGGCAGAACGGATTTCGCTATATCGAGGACGCGAGCTCGAAGCAGGCCCTTTCCGTCTTCGCCACCATGATGCAGTACACATCCGCTTTTGAGTATATGTCGCAGCAGGAAGAGAACGATTTCTCCGTCAGCGAGTGGCTTCTTGACGGTAAGGCGGGGTTCATATTCGTCACGAACCAGTCGGACGTGAAGGACACCCTGAAGCCTATTTTGAGCCTCTTTATCGACTTTCTCGGAAAGAAGCTTCTCTCCCTTCCCGACGACCTTGCACGGAGGGTCTTCTTCATTCTGGACGAGTTCGGGACCCTGCAAAGGCTTTCAAGCATCAAGGAACTCCTTATTACTTCACGAAGCAAAGGCGGGTCATGCTGGATAGGGATACAGGACATAGGACAGCTCAACAAGCTGTATACACAGGACGTGGCAAATACGATCGTCAATGCCTGCGGGTCATCGGTCATGTTCGGGGTGGCAGATCCCCATACCGCCAAATACCTGGTCGACAAGATCGGTGACACGGAAATCCTCGAAGTGGAAGAGACCCACAGTATGGGTGTGGCCGACTACCGCGACGGGGTATCACTCACGCAACGGAGGAAGCGTCAGCGTTTGATTATCGATTCTGAATTGATGAACCTCGCCGATCTGCACGCTTACGTGAAGGTCCCGAACAATCCGTATATCACAATGACGAGGTTTCACATAAAGGAATACCCGGCCAGGACGACGCCCTTTATCATCCGGAAGAGCCTCATCCTTGAAGAGATGAAGAAAGTTGTTATTTATAGATAGCCCTCGGTCGCAATTTGCCTCTCCGGCCCATCTAGTTAAAACCCTCAGTCCACGTTGGAAATCCCCTGGTGGACAAGTTCGGAAAGCTGTGGCGGTAGGTAGAACAAATGGGGTCCGGAAATTATTAGCCGAAGTTGGACGAGGGGGCCTGTAACGCCTGTTCCACGGCTTCAGGGTTACCGGCGATAGCCTTAAGATAGGCACGGGCAGTTTGATCCGGCTCCGCCCTTCCTTGTTCCCAGTCACGCAATGTGCCAAGAGGGATTTCAAACCGCGACGAGAATTCCTCTTGCGTCAGACCAAGCGCCCGACGTAGCGTCTTCGCGCGGGGCACACGGTGCATCCGGGCCATGTCCTTTTCGCCGAGAGGTTGAGCGTCCGGGTCACGACGCGCCGCCGCCTCGATCTCGGCCTCGGTCATCTTGCGTACGGGAGGCGATAAAAGGGGTTTTTCCGTGCCATGGTGAGAAACCCGATGCAGCGTGCCGTTACGGTGCATTTTGACGGTAGTAATGGTCTTTTTCATTTTTTGTTGCCTTACGGACCGAAATGATCCGGATATTGTCGCCCCGTTCCGTATAGGCGACATAAAGTACCTCATAGCCACAAAAACCGAGCAGAACAAATCTTTCCTCGCCATAAATCTGGCGGTCGTCAATCCACTCGATCGCAAAGGGATCAGTGAAGGCCCTTGCTCCATCTTCAAAACTTACCCCGTGCAACCGGAGATTCGCTACGGCCTTCGCGTCGTCCCACTCGAAACTAATCATAATATACGGGATACCAGTAGTTTTGTCAAGATAGGCATAGATTGTTATATCACGTGGGGCGGCAATATCGGTAGCAATAAACAGTTCAAAGCCGTTCTTGAGGAAGCCTGATTCTCCATATCTTGTAACGGCACTATCTTTTTCACGATCACGTTGACCACGCCATCCTTCCCCTTTGAAGACGTTGACTTCGCCAGTCCCGAGCTTACCCCACCCTATCAACGCTAAGGTCTGTCTCACCGTTAAAAGTGCCTCCCCTTCCGGATCTGCTTCGCGCCTCCGGACGAGGCGACACGCTTAACG
>MVRP01000397.1 GCA_002067405.1 Syntrophorhabdaceae bacterium PtaU1.Bin034 | reverse complement strand
TCAGGGACGGCTGTCACCAATACCCTGGGCGAGCTCTACAGCATCCAGAAGTTCTTCATGGAAGAGGAAATGAGACAGGATGGAATAAATCACTTTGACGCCTGGGCCAATATGTTCGGTGTCACGGCTTCCGGTTTCGAGATGAACGCGGCTGGCCGGTACGAGGTAGTCGAAAGGTTCTCTCAGTTCGTGAACGTCCCGGAGCTTATGTCGCGGGTGAGAACCTTTATGGACGTCCTGACGTCTTCTCAACTCGGCGCCTTTGTCTCTCGGCCCGCAATACGGGGCGGCCATCCGCAGATCATCCTCGCGCCTGCATCAGAGGATTTAAAGGCATATCAGACAAAGGTCTTGCAGCCGAGGATCGAAAGAAGCCGACTTTGGAAACCGAGCAAAGACCAGCCGGGGAACCCCGATCCTCTTATCAATATCATCACCGACGGAAGGCTTGCATCAATCGATTTGCGGTTTGTCACCGGCGCGAAGAATAATCCCAACAGCAAGCTTAACAAGTTCATCGACGGGATTATCAAGAGCTATCGCGAGACAAAGGACTATGAGTTCACAGACCCCGCCACGGGAAAACCCGAAGTCGTCAAAGGCGCCACGCAGATTGTCTTCTATAACCTCGGCTTCGGCGAACAGGTCGCAAAGAACAGGGGTTTCGATGCCCGTGTATGGGTCATGAAACGGCTCAAGGAAGCAGGCATTCCTTCAACCGATGTCGCCTGGATCGATGATTACGACACGGCCCCGAAGAAGGAAGCCATGTTCAAGGAAATGAGGGAGGGAAAGAAGCGAATCCTTATCGGCTCGGCCAAAAAGATGGGGACCGGCGTTAATGTCCAGAAACGCCTCGCAGCCCTTCAATATCTCGATGCTCCATGGTATCCCGCGGACGTGGAACAGCCGGACGGGCGGATTCTCCGGCAGGGCAATCTGAACAAGGAAATCGAGATCAACCGCTATGCCACCAAGGGAAGCTACGACGCGACCATGTGGGGCATGGTCTCAAGAAAATCAAAGTTCATCGAGCAGGCTTTCATGGGCGATGCGTCCGTGAGGAAACTCGAAGATATTTCCGAATCAGGTCAATACGAGATGGCGGCTGCTCTTGCCTCCGGCGATGAGAGGGTGATCCAGCTCGCAGGGCTGAGGAACGACCTTGAACGGCTCTACAGGTTGAAAGAAGCATATAACCGGGAGCAGATCGAGCTTCGGTCGAGAATCAGAATGGATGAACGCCATGTTGCCTATCAGAAGCAACGCATCGAAGACCTCAAGAAAGCTCTGAACGTAGCCCCGAGATACATCAAGGAGATAGACGGGAGGATCGGCAAGACCGGGTACGACAACAGGGCGGAATTCGGCCAAGCCCTCCAGGAGGCATACAAGAAGGCATTTCTGAAATACGCCAACAAAACGGAAGGCTTCCATGAGATAGCGACGATGAACGGCGTTTCTCTCGGCATCAATATCGACAAGATAAAAGATCGGAAAAGCTCGTCAGATCGTTTCGTCGTCAAGATCACCGACAATGTATCGTACTCCGTCGAGGGCATTTACAGCATCGCCACCCCGGATGAAGCCAGGGGGTTTGTGACGAGGATCGTCAACACAATCACTGGAATTCAAAATGAATTGTGGGAAATACAGCATGGACTTTCGAAGAACCAGCAGGAGCTAGAGAAAGCACGAAAACGTTTCGGTGCCCCCTTCGAATATGGACAAGAACTGGCAGAGAAAGAAGCGGAAGCGGCGTTGCTTGAACGGGAATTGGTGAGCGAGGGAGAACAACCGGTTACACTGGCTGAAACAACCGGGGAAGAAGCGATGGAAGAAATCCTGGGCGACGAGCAAGGCTTCTTCACCCTGCCGGCCGATATTGTCAATACCCTCCGTCCTCTTGTCGGGAAAGCGCAGGAAGCATATCCCCATCTTCTGGAACTCGGGAAACAGGTAGTCGCCGAGGGAAAGACGAAGCTTTCCGATTTCACGGCGCGCATGAAAGATCACCTCGGGGATCTGTGGAAGAGTTTCAAGGACATGATGGTCAAAGTCTTCCATGCGGCGAAGGAGTGGTACAAAGCATCGAAACTGGGAGAAGAGAGGGGAAGCTTCTCGAATAAGCCTATCGATATCTCCGCTTTTGTTGATGATTCCCTTAAAGGCAGAGAACAAGATTTCCTTACTATCAGCCCGGTAACAGAGAGCGAAGTGACAACAATAAAGAATCTGACAGGGAAAGACGTTTCCGGTTATCAACATTCTGTAAACGCCAATGATTTACGACATATGCTAAAGCGGCATGGAGATGTTGAGAAAGAATCTGCGTCCGGCCAGATAGCTATTACTGCCGATGACCTCAAGCGCATACCCGAAATCCTCAATAGCTACGATCAGCTTGTCGAGGACGAAGAGGAAGAAAAGAAGAAAAGATTGGTGCCTTCAGTTACCTACGTTAAACGGGTAAACGGAACCATTTATTATGTCGAGGCGATTCTTTCGGAGAGAACGAAGCTGCTAACGGGAAAAACTATGTGGAAGAAGCCTTCCAGCGGTGTCGATGCACGCCTTGTGAGCGCCCCCGACAGTACGTCCAAGACTGCCGCT
>MVRP01000396.1 GCA_002067405.1 Syntrophorhabdaceae bacterium PtaU1.Bin034 | reverse complement strand
TGGGACCCTGCTGCCAGTGCCCTGTCTACGAGCCTCCAAAGGTGCGCAAGTCCTTTTTTCACATTATCGCCGAGATCAATGCGCATCACCCTTCTTCCGTGCTTTGCCAGGGCCTCGTAGTCCCCTAAGGCCTGCGCTTTCTTAAGGACGCCGAACGTGTACGGCCTTCCGGGAATGGAAATATCGATGGCATCCCGGCACGTGAGCTGAACAAAAAGGCCTGTATTGGGCCCTCCCTTATGAAACTGGCCCGTCGAATGAAGGAAGCGGGGACCGTAGCCGATCGTCGTCGCTATTCTCAGCGCGTCACGAATGCGGTAACGTATCGATTGGAGCACCTCGTCGGTGCCCGCCTCTTCCGGCAGATAGACCTGAAACGCCGCATAGTCGCCGGACCGGGCCTGTGAAAGAAAGGCCCACAGGACCCGTTCGGGGCTCTCTTGGCCGTCTTTCGTGAAGAAGCTCAAAGGGCCGTGCGTGATCAGGGGCGCCGGCTCGGTAAGGCAACCGCGTTCCTGGACGCTTTTCAGCAGACGGTTGGTGGCGTCCTTGCTCTCCTGTACGTTGGGCTGATCAAAAGGATTTATGCCGAGTACGGCTCCCGCCACCGCCGTTGCGACCTCCCATCGGAAAAACTCCTGAAAGACATCGTAATCCTGGCGCAGTTCAATGAATATGACCGGAAAATTGGCCGCTTGCAGCATCCTTATGCCTTGTTCCAGCTTGGGATCGACGGAACCTTTCCGGTAAATATAGACAAAAAGCCTGTCGTTGCCGTACACAAGAGGGTTCCCGAGAGGCTCGCCGACAACCGGCAGCAACCCCGTATCTTCCTTCCCGGTGCTTTCTGCGATCAACTGTTCAAGCCACATGCCGAAAGTAGTCATGCCCTCCGGCAGCAGAAACGTTACCTTATCCTTTCCCGTGCGTGCCATTTCGCCGAGGGCAACGCCGAGCAGGACGGCCGGATTCTCCCCGGCCGGGACTGACGGACCACAGGCACGAACCATGTGAGACACAACCCGGATCAGTTTATCGATGTCGATGCCCGCAAGGGCCGCAGGCACCAGGCCAAAATACGAGAGCGCGGAATACCGGCCGCCGATGTCTTCGAAATTCAAAAAGACCCGGCGGTAGCGGCGTTCTTCGGCCGTCCTGGCGAGTGGAGTGTCGGGGTCCGTTATGGCAATGAAGTTCTCTCCCGCTTCCTGCCCCTTAACCTCCCTCACCCTGTCAAAAAAATAGTCCTCAAAAGCGAGAGGCTCGGCCGTGGTACCCGATTTGCTCGCCACGATGAAGAGTGTGGTGGCGACATGCACCTTCTGTTCGAGACAGGCTACGGAAAATGGGTCCGTAGTATCGAGAACGGCAAGAGGAAGTCCCTCCGCACCCGGCTGAAACATATGCTGGAATACAAGGGGCGCCAGGCTGCTGCCGCCCATGCCCATGTGCACAACGTGGGAAAAGCCCGCGGCCTTGACCTCTTTTGCGAAGAGCTTCAGGTCGGCAACCTTGTCCTCCATCTTTTCAACTACATCAAGCCATCCAAGGGCGTTCCGTATCCCTTGCTGCTCCTGCGGATCGGCCTTCCAGAGACCCGGGTCCTTCTGCCATAATCTTCTCACAAACCGGTCCTTTTCAAGTTTTTCAAGGGTTGGTGTGAGCCGCGATGACTGAAAGGGCACTGAATCCGTTGCCGCTTCCACCGTCGTGCCGCCCTCGCCAACCCTCCCGACCTCCTGAGTGCCGAGGTTCAAAACCTGGTGGTTGACCTCGCCTTTTCCTGCCCACTCACGTTCTTTCTTCGTCATTATGTTTCCCCCTTAGGAGTCCGTTCTTTCGTCAGTACTTCATGGCAGCCCTGTTCCCCATCCTAACTCACGCATCCGGGGGAAGGAACGGTTTTCCGTTCAAACGTTAACAATACTGCTACAAACCGTCGCACACCGGCTGCTTTCTCTCGAGCTGCGATATCTTGTGCAGGCGGCGGTTGTGCCGCTCCGCTCCTGTAAAACGCGCTGAAAGGAAGGTTTTGACCAGATCCCACGCGAGCGCCGGCCCCACCACCCTTCCGCCGAGACACAGCACATTCATGTTATCGTCCTCTACCCCCTGATGGGCAGAAAAGCTATCGTGCACAAGGGCCGCCCGAACCCCCGGCACCTTGTCCGCTGCGATACACGCGCCCACACCGCTCCCGCACACGGCTATTCCCCGCTCCACCCTTCCCTGCCCGACGGCGACCGCCATGGGAATGACAAAGTCCGGGTAATCATCCCCCGGATCAAGCGAGGATGGGCCGAAATCCTCCACTTCATGCCCTTCATTCCGGAGTAACTTCGCAATATGCTCCTTCAACTCAAATCCACCATGGTCTGCCGACACTCCCACGCGCATCGTTTTCTTCCTCCTCTTTCTTTAAGCTCCTTTCCCGAAACTGCGCATGGCAAGGCTCCCTGCCCCCACCACGCCCGCCCTGCTTCCCAGCAGGCCGGGAACTACCTCAAGCACCTTGCTCGCTACGGGCAGGGCAGATTTCCTTACGCCCTGTCGCACCTTATCGATCAACTCGGGAACGCCGTCGATGACGCCGCCGCCCAGTATCAACCTGCACGGGTTAAAGGCATTTACAAGGCTGACGCAACCGGCGGC
>MVRP01000395.1 GCA_002067405.1 Syntrophorhabdaceae bacterium PtaU1.Bin034 | reverse complement strand
TCGAAGTCGCACCCGGTCTCGATGTTGAAAGAGACATCATCTCGGCCATGGAGTTCAGGCCCAGGATCTCTCCGGAGTTGAAGGAAATGGACCGGGAATTGTTTGCACCTCACTGGGGCAAGTTGAGAGAGATCATGGAAAACAACGCCCGGTGAAAAAGGATGACCCCACACGGTAAGAGGAAGTGTGCGCGGAACCCATAAGAAACCCGCGGACAGGTAGGGAACACGCCTGAGGCTGTTCCCTACCTGTCCACAAATTGTTTCTTCTTTCGGTAGTAAGCATCGTGGTACAACACCATTGCCCTGTTCAGGTCCGTTTCCCCCTTGTTGCATTGGTCGACATAATACTCCCAGAAATCGGTCTTGCCGAACACTGACTTCAGGGTGCTTGCCTTTATGTTCAGCAACTTGTCCTGATACGAGGTCTTCTGGAGGGGAACGTTCTTTTTTACGTATGATTCCGTGTGATGCAGGCAGAGCGCCGCCAACTTGACGCAGTCCATGGCGGCCGCGGGGCGAACCACGTCGTGAGGAACGGCCGGACATGTCCCATCCTCATCCACATCGACGTACATGGATCGTTCCCGTCCATGCCTTATGTCAGTGACGAGGCCAACGCTGATCCTGATGGTCTCTTTGGACGAATCAGTGGATGTCGACCAGGCTTTGAAAGCGGAGACTATTTTGCTGGAATGGTCTTCGAACCTTTCTTTGACCTTCCTGCAAACAGCATCATCGTTGAGATTTCTGCCCCTTGCATCAAAGGCAAGATAGGCTTTCCCGGTTTCTTCGATACAAGCGAGGGCAAGAAAATAGGCCCTGGCGTGATGCTTTTCCGACAACAGCAATTGAGCCTCGTTGAGCAGTTCTCGCGCATTCGCCAGAGCGGCATTTTGATATGCATCCAAAAGCTCTCTGGTAAGGGCGTACCCTCTGCGCTTTCGCATAGCATTCATCCCATTTTACGCTTCCATGCGCGAACCTGGGTCATCCTCTTCATGACAATATCTCCAGCCGCATTCTCCGCACTTCCATCCCGTGCCTTCGGTCATCTTTCGAAACCTATGGCCTTTTGTCTATTATACCATCCGTAAGGCTGATTTCTCGGCCAAGGAGTCTGCGCGGGAGACCGCACATCACTGATGGATCAGTCGCTCTTCGGCCACTGTTTCCCGGGATAGGCCCAGTCCTCATGATCGGCCGAACCGACCGCCCACCCCTCGGCCGTCTTGTAGGTCAGATGGTGCTCATCATGCATGGTATCAATCCATGGTGGAAAGGTTGAATACTTGGTCTTGTCGTAGCCGAGAGCGACCTCCAATTCGTCGGGAATGTAGTCCTGATCCTTATCAACATAGATCACGTGACCACTCTCATCGATGTACCTTCCTGCTATCGGTCGTCCCCCCCTTGGATTCCACCACTCCGCCCAGTGCTTTCTGTGGGCAAGTTCGTGCAGAACGATAATTGCAAAGGCATCAATTCCGGAAGCCGACTTTGGAAAATCAAGGACATAACTGTATCTGAGGTCCTTGTTCAGATTGGTGATCAGGTTGCATATGTTCACGTAAGAGTCGCCATGAAATCTGCCATCGTCATCCATTCGTGTATCGTGGTAACCTTGAATTCTTCTTTCCGGCTCGCAACCTTCCCCGTTCCCTCGATAAAAGACATCTTTCCCAACCTTTTGTCCGTGCCCCGCCGCGGTCTGCATCCAGTAATAGAACCAATTGGGCTGGGAGGGGTCGAAGCTGCTTGGCTTGTCTCTTTCAAAGAAAAGCTGGACGTTCTGCCGGGCTGTAAGCTTTCCGCAGATCGAGCCGGCGTCGCCCTCCACCGTTATCACCGTGTTGCCGAGGTCCTTGTTATACTCAGGAAGCCCCTCGTAGATTATGGTAATCTGTCGCCCTTTTCTGTCTTCCGGTATGAACCGGACCGAGGAACCGGCCTTTTCCGGAACGGACCACGCCAGATCCCGGGCGTACTTTTCGGGGAAATCATCGTTCACGCGGGCCTCGATTCGAACACTCCCCGTCTCCGAATCAAAAAGATACTTGCGGTTGAATTCAGGACTCACCATATTCAGCTTCATGTCGCAGGCGGGAAAGAAATCGAGTTCGATCTCTATATCCCCGTGCTTATGACTCTGCTCCTCATCCCTATCGTTATCTCCATTGTAGACAACCTTTGTCTTGAACTTTTCCTTTTTTTGCATGGCTTCGATGATACGGTCATAATCCATGGACGCCAGCATTTCGTTGTTCAGGATAAGGGGACCGATATTCCATTCATTCGTTCCCTGCCCGAAAACAAGCTTGGCACCGGTGACGAAAAAGGGATCCTCGCTGACATGGGGAGTGTGGAACTGAATCGTTCCGGAATTGGCTCCCATAAGCTTCTTAGCGGACAAGTCGTGAAACGAATAATTGATCCATTTTCTACATGTTCCACCCCGGGGATTCTGGCAGCTTCTTCCGAAACCCCTCATCAATCTCAGTACATCTTCACCTTTGAACACCTGGGCCGACCCGTGAAAGGCGAGTATCTTCTTGTCCGTCTTGTACCACAGCTCGCCTAGGTAGGACTGTTGATACTTGAACTCGTAGAAATTGTCGCTCATGTTCTGAAAGTGTTCCTGCCATGTCACTTTG
>MVRP01000394.1 GCA_002067405.1 Syntrophorhabdaceae bacterium PtaU1.Bin034 | reverse complement strand
ATGGCCGTTGACACCGACTCCCCATGGACCGAAATGCTGGGCGACAAGGTAGTCGGCCGCAAACTGCTGGCCGGAAGTATAGCTCGTGGCGGTATTTATGGTGTTGATCCAGTACATAAGCTTGGCCGAGATCTCAAAACCCGGAATGGGAGAACTCTTGTCCCCGAGGTAAGTGAACGCCCAAAGGGGGTTAAAGGACCAATAGTTGTTCCCGACATTAACGAAGTCGTCCTTGTCGTACGCGCCTGTCGGTGCGACCATGTCTATAGCGGCAACATGGTGAAACGTCTTGCTCGGATGCCAGGCGATTCCCATGCCCACCTCAATGTCCCCAAGCCCTGTTTTCGACTGGGTTCCGATGTCTGCCGGTCCCGCAGACAGACTGACATGCTGGTAAATCACAGGAACAATGATATGCCACAACAGGTCGCCGCCCAGGAGCCTTATCTTCGTTACATCGACGTAACGAAAAGCATTCGCAACCGCCTGGAGCTCGAAGTCGGTCTTCCCCAGCCCCGCAACCGACTGCTGACGGCCGGCGTTATCCCTCAGCTTATCCGCATCGTAAAACAAGAAATAATTCAAAAATATCTTGGTTCCGCCGGGAGGCAGGGCTCCGGCCATAAAATCTTCGTTCCCTCCCGGATAAGGTGTCGAGCCTCCTTCGGCGGCAAGACCGCCGGATAACAGAAAGACAGTGATGACCAGACTGAAGAACAGAAACCCCAAAGACCATTTTGCAACACGCCTGCGAAATAGACCCATAACTCCTCCTTCTTGTGCGTTGATATTTCATGTGGATACATGTGGGTCGATTCTTACATTAGGCGTCCGCTCCTGTCTATCCGAGACCGTACGCATTCGAGCGCTCGCTGTTACGCAATTTCACCTGCCTTCTCACGTATTTCTTAAAGCGAGGTTACTGAGATTCACCAAAATATCGAGGGCAGTAAGAGTTTCTACGTGATCTGCGACGGATTGGATATGAAAGAGAACCGGGACCTGATAGTTCCTGCTTTTGAAAATGGAGGGGTGAGCAGCCATGGGGTAAGGGGTCGGAAACACCCACGTGCTTCCAAAGGAGGGAACTGCTCACCCTTGTTGGAGGTTATTTCGTGCCGGAAGGCCTAAAACCCGTTCTGCTTAAGGGCCTACCGACATAGCGACTGTCGTTCGGCCCTTCCAACTTCTTTTCCTTTAGAATACGTAGTTGGCGCGGAGCCAGATCTGGCTGCCCTTAGGTGCGTTCTTTGCCTCGAAATCATGGATATACCGGAAATTCACGCCCCATTTCGGTGTCGAATAAGCGATGGACGGGCCTGCGCTGAAAATCTTTGCCTTGTCCGTTTCGGCACCGAAGTACTCTGATTTTTGGAGATCAAAAAAATACCTCGCATAAACGCCTACCCTGAGCGCATCGGTCAGGCCGTAACCGACTATGGCTTCCGGCTCGAAGCTGTCTCCCGGCTTCACCTGGGAGGCGTTGAACTTCTGGTAGTAATTGATGTTCATATCAAAGCTCCACGGGCTCTTGTCGTAGAAGGCGGTCGAAAATGCCAATTGGTGCTGGAGGTACCAATAATTGAGACCCAGGTTTGGTCCCCCTTCCTCGGCCCTGCGCTTCGAGTAATCTCCCGTGGGAGCGGAGGCAAACTCCCAAAAGGAAAGCGCCGTGCCCGTTTTTTCATGTGTGTAAAGAAAGACAGCCGGTCCGAATAGAATGTCACCCAGGCCGCTGCTGCTCTGCCTCCGGCCGGTAGCGAAGTTCCTTGCTGATGCTTCTCCAAAAGGGACAATGACATTGGCGGCGAACAGGGTACCAAGGCCCTTCCAGTAATAGACCGGCCGGAGAGAACCCACGTGAACCGTCAAGTCGAGATCATCGCCTGTTGCCGTTTTCACGGTGTTGCCCGAATTGTCCTTCAGCTTTGGCTGGTCAACGTAATTGTAATAGGCCAGCCCGTAGAATCCGGGGGGACAGGCCACATTATCCTGAAAATCGAGGACAATGGCGTTTGACGGGGTGAAAAAAGCACCTACCAGAAACAATGATATCATTACAAGCAATCCGTTTCTTTTCATGTTCATCCCTTCCTGTCTTTTTTGTCGTTTGGAAACGCCCTTTGCCGGAAACTTTTCAGACGAGGGCGTTAAGGTTTCAGTTATCACGCTTATATCTCCAGCCTCATCAATGCTTCCGGCACTTCCCTGTAGCCTTTGCTCTTGATGGCGCCGTAGATGATTCCCAGAACCGCCCAGATGCTGCCCACGATCTTCGTCGCCGGATCGAACCCGTACCACACATAGGCGATTATGGCAAAGCCGACAAGCGGCAAAACGAAATATCCAAAGAAATCACCACCGGCCCTTTTGCCCTTCTTGATGAAGAAATACCAGAAAGTGGCAAAGTTAAGCAGGAGAAATGATGACATGGCGCCAAAATTAACAAGGGTTGCCAGAGACTCGATCTTGATCATCAACGCTATGAGAAACGTGACCGTGCCAAACATGATCGATGCGGCATAAGGCGTCTTGTATTTGGGGTGCACCTTTCCGAAGAGGCCGGGGATGAGCCTGTCGCGACCCATGCTGAAGAGTATGCGGGAGGCCGCGGCCTGCGCATTCAGGGCAACGCCGAAGGCATGGCCGAGCACGAGC
>MVRP01000393.1 GCA_002067405.1 Syntrophorhabdaceae bacterium PtaU1.Bin034 | reverse complement strand
TTCGAAGCAGAAGTCCACGTCAATATCGGGCATGCTCACCCGCTCGGGATTGAGGAACCGCTCGAAGAGGAGATCATACTTGATGGGGTCCACATTGGTGATATCGAGGCAGTATGCCACGAGGCTTCCCGCGGCCGAGCCTCGTCCCGGACCGACCGGTATGTCGTTGGACTTCGCGTAGCCGATAAAGTCCGAAACAATGAGAAAATAACTGGCAAAGCCGGTCGTCTTGATGACATCCATCTCATAGTCGAGCCTTGCCTTATATTTTTGCTGCAATTCATCGGTAAAATTCCCGTATGATGCGGCTACGATCTTTATTTTCTTTTCGAACCCTTCGAGACAAAGCTGCTCGAAATGCTCCTCGGGACTCCGGTTGCCGGGCAGGTTGAACTGGGGAAAATGGTAGACCCCCGTTTGGATCTTTACATTACACATTTCCGCTATTTTGAGTGTGTTCGAAAGGGCCTCGGGGTAATTGGAGAAGGCCCTCTCCATATCGGCGGGTGATTTGAAGTAAAACTCTTCCGTAGAAAGCTTCAAACGGTCCGTATCGGTTATCTTTTTCCCTGTCTGTATGCACAGAAGCAGTTCGTGCGCCCGGGCTTCCTGTTTTCTCAAATAATGGCAGTCGTTGGTTGCTACGTAAGGCAGGTTGTAGTGGGCAGCAAGGCGGAGTAACCCCTCATTTACCTTCCTTTGCTCCTGCATGCCGTTATCCTGCAGTTCCAGGTACAGGCGATCGCCGAAGATGGAGAGGTAATCCTCGAGATGGCCCTTCATGCCGTTCTCATCATCCTTCAGGATGGCCTGGGGAATCTGGCCCTTGAGGCAGGCGGTGAGACAAATGAGCCCTGCGTTGTATTGTCTCAGGATTTCCTTGTCAATGCGGGGCACGTAGTAGAAGCCTTCCATGTTGGCGATGCTGATAAGCCTCGTCAGATTGGAATAGCCTTCATCGTTCATTGCGAGAAGGACGATGTGATAGGCGTTGTCTTCGTGCTTCTCCTTGTCGAGGCGTGACCGTGGCGCAATGTAAGCCTCGCAGCCGATAATCGGCTTGACCCCCGTGGATTTGGCGGAGAAATAGAAGTCTACGACCCCGAACATGTTGCCGTGGTCTGTGATGGCACAGGCCGACATATTGTAGGACTGCGCCATTTTAAAGAGAGGCTCGAACTTGATGGCCCCGTCCAAGAGGCTAAACTGCGTGTGCAGGTGAAGGTGGACGAATTCGCTCAATCTACTCCCATTCTATGGTGCTGGGTGGTTTTGACGAGATATCCAGGACAACACGGTTGACCCCGGGCACTTCATTTATGATGCGCCGGGAAACCGTATCGAGGACTTCGTACGGTATCCTTGCCCAGTCGGCAGTCATGCCGTCCTCGCTCTCCACTGCCCGCAATGCTATTGCATGAGCGTAGGTCCTCTCGTCCCCCATGACGCCGACGGTCTTGATCGGGATGAGAATGGCGAATGACTGCCATATGTGTTTAAAACCGTCTTTTCTCTCGATCTCCTCACGGATGATGTGGTCCGCATCCTGAAGCATCTTCACCCTCGCCGGCGTGACTTCGCCGATCATGCGGATTGCGAGGCCGGGGCCGGGGAAGGGCTGCCGATGAACAACGTGATCGGGAAGGCCGAGCTCGCTCCCTACCACCCGCACTTCATCCTTGAACAATTCCCGGAGAGGCTCGATAAGCTTCAGCTTCATTCTCTTAGGAAGACCGCCCACGTTGTGATGGCTCTTGATGGTGGCCGAAGGGCCCTTGAAAGAGACGCTCTCGATAACGTCGGGGTAGAGTGTTCCCTGGGCCAGGTACTGCACGTCGCCTAACTGCCGCGCTTCTTCCTCGAAGATCTTGATAAAGAGCCTTCCGATGATCTTGCGCTTCCTCTCCGGGTCTCTCACACCTTTGAGGGCGGCAAGGAACCGGTCTGAGCCATCGACATACCTGAGATTCAGGTGAAGGCGGTCCTTAAAGAGCTCGAGCACCTCCTGTCCCTCGTTCTTGCGGAGCACCCCGTTGTTCACAAACACGCAGGTAAGTTTGTCGCCTATTGCCCTGTGGATGAGGGTTGCCACTACCGAGGAATCGACGCCGCCGCTGAGTGCGCAGACGACCTTAAGGTCCCCCACTTCATTCCTTATCTTCTCTGTGGTCATTTCTATGAAGGATTTTGTCGAAAAAAGGCCTTTGGCCTTGCAGATGTTATAAAGGAAGTTCTTCAGGATTATTTTGCCCTTGGGCGTATGGTGCACTTCGGGATGGAACTGGACGCCGTAAATACTTCCCTCCTGATTCCTGATAGCGGCATAGGGTGAGTTCTCGGAGTGGGCGAGGGCCTTGAATTCGGTGGGCATCTTCATTATACTGTCGCCGTGGCTCATCCAGATGGTATCTCCGTCGGTCATGCCTTCCAGGAGCCCGTCCGTGGTATCAATGAAAATATGGGCCCTCCCGTACTCGCGTTTTTCCGATCTCTGGACCTCCCCGTCATGGAGCTTTGCAATCAATTGTATGCCGTAACATATTCCGAGGATCGGTGCACCTGTTTTAAATATGGCGGGATCGCATTCAGGGGCGTCTGCCTCCGTCACGCTTCTGGGTCCCCCGGAGAGTATTATTCCCACCGGCTTCAGGGACTTTATCT
>MVRP01000392.1 GCA_002067405.1 Syntrophorhabdaceae bacterium PtaU1.Bin034 | reverse complement strand
GGTTTCCCGGCCCGGGAAAGGAACCTCTATGTCAAGATAAACCAGTTGAATCGTAGCTCGGCAGACAGACTGCTCTCTGCGAACGGCCTGGACGAAAGTAAACCCTACCTCCTTCTGGCCCCCTGGGCGAGCGCGCAGGCAAGGACCTATCCGGCGGAAAGATTTGCCGTTGCCGCCCGTGACCTCTCCCGTCACGCCGGCTTGCGGGTGGTAGTCACGGGCTCAACCAAAGACGTGGCCGGGTCCGGGGAAATGCTCAACGTGCTGGACGGCCGTGCCGTAAACCTTGTCGGGATGACCACGGTCGGCGAGCTGGCCGCCCTGGTAAAGAGCGCCAAGCTCGTCCTCACATGTAACAGCTCTGCCATGCACCTCGCGGACGCCTTCCGGGTGCCTGCCATCGTGCTGTATTCGGGCACAGACTGCGAATCGCAATGGCGTCCGCGCGTCGCTCCGTGCGCGCTTCTCAGAAGAGCTACGCCGTGCAGCCCGTGCTATGCCTTTACCTGTCCGAACCACCTGGAATGTCTGGACATCCCCCCTGACGAGGTGCTGGAAGCCGGGATCAAGCTCCTAGAGGGGACATTTGGAAAGACAGAAGATGAGAGGTTGGGAAGTTGAGAAGATGAGAAGTGAAGAGGTTGAGAAGTTGAAAACTAAAACTTATCTTCTCATTTTCTTACCTTCTCAACTTCCGATTTTTTAGAGCGCGAGGCTGACTTTTGTAATGCCGTCTTCGAGGGGTTCGATGCTGCAGCCCAGTTTGAGGCACATGTTGATCATCTTCCTGTTCTCGGAAAGCACGTAACCGTATATTTCCTCAAGGCCCTTTTCGTGAGCAATGCCTATAACCGTGTCGACGAGCTTGAAACCGAGTCCTTTGCCTTGATAACTGTCGTGAACGAGCACGGCGAACTCGCCCTTTTTCAGGTCGGGCTCAAGGATAAGCCTTCCTATCCCCACGAGCTTTCGTTTGTTGCCCTCCTTTATCTCTGCGACTATAGCCATCTCCCTTTCGTAGTCTATGTTGCAGAGACGGACATGCATCTCGTGCGTAATCCGCCGGATGATCTGGAAAAACCTTTCTCTCAGTGTCTTTTCAGAGAGGCTTGTCAGCATCTCGTGCTGCAGGGGCTCATCTTCGGGTCTCACCGGCCTGAGAAGCACGTCGGTGCCGTCGGACAATTTCCAGTGTGAGATGTATCTGGTTGGATAAGGGCTTATGATCAGGTGCGGATGGGTCGAAGACGTCCGGTCCAGGTAATCGGCATCAAGGGCGATGCGCGCATCAAGGGCAACGGCCCCGCCGTTTGAAAGAGCGATCGGGTTGATGTCCATTTCAATTATCTCCGGGAAATCCGTGATGAGACTCGAGAAGCTCAACACAATTTTTTCCAGTTTGCCGAGGTCGGCCGGTGCTTTTCCTCTGTATCCCTGAAGAAGCTTGTAGACCCGTGTTTCTTCCATGAGTTTCCTGGCCAGCGCCTGATTGAGAGGCGGAAGACCGATCGAAAAATCCTGGAAGATCTGCACCCCTATGCCGCCCATGCCGAAGAGGATTACCATTCCGAATTCTTCATCCCTCTTTGCCCCGAGAATGACCTCGTAGTCGATCTTGTCCATCATTTTCTGGACGGTCACACCCAAGATCCTGCTCTCAGGGCAAGAAGCGCGCACCCTCTCCATGAGCCTGACGTACTCTTCTCGCAGCTCCGTCTCCGAGCTTATGCCGAGCGATACGCCTCCCGCGTCGGTCTTGTAGCTTATGTCAGGAGACACTATTTTCAGTGCCACGGGGTAGCCCTCTGCAGCCGCAATGCTCGCTGCGTGCTCGACGCTTGCGGCCATGTGGGTCTTGATAGTCGGGATGCGATAGCTCGTAAGGAACCGCTTGGACTCCTCCTCGGTGAGCACTGTCCGTCCCGTTGCAAGGACTTTTCTGATCAGCGCCTTCAGGGTGTTCTTGGGCGGCGCGGAGTCAACCGGGACGTCAGCGGGCGTCTCATGGAGGATTTCGAGGTTGCGGGTATAGTTGTACATGTAGAGATAGGTTCTGACTGCTTCTTCAGGGGTATCATAAGTGGGAATATTGTTGCGGAAAAAAACCTCTCTGCCTTCCTGGGTATCCCTGCCGCCCATCCACGTTGCGATGATCGGCTTCCACGCCTTGCCGGCGATGTCCGAAATAGCCCTGGCAAGCTCATCCGGCCTGGCCACCCCCTGAGGTGTAAAG
This sequence comes from Syntrophorhabdaceae bacterium PtaU1.Bin034, assembly GCA_002067405.1. The sequence continues at coordinate 431 of MVRP01000392.1, read as the reverse complement.
ACTACCAGTATTCCGTCGACCCCCTGATCATCGAGACATACCTTGACAATGTCGACATAACGCGCCACGTCCGCATCACGGAAGAGGTCAACGGAAGGACCCTCTTTCCATGAAGGGGGAAGGAGGGTCTTCATCTTTTCGATGGTCTCGGGGGACAGCCTGGCAATCCTGCCGCCCAGCTCATGCAGCGTGTTCACCGCCATGATGCCCACGCCCCCTGCATTGGTTACTACAAGCAGTCTCGGTCCCCGTGGTAAATGCTTCGAGTAAAGGACGTGGGCGGTATTGAACAGATCGGCCGCGGTTTTCACCCTGACCACGCCCACCCTCTTGAAGACCGCGCTGGAAACGTGATCGCTGGTCGCCAATTTGCCGGTATGTGACCGGGGAGGCTTTCCATCCTCCATTCTGGGAGGTCTCAGAAGGACTAT
>MVRP01000391.1 GCA_002067405.1 Syntrophorhabdaceae bacterium PtaU1.Bin034 | reverse complement strand
GGCTCGCGTCGCCCCTTGCTATGCAGAGGTGCGGAGGAGATGGGGTGCAGAGGAGAAAATGCCTGTTCGCCGTCGCTCCTCTGCTTCCATGCCTCCCCCTTAAAAAGGAAAAGGCATTAAGCCGCTGGCTCGCGTCGCTCCTCTGCTTCCATGCCCCTCTGAGGCGTCACAGGTAGCTCAACCACCAGTCCCGCCGTCTCCGCTTCTTAAGGGCTGCAAACCACCGGCACACGGGGTAGAGCATCACGAGACCGACTACCCAGAAGAGATAAACCACCCAAAGGTCGAAGCCCACCCCCGGAGGAGCCTTGCGGTAAGGTGCGAACTGATAAGCGATCGGCTGTCCCGCAACGAAGCCCGCCAGCACCGCAAGGCCGTGAGCAACAAAAAACTGAAGGAGATAGAAAAAAAGAGGGACCTTGCCGAACGTCGACAGGACGGTGCCCCATTTCCCCGGACGTACCCGTTCAAATAGGGCAAGGATAAGAAGACCGGGACCGAGCGTCATGAGAAGGAAGAGCAGGGAAGGCGGATATTTTGTGACATCGAGGAAGGAAAAGATCGTGAAAAGCGAACTTGTCTGCGCCTGCCATGGCTGGGGATCACCGTAAATATTGAACGTTCGCAGCACAACGAACGCCGACATCAGGGCAAGACCGGTCCATATCAGAAACCGGCGGCGGCGTTCGGCATGGAGGCGATAAACAGCGCCAAACGCGAAGCCCGCAGCCATGACCCCGACCCACGGTATAAGAGGATAAAGCACAAAAATCCGTGGACAGGGATAGGGACAGAGTATGAAGGCGCCCGGCTGATGTAGCACCAGCCAGATCACATCAAGCAAATCCGGCGCCGCACTCCTTGGTCCCTTCCAGGAGGCCACATGAATGCCGTCGAGCAGATTATGGGCGCCTATCATTACAATGCCCACGGCCGCAACGACGGCTGCAGGCAGGCGGACGAGGAGCGCCAGGAGCATCATCGAGACGCCTATGACCCATATTACCTGCATAGAGCCAAAAAACCTGTGGTAGTCAAAATTGAAGTTGATGCCAAGCCGGACGATGGTGAATTCCAGAACTACCAGCCACAGGCCGCGGGTCAGGAGAAAGCGGGAGAGCCGGTGCTCTGTTTTTCCACGTTCTGTCCTAAGGAACGCCGCAGTTCCGGCAAGAAACACAAAGATCGGTGCGACGGGGTGCGTGATCCACCGTGTCAGAAAGAGCGCCGCGGAAGTCCTGGACAAGTCTGTGGGATCGATGTGCAGAGAAGCGTTATGGAAAAACAGGCGCGTATGATCGAGAAGCATGACCATCACGGCGAGGCCGCGAACCATGTCGATCGCTTCGATCCTGTGGTGCCCGGAAAGCGTTGTCTCGACCCTCATGAAAGACGCTCAAAAAGCAGTCGGCCCGATATGAGTCCGGAAATGCGAAAAAGAAGAAAACCGGAAAACATTCCGGTCCGTCTCTCCCCCGGGTCAGGAACAGAGACCCATGCCTCCCGGTTTTTCCGACATTCGCAGTTTATGAATGGAACTCCTTCATGTCAAGGTGATGGGCAAAGACGGGGATCGAAAAATGAGGGGCGGCGCCCTTGTCTAATCGAAGGATTGCAGGATGACGGCTTCGTTTCTCCGGTTACACAATGAGACGTTCCGGGGTCGCAATCACTTCAGGCACTCGCCCATAGACCCGGGCTTACATTTCTTCCCGTAAAGATTTGACCCCCTGATCAGACCAATGAGGAGACGACATCCTGGTAGAATGAATCATAGTTCAAAAGAGGACGTTGTTATCTTGTTAATATCTTTAAGAGCCGAACCCGGGGAGGATGATGTGCCGCTCAAGCCGCCGCGCTCCCAGGACGATCACTGAGACCATCGCAAGGTAGACGAATCCGGCCATAGTGTAAGCCCTGAAGAATTCGAAATTCGTCGCGGCAAGTTCCTGGACTGCGACAAAGAAATCCTGATATTGGATCAGGAAGGCCACCGATGTGTCCTTCAGGTTCTGTATTATTTGATTCGTGAGGGAAGGGACCGAGAAACGCAGGACCTGAGGGAGGATGATGAAGAAGAATATCTCGGATGTGGTAAAACCCTGCGCCCTGGCTGCCTCAATCTCCGCTGCGTCCAGGCCGTTGAATGCGGTCATGAGATAATGGGCGTTATAGGCGGAAACGTTCAACGTAAAACCGATAACCGAGATAGCAAGGGGGGACATGCGGATGCCCAATTGCGGAAGCCCGTAGTACATGAGAAAGAGATGAACGAGGAGAGGGGTGCCTATAAAGAACGATATGAAACTCCCGGTCATCCTCCGGCTGATCCTGCCCCCGTTGATCTTCATGTAGAAGACCGCTATGCCGCCAAGAAAGCCGGTCACGGAAATAATTGCCATGAGCATCACCGTGTTCTTGAGGCCGTTCAATATCTGGGGCATGAAGGCGGTTATATCGTTGATGAAAGAGCCCATGGCGTCATCTCAGGTCAACGACGGTCTTGAAAAACTCACGGACGACGTCGTTCGCGTGGTCATAAAACAGCCTCTCGGCGATGTCCTCCTCAACGACAACCCCTCTGTCCATGAAGATGATGCTGTCGGAAATATACTTGGCCAGAAAGACGTCATGGGTCACGCAGAGCATGGTGACGTTCTCGAGAAACAGCTTG
>MVRP01000390.1 GCA_002067405.1 Syntrophorhabdaceae bacterium PtaU1.Bin034 | reverse complement strand
CACCTTCTGTCGTGAAATGGTCTGGAAGGAGGTGGCCCGAAGATATCTCGAGGTCTTCCGCGAGGCCAAAGAGGAGAGGGAAAGTTCACCACGGCCCGTCTTCCGGGCGAAGACCGTGGCAGCGACGCCCCGCGAAACACCAAGACCGAGACTCGATCATATCATGCGGCTCACCGACGATGTAGGGATCATTCAGCACGCGAAGTTCATTGTCCCGGACCGTCGTTACGGCTACTGCACCGACGACAATGCCAGGGCGTTGATCGCCGCACTCATGGCCCAGGATATGATAGCGGACAACGAAGCGCTGACCAACTTCGCCTGCATCTATATAAGCTTCCTCCACCACGCGTTCAACGAGGAGACTGGCCGGTTCCGCAACTTCATGGGTTACGACCGTCGCTGGCTCGAAGAAGAAGGGTCCGAGGACAGCCACGGTCGCGCCATATGGGGCCTTGGAGAAGCGGTAGCCCTCACGACATCGGAGGATTTCAGGGCTGCGGCAGGGAATCTCTTTGAAAACGGGCTGAGGGCGCTGACCAACTTCACCTCTCCCAGGGCCTGGGCCTACGCCCTGATCGGAATGCATGCCTATCTCCGCCAATTCGGCGGGGACAGCGAGGTAAGGCGAATCCGGGAAACGCTTGCAGACAAACTGTTTCGCCAATACCGTGAGAACGCATGCGGCGATTGGCCCTGGATAGAAGATATCGTCGCCTACGGCAACGGTAAGATCGCGCAGGCCCTCATCATGTCCGGTTATTCGCTGCGTAATGCCGACATGCTGGAGGCAGGTCTGACCAGTCTCGAATGGCTCATGGAGATTCAAACCGGTGAAAAAGACCATTTCATACCGGTAGGCTGCAAGGGCTGGTATACCCGTGGCCGCGAAAAAGCACGTTTCGATCAGCAGCCCATCGAGGCGCAGGAAATGATCGATGCCTGCTGCGAGGCGTACCGGGTCACTGAAAATCAGAAGTGGCTCGTCCACGCCCAGCATTGTCTGGAATGGTTTCTGGGGCGAAATGACTTGAGCGTACCCCTTTATGATCACCGAACAGGCGGCTGTTGCGACGGGCTTCACGCGGACGGGCCGAATCGGAATCAGGGTGCAGAATCTACCCTGGCCTGTTTTCTGTCGCTCCTCAACATCAACGAACTTCGGAGCAGACAGATTTCAGTGGCGGCTACGGCGCAGGTGGAGCAGGATGCTTCGACGGAGGCCCTCAATGTCGGGTAAACCCATAGTCATGATCAGCTCCTACCCCCCAAGACTGTGCGGCATAGCGACATTCTGCGAGGAGGCCCGGGAGTTCATTCAAAAGGCCAACCCCGACCGGGAGGTGGTTGTAATCAGCCACACGGACTGTGCGGGGGAGGGTGTCTTCCCGATTATCGACATGACCAGGAGCGACTGGTGGAAGCCGGTGGCCGACAAGGTCCAAAAGCTCGACCCTTATGCTGTCCACATAGAACATGAATACGGCCTTTACGAATACCGCGATCCGAGGGGGATGGGGGACGGGAATGCCGGATTCATCAATCTGCTTGAAGCGATCGGTGGCGCTCCTATCGTGGTGGAGCCCCATACCGTCCACGGGAGGCTCACCGACTTCGAGGCGGACTTCATCTATAAAGTATGTCAGAGAAGTCACGTGGTGCTGTTCAAGTGCCATTATCAGAAATGGCGGCTCGATTGGACGTTTCACGGCAGAGGGTGGCCTACGCCTCGAAACGTGATGGTGGTTCCTCACGGCGCGCGGCCCGACAAGCGTTGGGGGGTCCATGAGATACCGGACCTGAGGCGTCAGTTCGGTCTCGAGGACATCGGCCTCGCCGACCACGTGGTAGGCATGATCGGATGGATTCAGTCGAACAAGCGTTGGGACATACTGCTTTCCATGTGGGAAGCCATCCACGACGAAATAAAGGAGCGTAGCGGCCAGGATTGGGACCTGCTGGCCGCGGGCGCCATGCGTGACCCGAACCACCGGCGGGATTATGAAGAATGGAAATCGGAGGTCGAGGTGCTTGCGGGAAAAGGTCTTGCCCATTACCACGAGTTCATACCGAGGGGTGACGATTACTACAAAATGATGGCCATATGCGATTTCATCGTCCTGCCCTCAACCGATGAGACTCAATCCGGCACCCTGGCCCGCATCATTGCGCTCAACAAACCGTACATCACCACAGCCCCAATGGAGGGCTTGACCGCCCAGACCTTGGAGAGCGAGGGCGGTCTCCTCTTTACGACAAAAGATATGCTCAAGAAGAAGGTAATCAAACTGGCCCTTGATGAGGGGCTCCGCCTCGAATTGGGGGAAAACCTCAGACACTATCTCGATCATGTCGTTTCCTGGGAGGTGGTGGCAAGACAATACAACGAGGCCTACAGACTGACGCGCAAGGCCGACAGGACCGGCACGCCCCTAGTTCTGGATCTGGAGTTCTGAAAATGGACGATAGCAGAGATGTCGTTGGAAGCAATAGCGAGTTTCAAGATATCTTCACACGCTACCCGGGGAATCCTATCATCCGGGCGCGAGACATTCCCTTCCTTACCAATTCCGCATTCAATGCAGGGGCGACGATAGTCAACGGTGACACCCTGCTTCTTTTGCGCGTCGAGGACCGTAGGGGGATTTCGCTCCTGACCGCCGCCCGCAGCAGGGACGGTATTACGGATTGGAGGA
>MVRP01000389.1 GCA_002067405.1 Syntrophorhabdaceae bacterium PtaU1.Bin034 | reverse complement strand
TCGATCACGCCGTTGCTCATGTTGCCGGAACGCTCCCTTTTGTGCTCCCAGTGGCGGTGCATCAGCTCGCCGAATTTCGCGGTATCGCCGCTCTCCAGCGCCTCCTTGCTCCGGAGGCCGAGTTCCTTGACGAAATGCAGGTTCGAGAGCATTTCGTCGTCACCGCTCTTGGTGCGCTCGTTCTGGTCCTGGAGGATGCTGCCGGCGCTGCGGGAATAGCCTGTGAAAAAAAGGAGGATATTCTCTTCTAGATCAAACATGGTGTCCATGGATAACTTGAGCGGCACAGCGGTCACGCTGTCATCCTTGTGGAAGGTGAAACAGGTGAGGCCGCCATAGGCGGCGATATACTGGTCCTGTTTGCCCACGGGCTCGCAAAGCCGGTCGATCTCGATATGGCAGGCCAGTTCCGCCAGCTCCCTGGGGTGGATCATCCGGCGGCGGTGCGCGTAAAGCGCCTTGAGCAAGGCCGTCGTAAAACTGCCCGAGGACCCCAGGCCGGTGCCTGCCGGGATGTCGGCCAGGGTGGTGATCTCGATCTGCGGTGTCCGCAGGTTCTGCATGCGCAACGCCTCGCGGATAATCGGGTGGCTGATTTCTTCCGCCGACGCCGCGTGCTCCAGCCTGGAATACTTGAGGTAGATAGCCTCCTTGAAGGGACGCGTCACGGTCACATAGACATACTTGTTGATGGCCCCGGCGATCAGGAACCCCTCATGGTGGCGATAGTATGAGGGCAGATCGGTACCGCCTCCGCCGAGGGTAATTCTTAGAGGGCTACGGGTGATGATCATGGTGATTTCACCTTCAATTTGACACTATTTCCTGTCGTACAACATCAGTTCGAACACCAGTGTGAACGTAAAGAGCTGGAAGCCGAGGATGATCAGCAGCAGGCCGAAAACCGAGGCATATTGAATGTTGTGCAGGGCCAGCCCGCCCATGAGATAGGCGACCAGGGCAGTGGCCGCGAAGCCGGTCCCGACCAGGAACATGGCGAGCCCGCCCAGAGTTCCGCGGTCGTACGTGAGGACCTTCCGGGCGCGTCTCGTAAACGAAGGATCGAAATTGTTGCGCACCCGTGCCAATATGCCGAGCTGGAGAGCACTGGAACCCACTGCCGCCAGGGTCAGGCCGAGCAGCATCCAATGGAGGCTCAGTGTTATAGGACCGATCTTTATGGGACCGAAGGCCGTGACGAGCGTCAGCAAGAACCCCAGGCAAAAGAGCAAACCTCCCGGCCTGAAAAGAAAAAACTCCGGCGCGTTCAGGAACATTGCTTTGAGGTTGATCCAGCCCGCATGCCAGGGCGAGAACCAGCCCGACCGCTTATGATGGGAGAGCCGCCCTTCCCTGTCCTTATAAAAACGGATGGGCGCCTCCGCGATCCTCATCTTCATTCGCGCGGCCTTCAAAACCATTTCGGACGCATACTCCCATGACTGCGACTGAATGTTCAATCGCCGGAATGTGTCCGTGGTGAGGGCCCTCATGCCGCAGTGGATGTCCGAGTAGGATGATTTGTAGATGAAGTTCAGGAGAAAGGTCGTCAAGGGCGTGCCGAAATAGCGGTGGAGGGCAGGCATGGCGCCCGGCTCGATGTAGCCGCGAAAACGCGACCCCATCACGAAGTCCGCACCGTTGCGAAGTTCCTTTACGAACGGCTCAAGCTCACGGAAATCATAGGTGAGGTCGCAGTCGCCCAATATGGCGTACTTGCCGCGGATGAACGGCAGGGCGTCTATGTAAGCCCGGCCGAGGCCCCTTTTCGGGACCTTGAGGACCCGGGCGCCGGCCGCCGAAGCAATGGCCCCGGTGTTGTCCGTCGAGCTGTCAACGATCACTATCTCGCCCTTGATGTCCGCCTTCCGCAATCCCTCGTGGCACCAGGCCACGAACTCGCCGATGGTGAGGGACTCGTTCAGGGCGGGAATGACGATGCTGATCTCCGGGTCAGGCTCATCGATATCGGGGAGAACGATTTGGAGACCGGGATCGGAACTTTCGGAAATGGTCATAGCGCTCCACTCCGTGCGCGGGCCAGCATTTCCCGGATCGCATCGGCCAGGGCATCGCGCGACCCCCGTTTCGGCCGCCACCCTGTCTTTAATATCTTGGAGATATCGAACCGGACCACCGGCACGTCGCCCTTCCAGCCGCGGTCCCCGCCGGTGAATTCATACGACACCGTCTCGCGGCGCAGCCCTGCCAGGTCCACCGACAGGTCGGCGATCTCCCGCACGGTGATGTAGTCTCCCGTGGCCACGTTATACACATCGAAGGGCTTCGCCGCGTGGGACGCCGTATGAAAAATGGCGTCCAACACGTCATCGACGTGGATATAGGACTTGCTCTGATACCCGTCGCCGAGAATCCTGAGCCGCGACGGGTCGGCAAGGAGCCGCCGGGTAAAATCAAACCCCACCCCGTGCGTCTGCCCCCCTCCCACCACATTGGCGAAGCGATACGCCCGGGCCATCATCCCGAACATGTGGCAATAGGAGCAAATCAATGCCTCACCCGCCAGTTTCGACGCACCGTAGGTCGACACGGGCTCCATGGGGGCAAATGTCTCCCCCACGGGCTGCTCGCCCGCGTCTCCATATACGCCGCTCCCGGAAGCATAGACCAGGTCGCTTGCTCCGGAAAGGCGCATGGCCTCCACCACGTTCTGCGTCAGGGCGGTCCCTTCTCGAAAGTCGAC
>MVRP01000388.1 GCA_002067405.1 Syntrophorhabdaceae bacterium PtaU1.Bin034 | reverse complement strand
ATCTCTTCTCTACTCATCGATCTACGGGGCGATAAGGTACGGGCACAGGATAGCGCGGAAAGCCGAGCCGAGGGACCGTTACAACCAGTACTATAGCTTCGGCGCTTATAATGTCAACGGCTCAAGCTTTTGGCCGCAGGACGCGATCATTTCCGAAATCGCGAACGCAAGGCATTCCATCACCGTCTGCATGTTCGACCTGTCGAGAATCGTCGGGAGAGCTCACGGAGCTCATGGGAATGGCAGTCAAATGGATGTGATCGAAGCGCTCATCAGGGCGCGGAACAGAGGGGTCAGGGTACGCATTATTGTGAACGGGATGATGGCCCACGGGGGTCCGCTTCCCGAGCCATGGGATAAAGACTTCCAACGGCCGTTGAAGGAACCGCTGCGCTGCCTGAAGGACGCCTGGATGGAGGTCTTCTCTGTCTACTACTGGGAGAGCATCTACTCCCCGCTTCACCATAAGTTTGCCGTGATCGACGGCGACGCGGTCATTACAGGATCATACAACTGGTATGAACCCAGCCTTTACTCGGACGAAATCCTCACGGTGACGCGTGATGAGCGAATCGCCGGGGCCTTTCTGCACGAGGCGGAACTGATTTTGGAACGGTTTCGAATAGAGCGCGAGTAGACATGCCGGGAACATCACGCGGCATTGAAGGCATGTTTGTCGATGCGATTAATCCCGATAGTACGATAACATCAGGTAGCTAATAAAAAGGACAGCCGCAAAGAGGGCTGGCTCACCCGGCATGCTGTTACTCCTTAAAATTATTGATGATAACCGATGAACTACAAGAAACGTGCCAAGCTGAGGCACCGGGAAATAATGGGGATCAGGCCGGGAACCGTGCTATGGTTGTAGGTCCGTTGCTAAGAAAAAAGCCCTGACGTCGGGGCCATAGTGTCTTTAACTACATACATTAAACCACGATCAGGGGCGATATTTTGTCTTATGTGCGAAGACGAAGTCTCACCCGACAAGACAGGTCTATTGCTAAAGAAGACAGCCTCTAAGCGGGTTTAAGAACTATGGCACCCAGTGGAGGTAGATCCAGGCTCACGGAGTAAGGGCGGTTATGCCACCAGATCGATTCCGCATGCCTTCCTCCCTGGTTGCCTGTATTGCTTCCCCCGTAAATCTCTGAATCGCTATTCATGATCTCCCTATAAAAACCCCATTTCGGCACCCCTACCCGGTAGTTGTATCTCCTGACCGGCGTGAAGTTGAAGACGAAAACGAGAAAGTCCTCCTTGTCTTTTGCCCGCCTGATAAAGGAGACGACGCTTCGCTCGTAATCGGCGAAATCGATCCACTCGAAACCTTCGTGGTAGAAGTCCACCTCGTGCAGGGGCGCTTCTTTTTTATACAGGCCATTGAGGTCTTTGACGAAAGCCTGAAGCTTCCGATGCGGCTCGTGTTGCAGAAGGTGCCAGTCAAGGCTGGTGTTGGCATTCCATTCCCACCATTGTCCGATCTCTCCACCCATAAAAAGTAACTTCTTTCCCGGCTGGGCGAACATATACGAGTAGAGCAGCCGAAGATTGGCAAATTTTTGCTGGAAATCACCCGGCATCTTGTCGAGGAGCGACCTTTTGCCGTAGACAACTTCATCATGGGAGAGCACGAGAATGAAATTTTCCGTAAAGGCGTAGAGAAGGGCAAAGGTGAGCTTGTTCTGGTGATATTTCCGGTAAATGGGATCGTCGGAGAAGTACTGGAGGATGTCGTTCATCCACCCCATATTCCATTTCATGCTGAAGCCGAGTCCTCCAAGGTAGGTCGGGTGCGATACAGCCGGCCATGCCGTTGATTCTTCGGCCACCGTGAGAACGCCGGGATGGAAATGATGAACTACTTCGTTGAAGCGCTTGAGAAAGGCGACGGCTTCCAGATTCTCGTTCCCGCCGAACTGGTTCGGGATCCACTCACCCGGCTTTCTTGAATAATCGAGGTAGAGCATGGAAGCGACTGCGTCTACCCGAAGTCCGTCGATATGGTATTTGTCGAGCCAGAAAAGGGCGTTTGATATGAGAAAATTGGCTACTTCGTTTCTTCCGTAATTAAATATGAGCGTACCCCAATCGCGGTGCTCGCCCTTGAGCGGATCCTCGTGCTCATATAAGGCGGTACCGTCGAAATAGGCGAGACCGTGTGCATCTCTCGGGAAGTGGGCAGGGACCCAATCGATAATCACGCCTATTCCGGCCTTGTGGAACTGATCAACGAGATACATAAAGTCCTCGGGGGTCCCGTAGCGGCTCGTGACGGAAAAGTATCCCACCGTCTGATAGCCCCATGACTCATCCAAAGGGTGCTCGCTCACAGGCAGCAGTTCTACGTGGGTGTACCCCATGTCTTTTACGTAGGGAACGAGCGTCCGTGCAAGCTCACGATAGGTGAGCCATCGATTGCCTTCTTCCGGGACTCTTCTCCAGGAGCCGAGGTGTACCTCGTAAATTGACACGGGTGCTTCAAAAATGTTCTTTTCCTGCCTTTCTTTCATCCACTCTTCATCGGTCCAGGCATACTTGTCGAGATTCCACACTATTGACGCCGTTTTCGGCCGCATCTCCGAATAGAAGGCGTATGGGTCGGCCTTTTCCGCAAGATAACCTCTATATCTCGATTTCACTTCGAATTTGTATATAGTGCCCTCCCGAAGGCCGGGGATGAAGAGTTCCCAGATGCCCGTTGATCCC
>MVRP01000387.1 GCA_002067405.1 Syntrophorhabdaceae bacterium PtaU1.Bin034 | reverse complement strand
TTCTATCATCTTCTCGGCGAAGTCCAGCTCGTGGAGCATTCCGGTTGGGGTGATACGTTCGAGGATGAAGGGGACCAGCACGCCCGTCCCGCACCCGACGTCCAACACGTGGTCTCCGGGCTTCAAAGGCAGGAGTGAAAACAGGCGATCGAAGTCTTTCGCATGCTTGTCGTCACGGCCGGTCAAATGGTCCTTGTACCACATATCCTGCCAGTTCGCTGCATGGTCGTTGAAGAACTCCTTTCGTGTCCGGTAGATGTCATCGGGTGTCATGTTCATGGAGAAGCTCCTTACTCTTTAGTTTTGCCATACGCCGTTTCGGCGAAAAAACATACGCCGCGGCAAAGATCGCTGTTGCCATCAGGACCACTGCGGCCCCCGAAGGAAGATCGAAGAGGTACGAGGCGACGAGGCCGAGGACGCAGGCGCCGATCCCCGATGCCGCAGAAATGATGAAGAAGTGTTTCAGGTTGTACGTTAACTGAAGCGCGGTGGCCCCGGGCTGCACGAGCAACGCAAAGATGAGGAGGCCGCCCACGGTCGCAAGGTTCGACGATACCACGGCCCCGGTAAGAAACAGCAAGGCATAATAGATCGCCTTCTCCGGCACGCCGCTCGCCCCGGCGAGCTTCCTGTTGAACAGGACGGAGCGGATCTCCTTGAAAAACAGCAGCACGAAAAGCACGAGGAGCACGGTGATAAGCGCCAGTATCACCATGTCCGTCCCGGAAAGGGACAGGAGACTTCCCCACATGAGGTTAAGGGCACCCGCTTTCGTTCTCGTGAGCACCCCCATGCCGAGGAAGGCAAGCCCCATGAGAAATGAGAACATGATGCCGAGCAGGTTCTCGGGGGCTATGTCCGTGCGATCCGAAAGGGGGCCGAGCACCCCCGCAGCAAGGAGGCACACGATGAAGCCGGTGAAAACGGGGTTGAGGCCGAGCAGCATTCCTCCTACGGCGCCCGCAAAAGCGGCGTGGGACATGGAAACGCCGATGAGGGGCATCTTCATCAGCACGATAAACACGGACAGGAGCGAACAGCTTGCGCCGCACAGCACGCACGCAACAGCGGCACGCTGGACAGGCGAGCAGGCAAGGAAATCTGCCAGATGCTCAGCCATAGGACACAAACCTCTTACCGTTGCGTTCAAACGTCTCCAGCGGGTACCGGAAGAGCCTGCTCAGGCTCTCACCCGACATCGCCGTGCCCATGTCGCCGTCAAATACCGTCGTCCCGTGATTCAGCAGAACGGCCCGCCTCATCGCGGCCGGAAGCATATTGAAGTCGTGGGTGACGAAGAGGAGGGTCAGGTTTTCCTGCGCGTGGATCTCGCCTATGAGGTTCAGGACCTCCTTCTGGACCGCTATGTCAAGATTTGCGGTCGGCTCGTCGAAGAGAAGGATGTCGGGTTGCTGGAGAATGGCCCTGGCCAGGGATATCTTTTGCCGCTCGCCGCCGGAAAGCTGGCCCAGCGGCCTGTCCGCAAGGTGGGCTACCCGCATCATTTCCATGAGCCTCATCGCTTTTTGTTTCTCGTGCGTGCCGGCGGAGCGGAACAGTCCGAGCCGGCCCGTTGCGCCTGTAATCACGGCCTCCAGCGCGAGAATGGGAAAGGCCGGATCGACGAGGAACTGTTGGGGAACGTAGCCGATTCTCAGGCGTGTCTTGCGGGCACGTTTCCACGATTCGCGGCGGCCAAAAAGCGTGAGAGCGCCCTCGAACCTCTCGAACCCGGCTATGACGTTGAGAAGGGTTGTTTTTCCGGCGCCGTTGGGGCCGATGATCCCGACAAACTCGTTGCGCGACACCTTAAGGCTGACGCCGTTCAGTAGCAGGCCGTTGGTTTTTCGGACGGTTATCCCTTCGAGTTCTATGACATACTCATTCATCTTATAATGGCCCCGCAGGGCGATCCTCCTTCATTTCCGGACCGCCGCCAGCACGGAGTTGACATTCTCTGCCAGTGTGGCCAGATAGCCTTTTTCCGATGGGAAATTGGTGAGAACCACATGAGGAACACCCAGGGACGCGGCAATCCCCTTCCCCGCGTCGGGTCCGGATTGAAGATTATCCACCACGAGCACCGCGTGCCGGTCCCTTCCGATTCTCGAAAGATGCACGACCTCTCGTGCAGACATCGCCTCCGGCCTCCCGTATTCGCCCACCACGGAGAAACCCATCCACCGGAGGGTCTCTTTCTGCATGGAGGAGACAATGACCGCCTTCCCGGCCATCCCCGCCTTTTTGATCTTTTCCTTAAGGGCGTTCGCGTCCGCTCTCACCCGGCGGGCCGCCTCGTCCCTCCGGCGTGCGATCCCGTCTTTGTCGTCGGGGTATCGCTCCGAAAGCCGGTCGGCGAGGAAGTCCAAGCCGTGGAGATAGGAATCCGGGACCATCCAGTTGCGGCCATGGGTGTCCACGAGAAGCTGCGTTCCGCCGCCCTGTCCAGCTTTGTCCATATACGGCATGCCCATGAATGAAACAATCAGGTCGGCCTTTCTCATCTTCTCGATATCGGACAGTTTCACATCATAGTGGCCCGGACATTGCCCCGGAGGAAGTATGGCTTCCACTGAATAACGATGAGGCGGCAGGAGCGCGGCTACCATGCCGGACAGAATGGTGTCCGACGTCACGATGGTACGCAGGGCTTTCGCATTCGCGTCTTCCGGACCCCTGGAGCATCCGGAAAGACCGGTCAATGCAGTTGCCAGAATTAT
>MVRP01000386.1 GCA_002067405.1 Syntrophorhabdaceae bacterium PtaU1.Bin034 | reverse complement strand
CATTTTGGGGAGGAGAAGCCCCTTGTCGGCCGGGGCGGCTCGGGCACGATCTTCATGACCTACTGCAATCTCGGGTGCATTTTCTGCCAGAACTATTCGATCAGCCGTCTTGGAGAGGGCGAGGCCGTTTCTTTCGATGACTTCAGCCGGATGATGGTGGCACTTCAGGAAAGGGGCTGTCACAACATCAACTTTGTCAGCCCGTCCCACTTTGTTCCGCACATATTGAAGGCCCTGCCGAAGGCCGTCGAGGCGGGCCTGTCAGTGCCGCTGGTTTACAACACCGGCGGGTACGATTCTGACGAGACATTGCAGCTTCTCGATGGTATCTTTGACATCTACATGCCCGATTTCAAGTACGTGAGAAGCGAGATAGCAGAGAAGTACTCGCAAGCGCGTGATTACCCGGAGGTGGTGAAGGCGGCGCTCAAGGAGATGCACCGGCAGACGGGCGATCTCACAATGGATGAGAACGGCATAGCGCAGCGGGGCCTATTAGTCCGTCATCTTGTTCTGCCGGAAGGGCTCGCAGGCACGCGCGAGGCAATGCGCTTTCTCGCCACTGAAATATCGAAGAACACGTACGTTAATATCATGAATCAATATTTCCCCTGCGGCGATCTTATTCCGCCCGATTCGCCGCTCTCAAGGAGAATCACCCGGGAGGAATTCAGGGAAGCGATACGGATAGCGAAGGAGGAGGGGATTACGCGGATCGACAGCGAGATGTTCTGACACCCCTTCTCGCGTTCTCTTCTCAAGAAAGGACATAACGGGCCGCTAGAAGAAATAATAGGCGGCGAAGCGCGCCGAATAAAAGCTGCCCCAGTCGGCGAGGCCATTGAAAGGGGCGGAATAGCGGGTATAAACGTAGCTTCCCTCAACCCCGAAACGGATGGCGGCGTTCAAGTCATAAACCACGTTTGCCACATATCGTTCCGCCTTGAACACCGCATTCGGCTGAGCACGCCGAAGGGGCACGCTCATGTTGGAAACCGAGTACGACGCATGCCCACTGATCGAAAGCTTATCAGTGATGTAGTACATCAGCTGGGCCCATCCCCCGGTCACCACCGGACCGATAAAGACAGGCCGGCCGGCGGCATCCCGATTATAGATGCCGGTGCCGAGGGTGGCATAGTTGGTGATGTACTGTCCCGTAAAGGCCGCGAAGACGAGACCGAGAGCATTTGCCCGCTTTCCGATCCCTCTTTCCGGGATTATCGGTACAAAGCCCCTCAGGGAGACCGCCCACACGGTGACACTCTTGTTGCCGAAGGAGCCTCCCGGAACGCCGCCGGGGTTGAAGAGTTCCTGGTCCGGCACCACAATGCCCGTTGCCCGGTCGTAGATAACCTTCCGGCTGCCGATCAATCCGCCCGCGGCCAGCTCAAACGGCCAGGGCCCTATTCTTCCATAGCGGTCGGTCGCCCAGACGAGTTCTCCTGCAAAGTCCGGCCAGTTGCTTGTGGTGTTGCTGCTCACTATGTTACTTCCCTGCTCGGAGCCGAGCGCGGTCGACGGGCTCGTGATGCCGCCCTTGATCGAAAAATCCCTCGACAGCTTCTGGTTGACCGTGATCTGAGGTATCCTTATTCCCCGGTTGTAGGGGCCGTCCTCGTCGTATTTGAGGAGCCACAGATTGGGAAAAATGCCCCAGGGCTGCCAGGTCTGGCCGATCACGACGCTTGTCTTTGGCCAGTCCAGCTTCATGTAGGCGTGGCGCAGGTTGAAATTCCCGTAAGTAGAATCGGAATACTGGCCCCTGAAATCGCCTTCCACGAAGGCCGATGTCTTTGCTCCCTTCGCCGTGGGTCCCTTGATCAGGATGTTAAGCCGCGTCTCGCCGGCTGCCCAAAACTGGTTGGAAGTCTCATCCAACGCATTTTCTGCGCCAAGCCGGCTTTTTCTCTGGGCAAAATCCGCATCCGCTCCTACCGCTTGGGTCGCGTATCCATAGTCGAACTTCACCATGCCGCCGAGACGCGCATCCCACCTGCTTGTCGCGCTTCCGGCGAGGGAGACGACCGGCGTTGCGAAAAGGATAGAAGCCGCGAGAATCAAAACCCTTAACCTACAAAACCGTCTGTCCATTTCCGCCTCAGGCTTGCGTTCCCGTCAGGTTATGGTCATGCCCGGTCCGGACCTTCGTGGTTGATTTTGTTCTTTCATGAAATGTAGGGCCGAAAAAGATGAAACTCAAGGCGGAAAATCCCGTGCATGGCCATCTTCAAATTTCTTCGTTTTCACTGCGCTGTTTCATGTGCTACACTGCGTGAAAGCCTTTGCTCGCTGCCGTTCTCGCGGGAGCGAGAGACCGGGGAGGGGACAACTGTCATGATAGAAGTGGAAGAGGGAAGAAGCTATGAATTCTCAGAAGCGGAAAACAGGCAGCTGGCGGGGCTGTCCGGCCACCTGACGAGGCTTGGAAAGGCTATACTGACCGCGGGCGTGTTGCTCGTCGCCTACATCGTTCTCTCCTTCCTGGACCCGGAAGCCCTTATAGCAGTGAGCGACGCAAAGTATTTCAGTCTTGCTGCTGTCGATTGTGCGCTCTGGATAGCCATATCGCTTCTCGTGATCTATTTGAGCATTAAAGTGATGCGGCTCGCCCGGCCTTTAAGGCTTATCGTCGGCACGAAGGGCGCAGATATCGGTCACCTCATGGATTTTGTCGGCGACCTCCATCGTATCTCACACCGCTTGTTCTTTCTCCTTGTCCTCATCTGCATTCTTCTTGCGGTGAGCCTTGTTCTG
>MVRP01000385.1 GCA_002067405.1 Syntrophorhabdaceae bacterium PtaU1.Bin034 | reverse complement strand
GAGAAGTGTTACAAGTCCCTCTCGGAAATCACGGAGCAAGTGGACATAGTGGACATCTTCATGAGGGCGGAAAAGGTGCTCCCCGTCGTCGAAGAAGCGATCAAGATCAAACCGAAGGCCATTTGGCTGCAGCTCGGGATCGTGAACGAAGAGGCAAAAACGGTCGCCGAGAAAAACGGCATCATGTTCCTCATGGACAAATGCGTCAAGCAGGAACATGCCCGATTGTTCCCCTAACCCTCACCGTTCCCCGGGCATTCCAGTCTTTCGCCCTTCCACTTCACTTACAGCAAAAATAACATGCGCATGTGCTGGACAAGCACCGACATAAGCTTCAGGGCAAAAAGGCTTCCGGCTGTGGCCAGGATGACCAAAAATAATGTCTTCGCCGTAAGGATCACACGGTTATCAAAGCAATCCGCATGCCAGGAACAACAAGGTCAAAAACAAAGATATAATTCGTCGTAACCACGCGTCATTACATGGGATTCATTTAAAGCAAGAACCGGGCTGGTGGCTGCCGGTACACTTGTGGTTGTAAGGTTTTCCGACACCATGCCGACACGTGCGGGATCTTTTTCAATGAATCCGCTCAGTTTAGTCATGTAAAGAATCATGACACCAGACAGAAATGCTCTTACTGCGCTTACGCCGTGGTCGCTTCATGGAAACACATCACCGAGAAGGGGAAAGCTACCTCTCGTCTTCCTGGCTTCTATATGTCGGGTTCTTATTCCGCCTTTATCTCGATCTTTTTTGCCTGCTGCAGCGCTTCCTTCGTCTTGGGAAGGATAATGCTGAGCACCCCGTTCTTGAATGCTGCCTGCGCATTCTCGCGATCGACATCAACAGGCAGTTGAATGGTCCGCTGAAATGAACCGTAGGAGCGCTCCACGTGGTAATAACCCTTCTCTTTTTCCTCCTCTTCCTGTTTCTTCTCGCCCTTGATCGTGACGGCATCGGCACTGATGGATACGTCTATGTCCTTTTCCGACATGCCGGGCAGCTCGGCTTCGATCTTGATCTGGTTTTCCTCGTCCCTGATGTCGACACTCGGGATGAATGCGCTCATCCTCCATTCCATGGGACTTATCCTGCCAAAGGAAAAGAGATCGAAGTCCCTGAACATTTCGTCCATGAGTTGGTCCATTCGCTGCCGCATCGCCGAAAACGGACCTCCTTCCTCCCTTCGGACAGGTACCTGCGCCTGACGTTTTGAGACCTGCTCTGCCATAAGGCACCTCCTTCGTTATTGTCTACTACTTGATTTGTCGTACCCCACGTCCGGATAACGTGTGCTTCTTCAACGCGCGATTCGGCCGATGTTTTCTCTCAGAGATCCTCTTCCCGCTTTATGGACTCGGCCGAGTAGTAGTAGTCTTCCAGCCTCGTCAGAATGCGTGCTGCAAACGACTTGAGCTCCGACGAGATCTGTTTCTCCGATTCTTCCTTGAAGATCGCCATGCCCTTCTGATGGTCACCGATGACCGCATCGAGGAATTCCCGGTCAAAGTCAGTGCCGGAGAGTCTTCGCAGTCTGTCGATCAGTACACGATGGTCTTCGTCAATGCCTGTCGGCAGTGCTACCCCCCGTTCCTTCGCCAGTTCCCTCAGCTCAGTGTTCGCCTTGACATAAGACTGGATCAAACGCTTCGCGTACTCTTTGACCGTTTCACTGGAGGCCTTTTGCGCCGCCAGTGTGCCGAGCTCCAGTTCGGCGACCCCCTGAAAGGCAGCCCGCATCAGAAACGACTTTTCCGTCATATCTCACCCTTGGTTCGATGGTATCTCTCGTTTCTATCCCTACAATGAGAAAAATAAACACGGTTACGGGGATGTCAACGAAAGGAGCCTCAGGACAGCGGGGAAAGAGACAATATTTACGCAGTCGTCATTGGGTCATTGGGTTACCCAGAAGACGTCCCTCGTCTTTCCCTTCATATCCTTCACAAGAAATGAGTAGCCATGGTCTGTCCGGTTCGCGATCATGTAGCGGAACAGGCCGAAGTTGTAGCTGAGGAACAGGAACCTGCCGCCTGATGCGCCCGCGATGACATAGGTCACGCCGTCCCTGGTCCTGCGCCGGTACAGGTGGTCGTGACCGGCCACGACGAGGGAGACGTTGCTGCGGACAAACAGGCGGTGAAGATCGTTTCTCGAGGACCTGTGAAGGTCAAATCCGCGGAGCGGCACGACGGGAAAGAGAGGGTGATGGAGGAACACGAACTTGTAGCGGAAAGGCCGTTCCAGCTCGCTTCGGAGCCATTTGAGCTGTTGCCCCTCTATCGTGCCTTCCTGTCCCGGAAGGTGGGTGTTAAGGATGAGAAACAGGGTGTCCCCATCCGAAAAGGAATGATATGCGGGAAAAAAATCCAAACAGGCAAAGAGTGACCTCAGGCCTCGTATGTCGTGGTTTCCGGGTGCCAGGTGCACGACGTTATCGGGCCCCGTTATCTCCAGGAACCGCTCCCATTCGTTCAACTTTCCCGGCTTGTTTATCGCGTCACCCGTGTGGATGATAAGGCTTACCTCCTGTTCCGCGAGGGTCTTGATCAGTGCAGGGTAGACCGAATTGCGGGAGCCTACGTGAGTGTCGCTCACCACGGCAAAGGACTTGTAACCCGCCTCAGTGAGGGGGGGAAACAAAAGGAGCGCCAGAGCGATGAACAGGACACGGAAGCTCAGAAGATAAGAAGTTGAGAGGCTGAGAGGCTGAGCTATCTTTCTTATCCTCTTATCTTCTGATCCTTTCATTTTCTCAACTTCTTATCTTCTG
>MVRP01000384.1 GCA_002067405.1 Syntrophorhabdaceae bacterium PtaU1.Bin034 | reverse complement strand
CATGGTCTCCTGAATAAACTCCTCTTCTTTCTGCCTTTGATGCAGCTGCTGGATCTCCTGATAAGCCCTGGCGCCATCTATATCAAGGACAGCCAAAGCAGCAAAGTAGGAAAGAAGATCCAGGTCGGATTCCTTGAATACGTTACGAAGGAGACGATTGTCATGGTAGAGAACCCCTATCGTCTTGCCGTCAAGAATGAGTGGCACGCAGATAGCGGATCGAACATTCCCTTGTGAAGGCGAACTGCTGTCTTCGGAGTCTATTCCAAGGATGCTTCCTTTGCCGGACCTGATAACTCCCTCAATAAACTCTTTATACGGCGCGAAGCTCGGATGATCGATCTGTTCTTCCGTAAAATTCCTCGATGCCCTCAACTGGAACTGGGGGGCATCCGTTGCCCCGTTCAGAAGAAGCAAGGCGCCCCTTTCCGCGCCGGTGATCCGGCTCACCACCATCATGATTTGTTGAACTAGTTTTCTTTTGTCGTGTGCCTTTATCATCTCCTTCGCTAAACCGACAATGTCGCCTAAGAAATCCTTCTTGCCGCTGTCTCCTTTTATTAGAGTGCGTAAGTCATCAGGAATCAGTTCTGTCCCGATTGAGGAAAGGGCATCACACGCCGTCTGCAAAGTCTTCTTTCCCTTGGTCTCATTTCCTGATGAAAGATAGTGGCGGGTAAGTTCAAGCTGTGTTTTTGCCAATTCGACATTGCTTCCCGATTCTTCAAGCCACTTGGCTGAAAGGGCAAGGGAACGAGTGATTTTTTCGTTCGGCCATCCCTGGGTTTTTCCCAGTAAAGCCTGGTACCGGTATATCAGCCCTTTTATAAAGATGTTCTTTATATCCGTCATTCGTGCAAGTTCGTTCTCGAGAGAAAGACCGGATACTGGCGGCAGTTCTCCCAGTTGTATTGACAAACAAAGCTGAGTCAGATAAATGGGAAGCATCGAGTTGCTATACTGAGATTCTCTTCGATGCTTCACAAAACTAGTCAGATGCTGAAGGCACTGGGGCTTGTCGCCCTTCGCGAAATGAAAGAAGGCCAATAACAGAGTAGCCACAAGCTCAGCTGCCTTGTTGTTGCTTCCCTTTGCCTCCTTCAATGAAGACTGCAAATAGTGGAAGGCATCATCGGGGTGATTCACGGATAGCAAGCCCATGCCGATTATCGATTCGGCATATGCTGCCATGTATCGATCGCCCGTTTGCAGGCAATAGTCACGAATGGTACTGAGTAAGCCAAGGCCTTGGGTTAATCTGCCTACCATGGCATAAGCATGGCCTACCATCATGGTGGCGATGATCGAAAGGTCCCCTATGGGATACCTCTCCACATCCGGAACAAACTTCTCGTAAATCTTGATTACGTCATTGAAGCGCCCCTGCCAGAAAAGAAAATAAGTGCTGAAGGTCGCTGCAGACGTCGACAACTCCTTGTCGTCAAGAGCCTCCACCCTCGACTGCGCATTCGTGAAACGTTTCAAGGAGCTATCAAAATGGCCTCCAAGCCATTCGCACTTGGCCAGATGCATCTCAACAAGTACTTCATAAGGTTGATTCTCTGTTTTCTTCACCCGCTCACGGGCTTCAATCAACCATGATGACATAGCCGATAAATTGCTCCTTGTTGCTGCACTGTTCGAATACCCTACCGCGGCTTTGACAAAAAGCCGGTTCTCTTCCTCACCTGTTGTATTGGAAAGGTCTGACAGGACCTTCTCGAAACAGGCGACAGCCATTTCAAGTTTGCCCTGCCTGACACAGACCTCCGCCGCACTGATCAGCCATTCACATCCCTTCCAATCATTGGTTATCCAAAGGAGATGACGGGATACTTCGATGGCCTTTGAATCGTCATCGGGAAGCTCACGTATAAGTACGGATGCGATCCTCAGCCGGTATCGTTCCCGTTCGTCTGGGGACAACTGGTTGAGCCATTCCTGTCGTTTATGCGCATTGCAAAAAAAATAAATGCCCGGCCTTCTTCTTGCTAACACCTGCTGCTGAAGTTGTTCTTCAAGGTCCGAGAGGATTTCGGAGGCTTTCATGCCTGTCAGTTCTTCAAGCCAATCAATGGAGAAATCGGCTTCGAACATGGCGGCCAGACACAACAACGGGTTCACATAGGGGGAGACTGAATTAGAGGGATCTGCGCTCTTTTCCGACACGCTTCTCGCATCCTTCCTTAGGTTTTTAATGCCCTGATTGACGCGGTTTTATCGTATCAACGCAGCCCGGAAATGTCAATTATCAAAAGTTGTTGCTAACGATATATCGCGATAGATAGCGATATATAGTGTTTGTCTTAAAATATTTTAAGAATAACCTAATAGTATAAATAAATCTTCCATTCCCGGTCCGCTTGGTAAAACCCCTCAAATTTCTCTAAAAATGGCTGTTCGATATTAATTCCAACAGTAATACAAGGCAGGACTTTGAAATCACTGGTATGCATCTTGCTCTCCCTTGCGCCGATGCGGATATCGCCAACAAAAACGAGCCATTATCGCTCCATGGTCCAAAAGCAGACAGGTGAGCTTCCTTGGAGGTGCTTGCGGCAGGATGAGTTTGACTAATGTGAAGTGATGCTGAGGAGGACCGAGTGAGAGCGAAAGGGGAATGCCAAACAGAAAGGAGGGGACGGTTAGGATTTTAAGAAGTTCAAACAGAAAAAGGTTAGAGGAGGAAACATGAAGAAAGTGTTGGTAGTCGTTATTGCACTACTCTTATCAGTACCCGCTGTCACTCACGCAGGCAGCGCAACCAGCAGGTGGGACATGACGCTCG
>MVRP01000383.1 GCA_002067405.1 Syntrophorhabdaceae bacterium PtaU1.Bin034 | reverse complement strand
TATCCATTTTTGCCACTGCCCCTTATCCCGGCAGCGGTGTTACCGCATACTCTCATGCCCGCAGTTTCCTTTTTTGGGTTTTTCGCAAGGTTGGAGTCTTAGGACAGGCTGTCTTCCGGTGTTCCTGCGATACCGTTAAGTTTGAATGTATATCACGTATGAAAAGTTATTCTTCACAAATATAATGAGTTATCAAGAGTTTTCTGAGATTTGTTGAGCGTGAAGATGGTGGGTACGTCTCTTTATGTCCAGAGTTTTATATCGCGAGTCAAGGCAATACCGTCGAAGAGGCACGAGGTGAAATTGGCTGGTGACTAAAACTGGCGTACGCTTTATGTGAGTACAGCATATATCAGGAGACCACCATGCCAAAGGCTGTTGCTGAAGCCAGTGAAAGAATGAACCTCCGGGTTAAGCCGGAGGTGAAAGCGCGCCTTGTCCGGGCAGCCGCGCTGCGCCACACGGACCTGACGGAATTCGTGACGCGGACCGCACTGCGCGAGGCGGAAGCCGTGATCGAGGAGGCGGAGCGCCTCACGCTGTCGGAGAGAGACAGCCTCCTTGTCCTCGATCTGCTCGAAAACCCGCCGCCGGCGAATGCCAAACTTAGCGCCGCCATTGCCGCGATGCCGAAAAAGGTATGACCCTTCCGGGCTGGCACGAAGAGCCTGTTGCAAGAAAGCACGACCGCAAGGCTTTCGATTGCGGTGACGCCGATTTGAACGATTTTCTGAAGCGGTATGCGCGCCAGAGCCATGACCTCGACGCGGCAAAGACCATCCTCGCGATCGACGATGCTGACGGTAAGACCATCCTCGGCTTTTACAGCCTGGCACCGGCGTCGCTCAGTTATGAGCGGACGCCGAAGACCATGCGCCTCGGCCTCGCCCGGCACGACGTGCCGGGTTTCAGGCTCGCGCGCATCGCCACGCATGTGAGCGTGCAAGGACAGAGGCTCGGCGGTCAGCTCATCGTTGCGACCGGCCTGCGTTGCCTGCCCGCCGCGGCTGAGGTCGGCGGCGTGATCCTCATCATCGACGCGAAGAACGACCGCGCTGCCAAATGGTATGCCGGCTATGGCGCAGTCCCACTGCTGGATGCGCCATTGGCGCTCGTCATGGCTCTCGCTTCCCTCGGAGCCGAGTTGAAGAAGGCGGGCCGGCTTTAGCAGTCGTCTTTGAGGGTATGCCTGGCGAGATCGGACTGGGGCGACAGAGAAATTGTCCACCGACCTCCCTTTCCGCTAATAGAGGCCGCTTTCTATCTGATGCACGAGCACACTTCGGCTCCAGTTGTGTATTTTGGTGTTCTGTACGTAGTAAAGGGTCTCTTCCACATCCTTGCATTTAGCGATAATTGCGATATTATGCCCTAAGGGATGGCCGTAATTGGGGCAACAAGCTGTTGCCCCAATGCTTTCTTATAGCTGTAAATCAGATACCACTGTATCACATTTTCAGGTTTCGTTCGGAGAATCCCTTCATCTCCGGAAACTCCCCATCAAGTCCCGACTGAGTTGAGGAAGGAAGCCCTCACCCCATTTTGCGGTTGTCTGTTTTGCCACGATGTCTGCCCCAAGGCTCCAATAGAACCTGAGCAGCTCCGAGTTGACCGATATGGCGGCCTTGATCTGGACGGTACGAATTCCGAGCTCGATCTCCGCCCAGGCAGGCTTTGTATTCTTTGTTGATGGTCAAATCAGAAGCCACACCCCGTTCCTTCTGGCCCGACCGGCTTCTTTTTCCTGTCGGTAGCGGTCTTTCATTTCCCGGATCTGTTCTGCTGCAATCCTAACCGCACTTGAAGAAGGTCTGTTCTTCGACAAGGTGATGTCTACCCTTGCCTCGGTAGGTCCATCCAAGGCTTTCTCGCCTTTTCTCTTTGTTATCAGGCGAAAAGCTCTTTTCTTGTTGCCCATATATGCCCCTCATTCTGCGCCTTGAGCACTAATTCCATTTCTAATTCAGCTGTGTAATATATGCTCATCCCGCCAGGAGGTAAGCATATGGCGAGAACGCCACGTGGCAGAGAAGTGCTGGAGAAGGCGAAAGAGCTTTTATCCAAGGCTCGCACGGTTGAAGAGCTGCGCCAGGCGCAGGCAGTTATATTGCCCCTGGAGTATGGTTTTTCAATGGAGCGTACTGGAGCGATTACCGGTGTTTCCAAAGGATGGCGAGTCACCTGCGAGCAGAATTCATTCGTACAAAAGATGCGGTTCGTAAGAAGAAACTTCGAGGAGGGCGGCGGCGCGAGAACATGAGCTTCGAGGAAGAGGTAGAGTTCCTTGCCCCCTTCTTCGAAAAGGCTGCTAGGGCGGCATTCTCGTTGTGGGTGAAATCAAGCGGGAACTCGATAAACGACTGGCAGTACATATTTGCCATAATACCCGAAAGGTAATTCCCCTTTCTCCCCGAGCGGAATTAGTGTTTGAATCAAATTGGAAATTCTTCTCACGTCCGCCCGCGTACTAAACTGCCTGCTTCAGAACGGTATAAAAGGGCAGATGAAAAGGAACTGAAGAACGCTGAGCTGCAGTCTGGATTGGACAATATGCTATCGTCAATTCGCTAACCATCTTGCGAAAGCCGACAATCGATGTTGGATAAAGAAACACATGACAAAGCCCTCTCATTTTGAATTAATGGAAAGCCGTGGTATATAGGCGGATCAGTCCGCTTTTCTTCCCCAACTGAACGTTGGATGTAGAATACTCAGGATTGCGTACTGTCAACCTAATTGTGTAAATTTCTTGTAGAGGGGCAAATTGGGACGCACCTTCCCTATTTTTGTTGTCC
>MVRP01000382.1 GCA_002067405.1 Syntrophorhabdaceae bacterium PtaU1.Bin034 | reverse complement strand
GATATCTTTCAGGACGGCGAGAAAAAGCGCATCGGAATAACAAGAATCCACATGGAAGAGGATGCCGGGAAGCTTGTCCACGAAGCGACAATCGAAACGAGCAGTTACAGCCTCGTCGATTTTAACCGGTCGAGCGTGCCCCTTCTCGAGATAGTCAGCGAGCCCGATCTGAGCACGCCCGCCGAAGCCGTTGCCTACCTGAAGATGCTGCGGGACGTCCTCATCTACCTGGAGATCTGCGACGGTAACATGGAGGAGGGAAGCTTCCGGTGCGATGCGAACGTATCGGTGAGGAGGAAGGGCGACGAGAAGCTCGGGACCAGGTCGGAACTGAAGAACCTCAACTCTTTCCGCGCAATAGAAAGGGCCCTCGATTACGAGATCGAAAGGCAGATCGAGGTGATCACGCGGGGCGGCCAGGTTGTTCAGGAGACGAGGCTCTTCAACGTCGACGAAGGCATTACGTACTCCATGAGAGGAAAGGAGGAGGCCCACGACTACCGGTATTTTCCCGAGCCGGACCTTGTCCCTCTTATAATCGATGACGAGTGGCGGGAACAGGTGAGGAAAGACCTTCCCGAGCTGCCTGTCCAAAAGATGGAACGCTTCATGACCCAGTACGGCCTCCCCCGGTATGACGTCGAGATACTGACCGGAGACCGCGCGCTTGCCGCTTATTTCGAGGAGACGGTGGGGCTTTTCCCTGAGCCGAAGACGGTGAGCAACTGGATCATGAGCGAGCTTCTGAGAGAGCTCAAGAGCGGCAATATCTCTCCCGCACAGTCACCTCTCCGGCCGGCGCACCTTGCCGAGCTGCTGACGCTCGTAAAGGATGAGGTGATCAGCGGCAAGATAGGCAAGGAGATCTTCCCCGAGATCTACCAGAAAGGCGTGTCGCCCAGGAGCTACATCCAGGAAAAGGGGCTGGTACAGATTTCGGATACGGACGCCCTCACCGCCACTATTGACGGTGTTATCGCACGGTTCCCGAAAGAGGTTGCGGATTACCGGGGCGGGAAGGAAAAACTTCTCGGTTTCTTTGTCGGCCAGGTCATGAAGGAGACAAAAGGCAAGGCAAATCCCAAGCTGCTGAACCGGATTTTGACAGAGAGGCTGAAAGGTTGATGGACGACCACGTTTACTGGAAAGACGGCGCCCTGCACGTTCTTGACCAAAGGCTTCTCCCCTTCAAGCAAACCTACCTTCGATGCAGCACCCTGAAAGAGGTGGTAAGGGCCATAAACGATATGGCGGTGAGAGGTGCGCCCCTCATCGGCATTGTCGCTGCATACGGCATGGTGGTGGGTCTTCAGGAGGCGATGAAGAATTCCAAAGGCCCCCTGAAGGACAGGGACGCGGGGAAGATTTGCAGGAAGCTCAAAGAAACGAGACCGACAGCAGTCAACCTCTTCTGGGCACTGAACAAGATGAGAACAACCTACGGGGAATTCAAAGGACAGGTCGACCTGGTAGACGCCATGCTGCAGACCGCCCTGGAGATCCATACCCAGGACGTGGAGAACAACCGAAAACTGGCGCGGTACGGCTCCGAGCTCATCGACGACGGCGACACGATCCTCACCCACTGCAATGCGGGCGCCCTCGCCACCGGCGGGTACGGAACCGCGCTCGGCGTGATAAGGGCTGCTTTCGAGTCCGGAAAAGACATTCAGGTAATAGCCACGGAGACACGACCCTATTTTCAGGGTGCGCGCCTCACTGCCTGGGAGCTGAGAGAGCAGGGTATAGACGTGACGATCGTCCCTGATAACCACGCGGGCTTGCTGTGCCAGCAAGGGGTTGTGGACAGGGTGATCGTCGGGGCAGACCGGATCGCCCGGAACGGTGACGTGGCAAACAAGATAGGCACGTACATGATTGCCCTGTCGGCTCACGAGAATGACGTGCCTTTTTACGTGGCCGCGCCCCTGTCATCCTTCGACGAAAACACGAAAAACGGGGATGAGATCAGCATCGAAGAAAGGGACGAGCGGGAAGTAAAATACGTGAACGGACGGCTTATCACCCGGAATGACATACACGCAAGGTACTACGGCTTCGATATAACCCCCGCCCGCCTGATCACCTACATCATCACCGAGAGCGGGGTTATCGAGAAACCCTTCGGAAAGTATATCAAGATGATCTTTTCGCCGGGGAAACGTGAACACCATAACGGTCCTCACTGATTTCGGCCTGAAAGACCCCTATGTCGGCATCATGAAAGGGGTCATGCTTTCGATAAACCCGCGCGTCACAATCGTCGATATCACCCATGAAGTGGAAGCACAGGATGTGAGGGAGGCGTGTTTCCTTCTCCCCGAATACTATCCGTACTTCTCTTCCGGCACGGTCCATTTGTGCGTGGTCGATCCCGGCGTGGGGAGTGCGAGGAAGCCTGTCGTGTTGGTCAGGGACGGGCACACGTTCGTGGGGCCTGATAACGGTCTCTTCAGCCTTATCCTGGATGAAGCGGAGACCACAGTCCATGAGATCAGGGAGAAGCGGTTCATGCGTGATCGCGTGAGCGGCACGTTTCATGGCCGCGACATCTTCGCCCCGGCCGCCGCGTACCTGTCCCTTGGCGTGCAGCCGTCCGAGTTCGGCCCTCCCGTTGCTGATCCAGAAAGGCTTGACGGTTTGCTGCCGAACGTGCTCGATCATGTGATGACCGGTGAGATAGTCCGTTTTGACCGTTTTGGAAACGCCATCTCGAACATTCACATCGACCGGTTCCGGCAATTCGTCAACAGCGCGTCCTTCGTGGTGGAGATCGGCAGCCTGTCATTCTCCTCCCTCA
>MVRP01000381.1 GCA_002067405.1 Syntrophorhabdaceae bacterium PtaU1.Bin034 | reverse complement strand
CCGAGGTAAAGCCCGTTGTATCCTGCCTGCACGATGATCGTCCTGCCGACAATCACCGGATCAATCAGGACCGTATGGGTATGTCCTCCGACGATTACATCGATGCCGGGAACCGCCTCAGCCAATTGCCTGTCGTCGGGGAGGCCGAGATGGGTAAGGAGCACGACGATCCGGGCGCCTTTGTCCCTGACCTCTTTTATGAGGCCGGGCAGCACTTTTTTCGGATCGAGAAAGGTAAGGCCGCTGACATTGTCCATTTTTGTGCTAAAGGGGGTTTCCGGCGTGGTCAATCCGATAACAGCCACCTTCAAACCCTTCCGCTGGACGATCGCATAAGGTCTGACACCCGGCAGGTACTGACCTTTTTTGTCAACGATATTGGCAGAAACAACAGGGAAGGCGGCCTCCCGGACGATATCGGCCAGTACGTCCCGCCCCCAATCGAACTCATGGTTCCCGAGCGCCATGGCATCGAAATGGAGCATATTCATCATATCGATCACGGGCCTGCCGTGAAAAAGGTTCGAAACGGGTGTTCCCTGGAACATGTCCCCGGCAGAGAGGAGAATAGTCCCCTTCGGGTTTCGGGCCCTTTCCCGGTTGACCATCTCTGCGAGATAGGCCGCGCCTCCGCTTGGCGTGGAAGGATTGACGATCTTTTCCAGGTAAGAAAAAACCCTCCCGTGAAAATCGTTCACATGAAGAATGGTCAACTTCTCGGTCGCCATGGCACTCAAGGAGACAACATGAGCGAGCACGACCCCGAGAAGGACAATTACGCAGACTCTTCGCATTTACACTCCTTTCAAATCAGATAGTATCAGCCTTACCTTCTCACATGGCGCACCTTTCGCGGCGCTGCAAGCCAGGCAAAGGGGCATGATAGCAGGGCGGCCGCGATTGAAATAAGGATGGCCGTTTGATAGCTCCCGGTTTTGTCAAAAGTGAAACCACCGAGCCAGGGGCCGACTGCGGACCCCAATCCAATGACCCCTTCCGCAACCCCATAGATCAGGCCGAACGATCTTCCCTGAAACAGGTCCGCTGCTACCGCCATGAACGTCGGTGCCGTGACCCCCCATCCGCAACCGAAAAGAAGAACGAACAAGTAAGCCGTTTTGAGAGGGCCGCCTGCCTCGACAATTAAAAGACAAAGGGCGCCGAGGGCCATGATAAAGGCGCCTATAGTGAAGGCGACTTCCCGTCCGGTCCGATCGGACAGCCACCCCCAGAATATCTTGAAGGCGGACGAGGTAACACCCAGAAGGGCAATGACAAAAGCCGCGCTCATTTTGTCGAAGCCCCGGTCAACGAGTAGTTTCATGCCATGGATGAGAAGCACGTATACGGGGATGATCACGAGAAAGGCAAAGATCAAAAGCGACCAGAAACGACCTTCTTTCACCGCCCGCGGCAATGTCCAGTCCGTTTGGGCCCACTGCCGGTCAATGACCTCCATGCTTCTCTTTTTTGGCATCGCGGCAGTTGCGCCCGCTCCGTCAGGATTAAGACCGAGGTCTGCCGGCTTGTGCCGGAGGAATAGCGCGGACAGAGGAAAAAGCAGGAGAAAAACCAGGCCGGCAAGGACCATAAATGCAGGGCGCCATCCGATCGCATCTATGAGATACTGGCTAAGGGGAACCAGTACAAAAGTCCCGATGCCCATGCCGGAGACGGCGACGCCGCTCGCAAGGCCGCGCTTCTTCTCAAACCAATGGGACAGAATGGCGGAAATGGCGATAATGCTGACAAAGGTCACGCCAAAGGCCACTATGACGCCATAAAAGAGGTAAAGCTGAGTAAGGTTCTGTACATAGGCGGAAAGGAATAGGCCTATACACAGCACCAGGATTCCCGGAAGGATTACCTTTCTCGGACCGAATCTGTCGATCAGCGTGCCCACCAACGGGGCCGAAAAGGTGTAGACGATGAACGAGACGGATTGAACGCCCGCCGCTGAGGCGCGGCTCCAGTTGAATTCATCGAGCAGCACAACGAGGAAGACGGAAAAAGTGGTACGTGTGGCCAGCCAGACCCCTGTCGAAAGGAAGCCGATGGCGACGATGACCCAGCCGTAGTAGAAAGGCCACTGCCGTGACTGCTTCTCCATGTTTTACCCCCCCTTAAGAGCCGACTGCTTCAGCAGACAGTATACGATTGTGTGCTTTTTTCATCCACTGTTTTTAAGGGCTTGGAGATAGGGGTCCCAAAAGCGCGCCTGGCGCAGAACAGTCAGTTCACCCTGGCGTACCATTTGGCGGCGCACTCGAAACGGCGCACGGCCAGCGCCGACAAAAAGGCGAGACGCGCCGCTTCAGGGCTTTTTTTGAGAAGCCAGGAACGTTCCGCGTAACGAAGGGCATCAGGCGCGTTGCCGTTGATCAAGCTTTTCCTTCCGGCCCGAAGCTCTTCTCCGGCGGCCAGGGCAATGCGTTCGAGGATGCCGATCTCACAACCGCATCGCTCACACATTGCTCCGCCGTTACTTTTCTTTTTACAGGCGGGGCAAGCGATTTCCATCAATCCTCCAGGTAGAAAAGCATGTCGGACAGAGATTCGTTGAGCCTTGCCACCGTTTCCCACTCTTGATGGGCAATGGCATGACGGGTCTGTTCCAGCAGTGACGAGAGCTCCGATCTGTCCTCTTCGTTGACGCCGGAGATAATGGATTCGACCCGCTTCCGGAGATCTTTGGCTTTGACCATGAGGGACTCTTTTCCTTCTTCCTCCGCGGCAAAATCGCCGTCATCCTCTTCGTCGTTCTCTTCAAGGAGGGAGGCTATGTTCCTTCTCTTTTCCTCCA
>MVRP01000380.1 GCA_002067405.1 Syntrophorhabdaceae bacterium PtaU1.Bin034 | reverse complement strand
AGTCGTCTCCATGGGTATCTCTGAACGTGGTAACCATGATGTTCCGTTCAAGAAACCGTTTCTCGATCTCCGGTATCTGCTTTTCAATCTTGACCAGCAAAAAATTGCAGGGTGTATCGAATGCCTGCACACCTTCAAGACGGCCCATCTTGCCCAGCAGGTATTTCTTCTCTGCCCGCACGAAATCCGAGGTCCTTTTGTAGAACCCTGTGTCCCTGAGAGAAGCGAGGGCTGCAGCCGCTGCAATGCTATTCACGGGATTGAGTCCGAAATCGGCCGTGATCGCAGCAATGACCTCTGGACTGCCGATTGCGTAACCCAGGCGGACACCTGCAAGGGAATGAAAGAGCGAAAAACTCCTGAGGATAAGAGCGTTACCGGACCGGGCAATGCGCTCCGCGAAAGAAGGAGTCTCCGCAAACCCGGCAAGGGTCTCGTCCAGGATAACCGTTTTTCCCATGCCCTCAAACTTCTCGATAACGTCGCCGAGATGGCCGGCCGGTAGCACGTTGCCTGTCAGCGTGTGGGGATTCGGGAGAACAAGCATATCAATCCCGTCAGGGTGAGACATAATGTCCTGCATGTTCGTCCAGGACGAGTGATCCTCATGACCGAGCGAAAAGCCCATTGCCTCCGCATCATGCTTTTGAAGAAGCTCCAGATAGTGTGGTGGAACAGGCGAGGGTATGGCCGCTCTTTTGGGCTTGAGGCGCGCGAGCAGGGCATTGAGGATAGGGGTCGAGCCGTGACCGAAAACAATATTCTCGGGTGCCACATGCTCGGTCCTGCTGATAAACCTTCTAAGATATCTGGCCTCGGGGTCAGGGAAGAGGGATATCGTCTTTACCGCTTTTCTCACCGCGTTTTTCGCCTTGGCGGAAGGACCTATCGGGTTGGCCGCAAGGGTGAAGTCAATTATCTGTCTGACGGATACGTGCTTCTCTTCGGCACGGTCGTAAACATTCATATGCATTATTGGACAGCCTATCGCATCGCCTGTCAAGGGAAAAGGAGGGAGAAAGGGCGGGATCAACACCTTGAAAAGGGGTTGTACAAGCTGGTATAGTTATAGGCGCATGGAATTATTCAAGAGAGACGAAATTACAAAGAAAATGAAAAAGCCTCTGGCCGACAGGATGAGGCCCGGAAACCTTGATCAGGTCGTGGGCCAGACGCATTTGCTTGGCGAGGGAAAATTCCTCAAAACACTTCTCGATAAGAGGGAAGTGCCGTCAATGATCTTCTGGGGGCCTTCCGGTGTGGGGAAGACAACTCTGGGATGGCTTATGGGCAAGCATCTCGATCTGCCCTTTGTGCCCTTGAGCGCGGTAAGCATCGGCATAAAGGAAGTGAAAGAGATCATACAGAAATCAAGATCACAAAAACTGATTCTTTTCATCGATGAGTTTCATCGGTTCAACAAGCTTCAACAGGACACCTTCCTTCCGTACGTTGAAAGCGGAGATATAATTCTCATCGGCGCCACTACGGAGAACCCCTCCTTCGAGATAGTTGCCCCCCTTCTTTCCAGAATGAAGGTGCTCACCCTTTCGCCCCTCACTGAAGACGAGATCGTGGCAATCCTCGAAAGGGCGATACGGGAAGACAGTGAACTGAAATCGCCGCCCACCGAGACACAGGGGAATGCCCTCAAAGAGATTGCGGGTCTTGTAACCGGGGATGCGAGGAAGGCGCTGAACCTCCTTGAGGTGTCCCATGCACTGGCGATTCAGAAGGACCCGAAAAAACCTGTGATCGATCACGAGACCGTGCAGGAGGCATACCAGAAGAGGGTGCTGGTTTACGACAAGAAGGGGGAGATGCACTACGACCTCATAAGCGCTTTCCATAAAAGCATGAGAGGTTCCGATCCTGATGCCGCACTTTACTGGCTGGCAAGGATGCTGGAGGCAGGTGAAGATCCGCTTTATATTGCCCGCCGCATGACCCGGTTTGCCTCGGAAGATGTGGGTAATGCCGATCCCCAGGCACTCTCGGTTGCCATCGCCGCCATGCAGGCATTTCATTTTTTGGGTGCCCCGGAGGGGTATCTGGCCCTTGCCCAGGCGTGCATCTATCTTACGTTGGCGGAGAAGAGCAATGCTGTCTATACCGCTTACGGCAAAGCCGCCGCGGATGTCCGAAGCCTCCCCGAGTATCCGGTGCCGCTCCACATCCGCAATGCACCGACAAAGCTCATGAAGGACCTTGGATACGGTCGTAACTACCTGTACCCGCATGATTATGAAGACGCCATGGTGGAGCAGGAATACCTGCCCGAACCCTTGAAGGACCGGAGGTACTATTATCCCACAGAGAGAGGATTTGAAGCCAAACTTGCGGAATTCATGAAGAAAGCACGAAGAAGGCATGGAGATAACGGAGAATAGACTTCTCAAAAAGATCTCCCGGTTTGGCAGGAAGACGGGGGATATTTTGCGAGGGATAGGGGACGACGGCGCGGTTGTCCGTCTGCCCGACGCACCTTACGTCTTCGTCCAGGACGCGTTGGTTGAGCGGGTCCACTTCGATTTTGCCTTTCAAAAACCTTTCGACCTCGGAAAGAAAGCCTTATACGTCAACATATCGGACATTCTCGCCATGGGTGCCTCGCCGCTTTACTTCATGGTAACGCTGGGAATTACCGAAAAGATGACGTCTTCGCAAATCGAGGACCTGTACAGGGGCATGAGTCGTGCGGCCAGGGAGTTCGGACTTGTCTTGCTCGGTGGTGATACGACCGAGGCAGGGGCCGATTGCTTCATTGATGTGTCCATGGTGGGAAAACTGACCGTGCCGGAGTA
>MVRP01000379.1 GCA_002067405.1 Syntrophorhabdaceae bacterium PtaU1.Bin034 | reverse complement strand
GTGATGCCAAGGATATCGGCCGGGGAGACGCGGAAAAAACTGTCGATGAGGAAATCCAGGCCCAAAGGGGTATCCTTGCCCTGAAACGAGAGGACGTACCGGTCGGGTCCGTTAAAACCGAAGCCGTGGAGGAATTTGTAGGTGATGGCCGGGTCACGGTCGGCATTGATAAGAAAATCGACCGAGGAATGTTTTACTGCGGGATAGAAGAAGAAATTACCGTTCACCACCATCGATTCACCGAAAAGGCGCTTGTATTCCTCATACGTGTCGCCTAATACCGCCAAGCCGCATCCATGTTTCATCTCTTCGGCCTTTACTGCAACGACGTCCCTTTCCGAGTATCCTGAGCTTTCCGTTTTATCGGGCGAGCCGACGGTAAAAAGCGTGCCTTTCCCCGCCTCTTTTTCTCTCCATTCGATCCGTATTATGTCGTCTTCGAAGGAATTCACGACCCCATCCTGCCGGTCACTCCGGAGCAGTCCGGCGATTTCCCCCCTGTCCTTCAGGATGCGGAAAACCCCGGTGAGGCCGCTCATGTCGAAAACATCAAAAACGGTCTTTATCATGCCGAGGAGAATTATCTCGCCGCCAACCTTTTTCAGCTCTTTCTGGCTCATGAGGAGCGCACGAAGCCCTGCGCTGCTCACATAATTCACCGAGGTCATATCAACCACCAGCGTACGCTCACCCTCAAGGATGAGCGCATCAAGTATCCGGCCCACATCCGACGACGTGAGTGCATCGATACGGCCCTTCAGAGCAATGCACTTGATCGCGCTCTCTTCCGTTATGGTATGTTCCAGCATACTGCGCGCCTTTCATTCTTCAGTCGTTATTGTCCGGCCTGCCGCAGGGCAAACCTTTCTCTTTCTGTTTTAGATGCCCCGTTCATTATCGTTTTGTCAACCCTAATCTTAATGGCGCGGGAGAGGACAAAGACAGCGGGTGCAGGCACAGGCCCGGACAAAAGACTGTCGCCCGCAAAACAGAGGCGGCAAACGCTGAAAATGGGGATTCCCCCTATTCATTTTTTAGCGCCCGGATTGTATCGTTAACCATCAAAAGCGTGCGTCAGAAACGGGTATTTTACGCGTGAGTCCGTGCACATGGGCCGGTGAGCACCGACCAACCGACAGCACGGAGTCGCTTCATTTAAGGAGGTTCAGTGATGACAGAGGAAACACCAAGAAAAAGGATGCCGGTGCTGCCGGGGCTCGTCCACGAGGCAGGCGGTCCTGACGAAAAACCCTATCTTATCGGCAGTAAGTGCAAGATTTGCGGCCGCGTAAGCTTCCCTAAAGCGTATGTCTGCAGCGTATGCATGAACGAGGACAGCATGGAGGAAATCCCGCTCAGCACTAAGGGAACCATAGACACCTTCACCGTGGTCAAGGTTGCGCCGCTGGGTTTCAAGGCGCCGTACATTCAGGGCTTCGTAAACCTGCCCGAAGGACCTCGCATTTTTACGCTCTTCACAGGATGTGATCCTCTCAATCACAACCTGAAGGACGGCGCGGAGGTGGAGCTCGTGGTCGAGAAAGTGAGGGAGGATGAAAACGGAAACGACCTTGTAGGCTATAAGTTCCGGCCTACGGGTAAATGACGGAGGTAACCATGAGAGAAGTTGTTATTCTTGGGGTGGGCATGCACCCCTTCGGCAGATTCCTGGAAAAGAATTTAGCCGATCTTGCCCATGTAGCCATCCGGGATGCGCTCAAGGACGCCGCGGTACCGGCAAAGGACATACAGGTTGCGTACCTGGCCAATTCAATAGGAGGCCTCATCACCGGTCAGGAGGGAATTCGGGCGCAGACAGTGCTCGGTCCCAATGGTTTCGGCGGTATCCCGATGGTCAATGTGGAGAATGCCTGCGCGAGCGCCTCGACCGCCTTCAGGGGCGTCTGGCTGGAGATAGCGTCAGGGCTTTATGATGTCGGCCTCGCCGTTGGCGTGGAAAAGATGCATCTCGAGGATCGGGCGCGCACCATATCCGCCCTTATTTCGATCTCCCAGGTGGAGCTTTCCAAGCTCGGCATGCAGTTTGTCGGTGAAGGGGCCATGCGATGCAAGAGATACATGAGGAGGTATGGAGCGACAAGGGAAGACCTGGCACTGGTAGCCGTGAAAAACAGCTACAACGGGTCTCTCAACCCGTACGCCTTCCACAGGAAACCGTACACCCACGAAGAGGTGCTCAATTCGGCGCTCATTTCCGAGCCCTTACATCTCTTTATGACATCTTCCATCGCCGACGGAGCCGCTGCTGCTGTTCTGTGTGCGCGGGAGGTGGCAGACAGGTACGAATCAAACCGTCCCATAACCGTGGCAGGATGCGCGCTCATGTCAGGAAGGTTCCGGGAATCCGACCCCCTCGACACCGATGCGGAGAGCACAATCACCCTGACGGCCAGGGAAGCTTACAAGCAGGCGGGTATGGAGCCGAAAGACATCGATGTGGCAGAGGTCCATGACGCCATGTCGCCCATCGAGCTCATATCGACGGAGGACCTCGGTTTTTGCGGGAAGGGTGAGGCAGTCCGGTATCTTAAGGAGGGAAGGACCAAGATTTCAGGAGACATACCCATCAACACGAGCGGCGGGCTTTGTTCGAGGGGCCATCCGGTAGGAGCCACAGGAATCGCCCAGATTGCCGAGATCGTATGGCAGCTCAGGGGCGAAGCAGGACCGCGCCAGGTAAAGGACGCGAAGGTCGGGATGTGTGAAGACTCGGGCGGCGTACTGGTGAACGGCGACAATGCGGCGTTCACAAATGTGATACTGAAGCGGTAGCTCTGACCCGGCGCCGG
>MVRP01000378.1 GCA_002067405.1 Syntrophorhabdaceae bacterium PtaU1.Bin034 | reverse complement strand
GTACCGCCTGTTCCAAAGACTGCAATTCGCATCATAACCTCCATTGTCTCAGGTTTTCCTTCAGCGGTCCCTTACAACGAGGCGTCTCTTCTGCTGGACAATGCTCCCCGTTCTCTTCAACTCCTTCAACGCTTTCGTGACACTGACCCGATGGGCGCCCACAAGAAATGCGAGATCCTCATGGGTGAGCGGAAACTGTATCATGAGGCCGTCCCGGCTCTTCACGCCATGCTCGAGGGCTATGTTGCGGAGTACCTGATAGAGACGCTCACCGAGACGGGTAAGGGACATG
Source organism: Syntrophorhabdaceae bacterium PtaU1.Bin034 (assembly GCA_002067405.1). The sequence goes on along the minus strand of MVRP01000378.1, from coordinate 2,527 downwards.
CTCTCTATACGGTTGGCTAAAGACAAGATCCGCTTGCTCAGGTTTCTCATTACCTGGAGCCCTATACGGGGATGATCCAGGACCAGCCCCTCGAATTTCTCTTTCGTAAAGCCGCAGATAAGTGTCTCTTCCATGCACGACGCAGTCACGGGATAGGCGGTCTCTTCGCCGAGCATGTTCTCGCCGAGAAAGTCGCCCGCTTTCCTGATATCGAGCGTGAACTCCGTGCCGTCTTCCTGGAGCTTGCTGAGCTTCACCCGGCCTGCCTTGATCAGGAACATCCGGTCGGTAGGATCAGCTTGAACGAAAATCGCCTCGCCCGGCGCATAGACCTTCTTCATTGCAGCCTCTACCATAGCCAGTAGCTCCGCAAGTTCCAGACTTTCGAAGAGCCACACGTGCCCGAGGCAGGACTCGGCCATGAGTCCCGATACAAGCATCTCACTGCATGAGCACAACGCCTTGTTCTCTTCCACGTTATCTTTTACACCATAACATACTGCTCTGCCTTTTCGGTCGTGTTGTCCTTATCCCCTTCCCTTAGGCATTATAACAACGCCTGGTTTGGGGTTGGAACAGCTACTCCACCTCTTTATAGCACAAAAGTCCGCAGGAAATAGTAGCCTTCGCTACAATCTGCAAATCTGCGGCTCTTCATCCGGGGCGGCCGTCCTTTTTTCACCGGTTCGGCGCACGCGTCTCACGGGTTTCACGCCGTATGCCTCTCGACCCACGCCGCAAAGGTGTTGAGGAACTTTGTCAGGAAGTCACGGGTGGACTGATTTGTCAGGTTCCCAGCCTCGTCGAACAGTTGCCCCGCACCCCCGATATAGGCCTCGGGCTGCTGCAGTGCCGGCACATCCAGGAAGACGAGGGACTGCCTGAGGTGATGGTTTGCGCCGAACCCACCGATTGCGCCGGGCGAGACGCTGATGATCGCGCCGGGCTTTCCTCCCCAGACGCTCTTGCCGTAAGGCCTCGATCCGACATCGAGGGCGTTCTTCAGCGCGGCGGGAACCGACCGGTTGTACTCGGGGGTGACGAACAGAACACCGTCGAAGGACTTCACCTTTTCCCTGAACGTGACCCATGAGGGAAGGGGCTTTCCTTCGTCGTCGTAGTCCTGGTTATAAAGGGGAAGATCCCCGATCTCGATGATCTCGAACTTCAATGACTCCGGTGCAAGGGCAATGAGCGCCTTCGCCATCTTCCGGTTAAAAGATTCCTTGCGAAGGCTTCCTACAAAGACAGCGATCTTTTTCGTCATTTCTCGTCCTCCTTTGGCGATTCACGGTTTTTCTGTATTGTGCCACGAAGCTTACGCGCACTCAACTGTTCCCTCGATCGGGCCTGCCAGGTAATAACCCGGTGTCTTCATGAGATCTCAAAAACAGCCGCAAGAGTTGCGGTAAGTGAAGATCCCCTTCAACTACGCCCATGAGTGAAGCGAGACCGACCAAGTTTAAAGGCCCCGGATCCCGGGGCCTTTTTTATGGGCATGCGTTATATGACCGACTGCCACTTGGTCATTTTCTTCCGGAGATCGAGCGTCCTGCCGTCGACCGTGAAGGTCCCGTCGCCGTTTGCATGAAAAGTCCGGCGCTCTTTCCTGTCAGGGTCGATCCATGCCTTGATCCCCTCCAGGATGAACAGGTTGTACTTGTCCACCAGGCTGTCGTCCGTGACGCGGCATTCTATATGCGCCAAACATTCGGCAATAAGCGGGGCCCTGACGCTTTCGGCGGGCAACGCTGTCAGCTTGAAGGTCTTGAACTTGTCCACGTCCTGTCCGGAGCAGTTCCCGATATCGACGACCTTGCCGGCCATATCGACCGTGGGAATGGCGATGACGCATTCCCCGGTTTTGCACAGCGCGGTGAAGCTGTAGTCCCAGGGGCCGACGATGCAGCCTATCTGCGGGGTGAAGTCCATCACCATATGCCAGCTCATGGTCATGATGTTGGCCTTCTTCTTGTACGCTGTCGTCACCAGGACGACCGGGCCCGGCTCTATCAACTGAAATGCCTTCGAAAGCGGAAGTTCGTCCATGTATCCTTCCCTCCCGCCCCGGGACTATCCCCGGGGCCAGTACATAATGATCGCGACACCGGTCAGGGCTACCATACCGCCGATCATGTCGAACCTGTCCGGCGCTATCTTATCGACCTGCCATCCCCAGAGGATCGAAAGGACGATGAAGACCCCTCCATAGGCGGCGTAGACACGACCGAAATGTGCGGGCTGCAATGTGGGAACCACTCCATAAAGAACAAGGACAAAAGCTCCGATAAGACCGTACCACGGAGGCTTGCCTTCCCGTAGCCACAGCCACACGAGATAGCCGCCGCCAATCTCGCACAGCCCGGCCAACACAAAATAGCATATGGATTTGATCGTCGTTATGGCTTCCATGTGTCCTTATTCTTCCGCTTCTGGAGAGGTGTGCTTTTTCTCTTCTTTTATCTTTTCCAGCTTCGAGAGTACCAGGGAGATGCCTTCTTTTGTGAAGGCAGTGATATGTCCGTTT
>MVRP01000377.1 GCA_002067405.1 Syntrophorhabdaceae bacterium PtaU1.Bin034 | reverse complement strand
AATATATCGACAGAGTGAGGAGAGTCCGCCGTTGCGATAATGGGAATCGTCTCGTTCAGCTCCCGGACAGTGAACGCGATGTTAGTGTTTACCTCATCGCTGTTCGTTGCAACCACAAGAGCCGCTGTGTCGATGCACATTTTTTTGTAGGTGTCCGGATCGTCGATGTTTCCTACCGCCACTTTGACGCCCCTGTCCGACAACAGGCCCGCCTGCTCGGGATCTTCCATGATCACCACATAATCGCGCTTGTAGGTGATCAGTCTTTCGACCAATGCTGCCGTCATGTCGTCGTATGCCGTCATGATCACGTGGTCCGCCGTATTCTCGGGTAGTTCCCGGGGTGTGCGTCTGCGGGATTCCGCTTCCATCCACGGGGCAAAGAAAAACTTGATGAAGGCAAAGGGAAGAAGTACAAGCATGAAGACAACGCCTGAAAGTAATACCAGAATGGAAAAAAGCCGGCCCAAATCACTGGCGAAGGTAATGTCGCCAAACCCGAGGGTCGTCATAACGGTCAGTGTCCAGTAAAAGCCGGTTACCCATGAATATTGCCTTTCTTCCCAAGCCATGAGAAAGTGAAAAAGAATGCTGTAGACAGTAACCATAGCCGCTATAATGGCGATGAAGCGAAGAAGCACCCGTACATTCTGTTTCGTGCCCTTGCCCTCAACCAGGGAACTGACTATGGAGGAGTAGAATTTCATCTGTTCTTTTTACTCTTTTTAGGATTCAGGGACATCATAAGTTTATCAGTTTTGCTATTCACTCTCGCCGGACAGCCCGGAAACGAGATCTAATCCCTTCTCCTTCACGATACCTTTACCCCTCGCCACTGCCATAGTGACGGCAGGCTGCGAAAGCCTGGGCTTTTCGGCCGAGGCGATGATATGACGGAGGGTACCTGAGATGTCGATTCCGGCCTTACGGGGCATGGAGGAATGGTAGCTGAGAGGGGCCGAAGGTGTCAATGCCATAATTCTATGGGTGTCCCTGACTTCCGGACATGATTTCTATTGACTAATTTAAATAGATATTTTATTTAGAGACGTACATAAAAATAGTCAAGGGCTACGATGAAGATCCAGCGACAGGATGCCATAAGGACTCGCAAAAATTTATTAAGGGCAGCCGGGGAGGTCTTCGCTGACAAGGGTTACCGCGATGCGACCATTGCCGAAATCAGTGAAAGGGCTGGTACCAACATCGCGGCTGTCAACTACCATTTTGGCGATAAAGAAACGCTCTACCGGGAAGCATGGAGACAATCCTTTCATGACTCGATTGAGGCTCATCAGCCGGGCGGCGGCGTGGGAGACGGCGAGCCGTTGGAAGAGCGCCTGCGTGGTCGCGTGGTCGCTTTGCTTCGAAGGATTACGGACAAAAATAACCGCGAATTCCGGATCGTACAGAAGGAGCTTGCAAATCCGACCGGGCTGTTGGAAGAGGTAATGACTGAAGAATTTGCGCCCCTCCGCCGGAAACTGGAGGATCTGGTACGTGAATTCCTTGGCCCGGAAAGCCCTCAACAACAGGTTCGATTCTGTGCAACAAGCATAATGAGTCAATGCGTCATCCCGGTTTTCCTCAGTTCAGCGAAAAAGCCGGAGAGCGGCGGTGAAAACGGATCCTGGAAGATTGAAGACGTTGACCGCTATGCCGAGCATATCGTGACCTTTTCCCTCGCGGCAATGCGTGGTATCAAAAACAAATGAAGCAGTGCTGGCACGAAAGAGACTTTTCTCGTTTAGCAGATATCAAGCTTAAACGATTGATGGTTAATGGACAAGACGGAATATAGAAGACTCATATTAGTCCTCGGTGCCCTCTCGGCAATAGGACCTTTCTCCGTCGACATGTATTTGCCGGCCTTTCCTGCAATTGCCTCGAACCTGAAGACGGATATTGCCACTGTCGCGCTTTCACTCACCAGCTATTTCATCGGGATCTCCTTCGGGCAGTTGGGATACGGACCCCTCCTTGACCGTTACGGCCGGAAGAAACCGCTCGTCGTCGGCCTGATTCTCTACATCGTAGCCGGGGTCGGATGCGCTCTCTCCTTGTCGATCGAATCTTTGATTGTTTTTCGATTACTCCTTGCTTTAGGCGCTTGCGTGGGTATAGTAAGCAGCAGGGCCGTGGTGCGCGACCTGTTCTCCGGCAGTGAAATCGCCCGTGTCTTGTCGATCCTGGTGGCAGTCTTTGGCATTGCTCCGATCATCGCTCCTACCGTAGGAGGGCTTGTAGTCGCCTGGCTCGGTTGGCGCTTTATTTTTATTATCCTCTCCGTGATTGTGATGCTTATGCTGTTTGCCGTTAAAGAATTCCTTAAAGAGAGTAAAGGACATGATCCTTCGATCTCTTTGAAGCCGACAAGCATCACAGTGGAGTATCTCAAGGTATTGAAGAACCGGGAATTCTTCATCTATACCATAACGGGTGCTGCTTCTGCAGCAGGCTTTTTCTCGTACATCTCGGACTCCGCCTTCGTCTACATGAGTCTGCTCGGCTTCAGCGCTACCGGGTTTGGCTGGATGTACGGGGCAAATGCGTGCGGCCTGATCGGCGCGAGCCAGGTCAACAGGCTGCTGCTCAAAAAACTCACGAGCACGGAAGTGCTTTTCATCGCTACCGTAGTGCAACTCGGTTTCGGTCTTGTGTTATTTTCGGGAAGCCTTATTGATTTTTTGCCGACGTCAGGAATAATAGGTCTCATATTCTGCTATCTTTTTTGCTTCGGCTTTGTTGTCCCGAATGCGACAGCCCTTGCCCTGCAGCCTTTTACGAGAAACGCAGGGAGTGCTTCAGCCTTGAACGGCAGTATTCATATGCTGTCAGGAGC
>MVRP01000376.1 GCA_002067405.1 Syntrophorhabdaceae bacterium PtaU1.Bin034 | reverse complement strand
GCCACGAGCACGGCCCACACGTCGATCAGGACCATTTCCGCCCCTCCATCGCCCTGCAAAACCATCCTGTCATAACGTCATGTCCCCTTTTTCGGCCTTCCCTTCCGCAATCCGTGTGCCTGCCGGCCTCTGCACGGGAGGTATGGGGCTGTCCATGTCGGGACCTCGCCTGAAGGCCCGGAGCACGTAGTAGAGATAGCTCCCTCCCACTGCCAGGAAGATGACGATGAAAAGGGCCAGGGACCAGACCACGTTGCCTGCCGGAACAGGCGACACCCCTTCCGACGTACGCATGATGCCGTAGACCAGCCAGGGCTGGCGACCCATCTCCGCGGTAATCCAGCCGAGTTCCACCGCGATCCACCCGAGGGGCTGCATTGCCGCGAGGGTCCACAGGAAAGCCCTCTGCTCGAAGAGCCTGCCCTTCAGGAAAAGGAGCAGGGCCCAGATCATGACAAAAAGAAAGAGGAAGCCTATGGCCACCATGAGGCGGAAGGAGGTGAACACCACGGGCACATTTGGCCTGTCCTGCGGGGGAAATTCTTTGAGACCCTGGACGCGGCCCGTGCGGGTGTAGGTCAGAAGGAGGCTGAGGAAGTCAGGAACGGCAATCTCGAACCTGTTTCTCTCCTTATCCGGATCAGGGATGGCGATGAAGGCGAACGGCGCGCCTCCGTCCGTGTTCGTTTCCCAGTGGCTCTCCATGGCCGCGAGCTTTGTGGGCTGATGGGCAAAGACCTGCTTGCCGCTCACGTCGCCCAGATAGACCTGCAGGGGCGCGAACAGGGCGGCGCACAAAAGCGCCACTGCCATGGAACGGCAAAAGAACGGGACATGCCGCCTTTTGAGCAGAAAGAACGCCGAGATCCCGGCAACGGCAAAGACGGCCGTCTCGAAGGAGGCCACGGTCATGTGGCCGAACCTGATGAGGGTCGAGGGGTTGAAGGTGACCTCCCAAAAGGTGGTCGGCGCAAGCTCTCCGTCTATGATGCGGAAGCCGGCGGGCGTCTGCATCCAGGAATTGGCTGCAAGGATCCAGAAGGCAGAGAGGATGGAGCCGGCCGCCACGAGAAAGGTGGCCACGAAGTGGATGGCCCTGTGGACCCTCTTCCAGCCGAAGAGCATGATGCCCAGGAAGCCCCCTTCCAGGAAGAAGGCCGTGAGCACCTCGAAGTAGAGGAGCGGGGCAAAGACGTTGGCCCCCGCAGCGGAAAAGCGTGCCCAGTTCGTGCCGAACTCGAACTCCATGACGACGCCGCTCACCACGCCCACACCGAAGTTGATGGCGAAGACCTTGCCCCAGAACCGGCACATGCGGTAGTAGATCTCTTCTTTCCTCGCGAGCCACAGCGCCTCGAGGATGACGAGGTAAAGGCCCAGACCGATGGTCGCCGTGGGGAAAATGATGTGGAACATGATGGTCACGGCAAACTGGAGCCGCGACAGGAAGACTACATCAGACAGGAAGTCCATAGTTTATGAGAAGTATGCAGCTACCACCGGGTCAAGTCAAGATCCGGACTCAGGATCGACATGATTGTTATCCTCTCCATTTCTGTCCCGTTGTGCTGCCGTCGTAAAACGAAGACCCTACCTCGCGCTCGAGGATGGAGAGAATTCTCTCCGAGAGTTGTCCGTAAGAAGAGTGTGCCCTTTCCCGGGGGCGTTCCATGGCCACATCCACTACCTCAAGGATGCGTCCCGGCCTGGCAGACATGACGATAATGCGGTCTGCCAGGTAGATGGCCTCGTCGACCCCGTGGGTGACGAAGAGGATCGTCTTCCGGTGATTCTGCCACACCCGCAGAAGCTCCTTCTGCAGCAGGATTCTCGTGTGGGCATCGAGTGCCCCGAAAGGCTCGTCCATAAGGAGAACATCCGGATCATTGGCAAGGGCACGACCGATGGCAATGCGCTGCCTCATGCCGCCGGAAAGCTCGTACGGAAAAGCGCGCGAGAAGGCCTCCATCCCGACAAGACGCAGGTATTCCATCGCCTTTGCCTCGCGCTCCCGGCGTCGGGTACCGGAGAATTCCGGGCCCAAACCGACGTTGTCGAGCACGTTTCTCCAAGGCAGGAGAGAGTATTCCTGAAATACCATTCCAATCTCTTTTCGCGGCCTGGAAACCGCCTGGCCCCGGAAATCTATCTCGCCGGCGGTAGGCGTCTCAAGACCCGCAACCATGCGCAGCAGGGTCGACTTTCCGCATCCGGACGGCCCCACGATGCACACAAAATCATTTTCCCGTACGTCGAAGCTCACGTTAGCCACAGCTTCTATGGTCCCGCCGTTGTTCGTACGAAAAGACTTGTGCACAGACCCGATGTGGATAATGGGACCGGTCTTCATCGCGTCAACTTTGTCCAGACGAACTTGCGGTCCTCGACAATCCGGAAGAAAAGGTCGAGCAATGCGCCGATTACTCCGATGCTGATCATGCCGGCAATCACGATATCGGTGCGTGCGAGCGTGTAAGCGTGGGTGATCAGGTAGCCCACGCCGGAAAGGCTTCCCGGCAGCATCTCGGCAGACACGAGGCACATCCAGGCGACCCCCAAACCGATCCGCATGCCGTTCACGATAGAGGGTGCGGCGGCAGGCAGCAATATCTTCCGGAAGATGTCGCGTTCATTGGCTCCCAGCACTCGTGCAGAATCCAGCAAGGTACTTTGTACGTTCATAACGCCGTGAATGGTGCTGGTCAGGATCGGGTAAAAAGCCCCTATGAATATGATAAAGATCATCGAAAATTTGAGGTTGTTGAGGTAGAGGTAAGCCAGTCCTCTTTGCGCGTCGAAAAGTGTCGCAAGGCTGGCCACACCGAACCAGGCAAGCACCAACGG
>MVRP01000375.1 GCA_002067405.1 Syntrophorhabdaceae bacterium PtaU1.Bin034 | reverse complement strand
GCCTCGGCCTCCGAAGACACCGGCATTTCGACAAAGCCAAATCCCTTCGATTGTTTGCTGTACTGGTCCCGGATCACGTTTGCTGACGCAACCTGTCCGAACTGCTCAAAGGCCGCCCTTAAATCTTCTTCAGTAACATTGTATGGCAGGTTGCCGACGTAGATGTTCATTGTTCCATCTCCTGAGAATATAAGCGGTTAAATTCTTTCCTCCTCCGGCTTCAGGCGCTTGCATGGCTGTCCTCAAATGTCTTCCGCTCCTCCTGCAAAGCTAATGGACGGTAAGGCACAAAAATTCCAGATGCCTTTTTTTCGGCTCCGGAACAATCCGAAGGGCCGCCAAGAGCATGAGCACCAGAGGGCATCGACATTATGTGCCTTGGAGAATGTCTTGTCAAGGCAAGCCGTGCAAGAAAAAGAATCCTGGACGGCCCCCGCCCTCGGCCGACCACGTCCTCTGTAATTCGGGCGACAGGGGCGGTGTTTACGGGGAAGAGCAGCTCTGTTATACTTATATCTCCGGTCCTTCATGGCCAGCAAACGAAATAGAATACCCATCCTTGTCCTTCTGCTTGCTGCTGTTGTCGGAATCTGTGCAGCGGGCATCTATTCGTGTCAGGGACGTCCGCCAGGAAAGACCAAAATAGTAATGGGTGTCTCCTGCGATCCCTCTTCCGCCCCTATTTTTGTAGCCCACGAAAAGGGTTTCTTCACACAGGAAGGACTGGACGTAACACTATCAATGCATACGACCGGCAAGGCGGCGCTCGGCTCGCTCCGTGAAGGCAAGGTGGATTTTGCCACCATCGCCGACACTGTTCTGATGTTCGCTGCCATGGATAACGCGCACGTAACTGCAATTGCCACCATATCCGACTCCAACTCGCACCATAAGATCGTAGCGCTGCGAAGCAGGGGAATCAAAGAGGCACGGGACCTTGCAGGAAAGAAGATCGGGGTGACTGCGGGGACGAGCGGAGACTTCTTCCTCTATTCGTTTCTTCTCTTCAAAGATATTCCCGACGGCCGGGTGCAGATAATGAACCTCGCTCCCCAGGAGATGTACCAGGCTTTGGCAACCGGCAAAGTGGATGCTGTCGCTACCTGGTATCCTACCGTAGGCTCCCTTATGACCCGGTTGGGTGACAGGACGGTGCAATTCGGAGACAATTCATACTCGATGACCTGGAATATCGTGGGGATGCAGGAGTATGTGCAGAAGAATCCCGAGACGGTAAAAAAGGTGATCAGAGGTTTGATGAAGGCACAGGACTATATCATAGACCACCCGGCTGAGAGTATTGCCGTCACCGCATCCCGCAACCGGTTCGACCTCGCCCTGTTGAAGAGCCAATGGAGGAATTACAACTTCAACGTCCGCCTTGGAGAAGCCCTCCTGGTGAATCTGGAAGATCAGGCGCGATGGGCTTCCAAGGCGTACTACCGTGGAGCCGACTTTCCGGACTTCAAAGCCTGTATCTACACCAAAGGCCTCCTGGATGTGGAATCGTCGGCAGTCTCCGTACGAGGATCAAACAGACATCAGTGAGAATAAAGACGAAGCTTCTCATAAATACATTTTTACCGGTCCTCACGGCCCTGGTCATCATACTCATCATGCTTTCGACCATGGAGCGCACACGGGAGGCGCAGGAAAAGAGGGACAAGGCAATGTCACTCCTCGCCGATATCTTTGATCTGTCCCAGCGTACGGACTATTACCTCCTCTACAAAGAAAACCGGGCAAGAACCGAGTGGTACACCGTGTATGATTCCATGTTTGCCCATGTAATGAGCGCCGACTTCAAGAACAACCAGCAAAATGAGATGCTGCGAAGAATCAGAGAAAACCTGCGCGACATGAAAATCCTGTTTGCGGAAAGGATCAAAAGCGAAGAGGCAGCCCCTGGCCAGGAAGTGAATCAGGAAAAGCTGGACAGGCTTTCCGGCCTGATCCTGGTCCGCGCCCGCGACATCTCTTCCGACGCGTTCCGGCTCTTCGATATGAGCCAAAGAGAAAGAGACGCGTATGGAAGGAGGGCAGACTTGCTTACGTTCCTGCTGCTTGGATTGTCGGCGCTGGTATCTTTCGGCACTTTGGCCCTTGTCAACAGGAGTATTGCAAGGTCCGTTGCCAAGCTCCGAACCGGGGCCGAGATTATCGGAGCGGGTAACCTCGACCACAAGATAGCCTTGCAGACGAGCGATGAATTGGGCGAACTTTCCCGGTCGTTCGATGCAATGACGAACAGGCTTCAGAAACTCACGGTGTCAAGGGACGAACTCGAGCGCAAGGTGCAGGAGAGGACGAGAGAACTCAACGAGGCATACGAGAAATTGGTGGCGGAGACAAAGGAAAGAGAACAGGCGGAACAGCAGCTCCGTCAGGCGCACAAGCTTGAAGCCCTCGGGACACTCGCGGGAGGCATCGCGCACGATTTCAATAACATGCTTGCTGCCATCATCGGTTTCAGCGAGCTGATCCGGGACCACCTGCCTGAAGAGAGCCGGGAGAGACGTCATATTATGAAGGTGCTGGAGGCGGGCATGCGCGGCCGCGACCTGGTAAAGCAACTGCTCACGTTCAGCCGGCGGACGGAAGAACAAAGAAAACCGTTGCGACTCTCAAGCATTCTCAAAGAGACCGTCAAGCTGCTCCGGGCGTCCATCCCCACCACTATCAGCATCAGTGCCAACGTCAAAAGCGAATCGGGCGTGATTCTGGGTGATCCTGTTCAGATACAGCAAGTAATCATGAATCTTGCCACGAATGCTGCTTACGCAATGCGGGAAAGGGGCGGAATTCTCGATATATCGCTGAGCGACTTCAGTGTCGGCAGATCAAACGAAAACCCTCA
>MVRP01000374.1 GCA_002067405.1 Syntrophorhabdaceae bacterium PtaU1.Bin034 | reverse complement strand
CCCAAGAATGTCGTTTTCATCAAGGACGAGGAGATGCCGAGGTCGGGTGCCGGCAAGATCCTCCACAGGATATTGAGAGAAAAATACGGCATGTGGGCGGACCACACGTAAGAAGGCCAACGGGGGCCGGGCGACTACCCCCGGTGTTTTCTGCAAGTTCATCACCCATAGGTGGCTCAGAAAAACCTTGCTGCCCCGGCCCCTTTTTTGAAGAAAACGTGCGAAAAGGACTGACCGGATTCGGGGAGCCGTGTCGGGTCCGACAAAGGCGCGGCTTTGAATATGCTTTAATATACCGGGGAGATTGGGGGGACAAGATGACACAACTAGTAAACGGATCGGCAATGGCGGAAAAATACTACTCGCAGTACGGATTAAGGGCAAGGGAGCTGAAAACAGCCGGCAGGAAGATCGTCGGCTACCTGACCGCCCTCGCACCAGTCGAGATACTGACGGCAGCCGGAGTGGTACCGATCAGGCTGAAGGGCTCCGTATCTGAGCCGATCACGAAGGCAGATGCGCACATGGAGACGATTGTCTGCCCCTTCGTGCGGAATGTCTTCGATGCGGCATTGAAAGGGGAATACGATTTTCTCGACGGCATGGTCATGCCTCATCTCTGTGACAGTCTCGACAGGACCAACGATGTCTGGAGCTATAACCTTAATTTGCCCTACTGGCATTTTCTGAATATCCCTCACGTGACGGATGACCCGTCGGTGGAGTTCACGAAATGCGTGCTGCGACAATTCATCGCCAGCCTGGAAAAATTCACCGGCAGAAAGATCACGGATGAGGCAATCGCTGAAGCGGTTGAGGATCACAACGAAAACAGACGGCTCATGAGGGGGCTGTATTCGCTGAGAAGGACCGATCCGCCGATGATTTCAGGCGTGGAGATGATGAAGGTCCTTGTCGCGGCAATGAGCCTTCCTGTCCGGGAATCATCCGCCCTGATCAGGAGCGTCGCTGAAGAAGTTGAAAAAAGGGAGACGCGCGCCAACGGAAAATCGGCGCGCCTTATGATCGTTGGCGGGCAGATCGACAATGTGGCCGTGCCGGACATCATTGAACGGAGTAACGCCTGGCTCGTTACGGACGACATCACCATGGGGAGTAAGGTGTACTGGCCGGAGACCGATCAAACCCCCGACCCGGTACAGGGAATCGCAGAGCGGTATTTGAGAAAGGTAAGGGTCGCTACCACCTATGTGGATGGCGGAGGCACCTATCAGGAGAACCTTGAGGCCCGATTCGGCCATATCAAGCGGCATATTGAAGAGTTCAAGGTAGACGGCGCAATCCTCTTCATTTACAAATATTGCGATCCTTACGGCTTCGATGTTCCGGCGATGAAGAGCTTCATCGAATCAACGGGGACGCCTGTGCTTTACCTTGAAGACGAATATTCCGTTTCGAGCCTGCCGAGGGTGAAGACCAGGATCGAAGCATTCCTGGAAATGATTGCACAATAACCGGGCTTTGACTGAGGAGGCGAGGAAGCGGAAAGACAAAAATCAGAAGCCTCAGCTCAACTTCTGATGAGAATATAAGGGGGGATCTCATGGGTGAACAAAGAACACCAAGAGCACTTGCAACACAAGCAGCGGCAAAGATACCTAAAATGGCACGGGCCAATCTTTCCGCGACGGTGAAAGCGAAAGAAGAAGGAAAGAAGGTAGCGTATTCCTTTATTGTGGTGGGCCAGGACGAGATCATGAGGGCAATGGACATCGTACCCGCCTGGGGCGAGAGTTTCTCGGGTATAGCCGCAGCGAAACGCGACGCGGAGAAATATCTGCAGAAGGCGGAGGCCGACAATTTTTCCCGGTCCCTTTGCACCTATGCGACGTGCAATATCGGTTTCGACATGTTCCGGGAGGAACTGGGCGGCTCGATGCCCCCCGATGCGCCATGGGGCGGCATAGGAAGACCGGACATGATTTTGGGGACGGCGCAGCAGTTGTGCGATCCCCGCTACAAGTGGCCGCAGGCAACGAAACATTACCTTCAGGACTTGCCCGTCTTTATCGGCGGCATGTACTATCCGCCCTGGGACCCCAAGATCGACCACAGGGAACAGGAAGAATTCTACGTGAAATATAACACCGAGCAGCTCCGTGCGTGCGTCAAGTTCTGCGAAAAGCACACGGGCAAGAAGATGGACTGGGACAGGCTTGCGGCAACAGTAGACCTGACTGACCGGACCTGGAACCTTTTTGTGGAGACCTACGAGCTTCGGAAGAATATTCCGTGCCCCATGGATACGGGTGATGCCATGAACACCATGGTGCCCTTCGCGTTCATGCTCGGTACCCAGGAGGCCTACGATTTCTTTCAGGAACTGAACAAAGAGCTAAGACAAAAGATCGCGGAGAACAAGGGAGTGGTGGAGAACGAGAAGTACCGGCTTCTCTGGGGCGCAGGGCTGCCGTCGTGGTTCGCCCTCGCCGATTTCCAGTACTTCAACGACAAAGGGGCGGTCTTCCCTGTAGAAACCACGTACCGGTGTTGCGAGCCTGTCTACAATCTTGACCTCCCCGAAACGAACGATCCTTTGGAACACATCTCCTGGAGATGGGTGCGTTTCTGGACCCACTGGTACGATAAGGCGCGCAAGAGGCCCGGTTCAACGCCTGCTGTCGAGCGTCTGATCGATTACATCGAGGACTACAAATGTGACGGCGTGGTGTTCCATTCAGCGTTTTCCTGTAGAAGCTGGCACGCCGGGATCATTCTTCAGGCCGAGATCTTGAGGAAGATCTATCCGGATATACCCGTGCTCATTATGGAAGGCGACATCGTCGATATAAGCGCATACAATGAAGTCGACACCCACAACAGGATCGACGCATTCATCGA
>MVRP01000373.1 GCA_002067405.1 Syntrophorhabdaceae bacterium PtaU1.Bin034 | reverse complement strand
CCCCTCGTTTATGATGACCAGCTTCGCCCCGGCGCGCAGCGCTTCGGCTGGCATATCGGCGGCGGGGGTGACGACAAGGCTGGAGCCCGCGACGAGGAAAAGGTCGCTTTTCCTCGAATGTCCGAGGGCAAGCTCAAGGTCCCGCTCGGGCAGGGGTTCCCCGAAATCTACCGTGCTCGGCCTGAGCGTGCCTCCGCAGGGGCATGCCTTCAATCCCCTTGCGCGGTCGTACGTCTTTCCGCATTTCGTACACCTTAGCCTTGTGATGTTCCCGTGAAGCTCGGCGAGCAATTCCGGCCGGATGCCTGACTTGAGGTGAAGGTTGTCCACGTTCTGAGAGATGAGAAACCTGAGCTTGCCCATCCTCTGCAGTTCCACAATGGCGTAATGTCCCGCGTTGGGATCGACCAGGTGCCATGGCCTGGTCGAAGGCGGGGGCGGGAGCCCCTTGTCGCGCCTTGTCCATAAACCGTCCGGCCCCCGGAAGTCGGGCAGACCCGATTCGGTGCTGATCCCGGCACCCGTAAAGACCACCAGGTGGCGGGCTTTAAACATCAGCTTGGCAAGCGTTTCTATGCGGTCGTCGAGATTGTCCCGTTCCATGGTAGACCTTGCTCTCTGGATAGGTGCGGTTTCTTTTTCTATTATACCTCGTTCAATACTGTTCAATACAGATAAGGATCCTTCGGCCTCTTGGTGACTTCCACTTTTGCATCTTTAAGCACCACTTCCTTGCCATAGTCTCCCTCTATAATGCGCGGCGTCGCCACAACCCGGACCCAGGAGTTGCTCGTAAGATCGGCGGCGCGATCATACTCGACGAGAACGGGAATGGGCAAGGCGTCGGACGTACAGCACCAGATAAGAAAACGGAAGACATAGAAGCGGTTGGGCCCAATCCCCTCGAGAAAAGCCACCATTCCCTCGGTCGAGACCCTCTTTCCCTCAAGAAGGTCCCCGTGCTCGGTAAGATCGTTCAGCTTAACCTCGATGACCTTATTTTTGTTTTGCTTCAGGGCCTTATTTGCTTTCCCGGGCGGTGTTATACCGACACTGCGAAGGCCGGCATCAGGCATCCTCGGCGGATGAGCGGCGTAATTCCGGATCAATTTGTCGTCGTCGACGACTCCCTGTGCCTTCTCGACAGTGGTCCGGTCAGCCTCCGGCCTCATCACGAGCCGCTTCTCGAAGGCGTATTCGTCAAGAACTCCATTATGGGCCATTATTATATACACCAGGGGCACAAGAAGTATGCCCGTGCGGAGGAATGTGGTGAGTACACTCAGATTCTGTCCCTCATTAGCTTGAAAAATGCCCCACCACAAAAGAAGCAGGCCGGCAAGACCGACCGCAAGAAAGACGCCGAATCCCGGACGCAGAAATGATGTATAGCGTTGCCCGTTCAACAAGAAAAACAGGCACGCGGACCAGGAAGCGAGAACAATCGCGGTCATGATCCTCACCGAGATGAACTTTTTCGAAACGGCTTCTCTCGCGTGGTCCATAATCACCCCACCGCCCTCAAAAAGAGCCCAGCCAGGGCTACGAGTCCCAGAATGAGGGCGCAAAGCGTGAGCAAGGGCCGGGTTCGCATGAGGCCGAGGTACATGCTGAAGAGCTTGAGGTCGAGCATGGGACCGAGTAGCATGAAGACCATTTGAAGATGAAAGGGTACGATGCTGCGGAAAGAAGCCGCAATAAACGCATCCGTTTCGGAGCACAGGTTGAGGAGAACCGCGCATGCCATCATTGCCGGGATGGACCAGAGAGGGGAAGCACTGAGGAAGAGTAACTCCCGCCGCGCCACAAGCACCTGCATAAGGCCGGCGAAGAATGCGCCGATGATCAGAAAGTGAGCGACTGACAGAAAATCGGATGCTCCGTGACCGAAGGCACGCCTGACCCGCTGCCGCAGCAGGGCCTCTTCTTTTTCTTCCCCGTGGTGGTGGTCGCAACACGATGGGGGATCATCCGCCGCAGCCGCCAAAGGGAGCCTTCGATCATAGAGAATTCCAAAAATGGACCCGATCAAGACGGCCACCACATACCCCAGGGACATTCTCCACCACATGACCCTGAAATCGAAGCCGTATGCGGCCAATGTGGAGACGGCCACCACCGGGTTGACGATCGGGCCGCCCACAAGATAGGCGATACCCGCCGAGAGAGGCATCCCCTTTTTAAGGAGCCTTCGCGCCACGGGAATGACGGCGCACTCACAAACCGGAAATATGATGCCCAACGCGGCTCCGACGATGGCCCCCGTCACCTTTCGTCGTGCCAGAGACGATACGAAGTGGGGGGAGACGAATTCTTCAATAAGGCCTCCGACGATGGCCCCGATGACCATAAACGGCAGGGCCTCGAGCACAATGCCCGAGAAAACGAGCCCTAAGGTATTCATCTGCGGCTTTCCTCTCCAAAAGACAAGGAGGAATACCATGAACGCGAGGATCAACGCCTGGGCCGCATGACCGAGGGTCTCCTTTCCGGTTGCTTTTTTCCACGTGAGAATCTGGCTGCCCGGTCTATCCACCTTCTTTCGCTCCCTTTATCCTGTAAGATGGCCGGTCGAGGTAGACGGTGCTGCGGTCGGCCTTGACGCCCGATGAGAGAATTGCCTGTGAATGTCCGAAGAGGTGAAAGGCCTGTTCTCATTGAAGAGAGCCTTCACCATTGCAACGCGAACCCCGGTCAGGCGAAAGCCGTCGTTTTTGATCCTTTGGAGAATTGCCTTCATACTATTTTTGCAACAACATCGCATTAGTAAACTCGCGAACTCATTCTGTGTCAACTTTTTACGGAACGCACTAAAGACCGTTGGCAAGACCAAGCGCCTCGCAAGTAGTTCTTGCATGGCCCTTCTCGT
>MVRP01000372.1 GCA_002067405.1 Syntrophorhabdaceae bacterium PtaU1.Bin034 | reverse complement strand
CCCCGGTCGGGTATCTCAAGACCCGCAACCACACGGAGGAGGGTGGTCTTGCCGGATCCCGAAGGGCCGAGGAGGGCCATTAATTCTCCGGGCCTCACGGTCAGGTCCACGTCCGTCAGGGCCCGGAATCCGTTGAAAATCTTGCTCACGCTGCGGATCTCTATGCTCACCTTGCCTACCTTGGTTATCCGGCCGGGGCCCGGTCTCTCACCTTCCATTCGGCGAGCGTCTTGAGCGCCAGCGTTACCAGCGCAAGCAGCGCCAGGAGGGAAGCGACCGCGAATGCCGCCGTAAAGTTGTATTCGTTGTAGAGGATCTCGACATGAAGCGGGATGGTGTTGGTCACACCGCGAATATGGCCGGAGACCACCGAAACGGCGCCGAACTCGCCCATGGCGCGCGCGTTACAGAGGATTATCCCGTAAAGCATTCCCCACTTTATATTCGGCAGGGTTACCCTGAAAAACGTTCTCAGCCCTCCCGCGCCGAGTACCAGTGCGGCTTCCTCGTTGTCCCTGCCCTGTGCCTGCATGAGAGGGATCAGTTCTCTGGCAATAAAGGGAACGGTCACGAACATGGTCGATAATATGATGCCCGGCACCGCGAAAACGATTTTTATCCCGAGGGCGGCGAGCCAGGGCCCGAGCCAGCCCTGCAGACCGAAGGTGAGCACAAAGATGAGTCCCGCGATAACCGGGGATACGGAAAAAGGAAGGTCAATAAGAGTGACCAGAAGGCTCTTGCCCCTGAAATCGAATTTTGCCGTGAGCCATGCGGCGGTAACCCCAAAAACAAGATTGAGGGGGACGCTTACGGTCGCCACCAGCAACGTGAGCCTGATGGAGGAGAGGGCGTCAGGCTCACGGATCGCGTCGAAATAGACGTGAAATCCCTTCTCCAGGGCCCTGGCAAAGACGGAAGCCAACGGCACAAAGAGGAAAAGGGACAGGAAGAGAAGCACGATGCCGGTGAGGCACCATCGGAAGGCCGGCTGCTCGGTCAGGCCGGACGGCGAGGCTGATGCGCTATTCCCCCTCATGTCGTCTGCTCCACCATTGCGCCAAATTTATGGCAAAGAGTACAAGGAATGAAGCCGCGAGCATCACCGAGGCAATAGCGGCAGCCCCGTTATAATCGTATTGCTCCAGCTTGGTCATGATCACCAGCGGCGTTATTTCGGAGACCATCGGAATGTTGCCCGCGATGAATACGACAGAACCGTATTCACCGACGGCGCGGGCAAAGGCGAGGGCAAAGCCGGTGAGGATCGCCGGCAGGAGTGGCGGGAAGATGATCCGATAAAAGGTCTGCCAGCGGTTTGCGCCCAGGCACGCGGCAGTCTCCTCAAGCTCCTTCCTGAAGTCCTCCAGAACCGGCTGCACTGTCCTCACCACAAAGGGAAGACCGATGAAGGTCATTGCCACGAATATGCCGAGAGGCGTATAGGCCACTTTCAGCCCGCAGGAGGCAAGTATTTGCCCGATCCACCCGCCCGGGCCGTAAATGGCGGCCAGTGTTATTCCCGCAACGGCGGTCGGAAGGGCAAAGGGGAGGTCCACCAGGGCGTCAACAAGGCGTTTACCGGGTAGGGCATACCTGGTCAGCACCCACGCGGTGAGGACGCCGAACAGGGCGTTAAAGAGCGCCGCGGCAAGGGAGATCCCGAACGTGAGGCGATAGGATGCGAGGGCTCTCGGTGCCGTCACCGTAGTCCAGAAGGCGTCAATGGACATGCCTGCCGACTTGAAGAGCACGGTACTGAGGGGGATCAGGACAATGAGGCTGAGGTAGAGGAGGGAGTATCCGAGGGTGAGGCCGAACCCGGGAATGACGCTGCCTTTTCTCCAGACAATCCCCTTGATCGGGGCTTCGCTCCCCGCACTCCTGACGTAAGACGTTGTTTTGACGCCTTCCGAAGTGAGCATAAGTCGTCACTATTTCATTTGCCCTTTTGATATATCTGGTCGAATATCGCGCCATCCGCAAAATGGGTTTCGTGCACCCTGGCCCATCCGCCAAAAACCCGATCGATCGTAAACAGATTTATTTTGCCGAACTGTTTCTCGTATTTTGTTTCCACCGTTTTAAGGCGGGGTCGATAATAATGTTTCGCCGCAATCTCCTGCCCGGCAGGGCTGTAAAGGTATTCCAGATAGGCCTGGGCAACCGTCCGTGTGCCCCGCTTATCCACAACCTTGTCGACAACCGAGACCGACGGCTCGGCGAGGATGCTCATCGAGGGGGTTATGATCTCGAAAGCATTTTTTCCCAGCTCGTTTATGGCCAGGTGTGCCTCGTTCTCCCAGGTGAGGAGCACGTCGCCTATGCCGCGCCGGACAAAGGTGGTCGTCGAGCCGCGGGCGCCGGAATCAAGGACCGGCACGTTCTTGAAGAGCCGGGTGACGAACTCGCGAGCCTTCTCCTCACTGTTGCTGTGCTGCTTGAGTGCGTATGCCCACGCAGCCAGGTAGTTCCAGCGAGCCCCTCCCGATGTTTTGGGGTTCGGGGTGATGACCGAGATGCCAGGTCTCACCAGGTCGTCCCAATCTTTGATGTTCTTGGGATTCCCCTTGCGCACGAGAAACACGATGGTGGAGGTGTAAGGCGCGCTGTGGTAAGGCAGTCGGCCCTGCCACGATTGGGGGATCAGCTTCCCGTGGCGATACAGGGCGTCAATATCATAGGCAAGGGCAAGGGTCACGACATCCGCTTCAAGGCCGTCGATTACCGCTCTTGCCTGCTTGCCCGAGCCGCCGTGCGACTGCCTGATGGTGACCGTCTGCCCCGTCTTTTCCTTCCAATGCCTTGCAAAGGCGCTGTTGAATTCCTGATAGAGCTCTCTTGTAGGATCATACGAGACATTGAGAATCGCAACGTCTGCCCGG
>MVRP01000371.1 GCA_002067405.1 Syntrophorhabdaceae bacterium PtaU1.Bin034 | reverse complement strand
CCGGACACCATTGATAGAGCCATGTTTCGGTGAGAGCTCCCTGCTTGTCGGCAAGGTAACATCTCAAATCTACGGCCTCCCTTCCGTCATAGACGCAGTCAAAGCTGCATCGCCAGGCGCCAAGCTCCTTCAAGGGCCGGGCAGCGGGTATGCTGATCCTTCCCCTTGACGTATCTATCACAGGCTCGACCTTGTCTCCTTTGCCGAGTGAGGAGAGCCTGCCCCCTTTGAAGTCAACGACGAACTTGCAGCCGCGGACAGGCTCGCGTTTGCCTAGCACGCCCGCCTTGCCTATCCGGGTGGCGATTACTTGGGCGGAGGCCGGCGGGAAAGGTGCGTCTTCGGACCAGTGCAAGCGGTAGCGGAAGCTGGTTTCCCTGCCTGGCGGTATAGGTTCCGCAGGGACCCAATACGCGACGATGTTGTCGAAGATTTCATCATCCGTCGGTATTTCGACGAGCTGCACGGCTCCTTTCCCCCAAGGTTCGAGTGGCTCAACCCAGAGAGATGGGCGCTTGTGGTAGCAGGCTCCATCGTCCTGGTAGTCCCTAAAGTCTCTGTCCCGCTGAAGGAGGCCGAAACCCTTGGGGTTCTGGTCAATAAAACAATTGACGCGCAAAGATGCGGGGTTCACAAGCGGTCGCCAGATCCTCTCCCCGGCACCGGTCCATAGGGCCAGTCCATCTGAGTCGTGAACCTCCGGACGGAAGTCATCGTTCTGCCGCCGGTCATTCTCGCCGTGACGGAACATAGACGTCATGGGCGCTATGCCAAGCCGTTCGACCGTGCGCCTGAAAAAAAGAGACGCCTCTATGTCCATGACCGTCCGTTCCCCGGTCCGGATGTCGAACGTGTACACGCCCGTCACGCTCGGGCTATCGAGGAGCGCATGAAGACGCAGGGATTGCGCATCCGGGCCGGGTCTTTCCAGCCAGAAGGCTCGGAAGTCGGGAAATTCCTCCGGTCTGGGCAGTCCTGTATCTATTGCGAGCCCTCTTGCGGAGAGTCCGTACTGCTTCTGTCCGCCAGTCGCCCTGAAATAGCTCGCGCCAAGGAATGCGACGACATCGAGATCAAAATCCATCTTCGGGTGGATGCGGAAACCGGCGAAACCCGGACACTCACCGCTACGCCTTTTCTCAATATCAGCGGGGAACTGAAACAAACGCCGGCTGTACTGGATGGGCCGGGAAAATCCGTCTGTCACCTCGTAAATTTGGACGGGCCTCCTGTAATAAAGGCCCAGATGGAAGAAGCGTACCCGGAAGGGAAGAGGCTTGTCTGCCCAGAGCGCCTTTGCAGGCTTGAAACGGATCGCCTGATATGCGTCCCAGTCAATGGGGACCCAGGCGGGCAATTTCTCTTCAGGTTGCACGTACGGCCGCTCTGACAGAGACCGGGCCCTTGCCTTTAAGAGCTCCCGGCTGAAAGGCATCATTTTTGTGCCGTTTTCTGCCCGGCCCGGCCGAACCACCGGAATAGACACGACCGCAGACGAGAACATCGCTGATAGCATGGCCATACAGAACTCCCGCCGCGTCACTGCGCCCCCCTTGGGTGAGTCTGAATGTTTCCGTCGATCTTATTTTTCTTTCTCTTGTCGCCACTGCCTATAATGTTCGTTTATAATAGAGACAGCTTCGTCGATGCCTTGCACGCAATTTGGAAGAGCCATATCTTGCGAGGAAGCGAATGTGTTTCGTTCACTCTTTTGGATCTCGACACTCGCATCATCTTCCATTCCATCCCCGCTCGCAGGTCATTTTTGCTTGTGGTTATTCTTATGACTACACCATGGTTATAAGTTATGGCTTCCAGTACGGTAGAGCAAGATAACTGACCGCCTTTTGGGGCATGTTTCTATTGCAGGGGCCCTCCGTTGAATTGCCTGTATCGCCTGCCAAGTGAGCACTTCCTGGGCATCGATCAAAACGGTGATTGCCATAAGATTAAGGATGATGTGAGCGTGCAAAAGGTCATTTCATATTCCTGCTGTCCAGCACCCGCCGTACCGTTTCTGCCAGCTCTCTCTTCACCAACGGCTTCATCACAAATTCACTGATACCTGCCTGTTTGGTTATTTGCCGAGAAACCGTATCGCTGTAGCCCGTAAAAAGGATTACAGGGGTATCGGCCCTTTTTTGCAGTATCCGTTCTGCAAGCCGCATCCCGGTCATCTCCGGCATCACGTGATCGGTGATTACCAGATCGAAATGGTCCTGCTCGAATATCCTCAGACCTTCCTGCCCGCTCAACGCCGTCGTCACTTCATACCCGAGGCCTGTGAGCATCCTTGCTGCCACATCTAAAACAGAAGGTTCGTCATCAACGAGCAATATGCGCTCGTTGCCTTTCCGAAGGGCAACCTGCTCCTCGGATTCTTCTGACCTCTTCTTTTTGGCCGGGAAGAAGATGTTGAACATAGTTCCGCTACCCAGTTCGCTGTCAACGGTAATTGCACCGAGGTGGTTCTTGACGATGCCCCATACTACTGCCAGGCCCATGCCCGTCCCCTCGCCTGCTTGCTTTGTCGTGAAGAAGGGTTCGAAGATCCTCCCGCACACATCTTGAGCGATGCCCGGACCGGTATCGGATACAGTCAATTTCACGTATCGCCCGGGTTGTAGATCGTCAGGTACGAGAACTCCCTGATTAAATTTCACCTGCGATAGGCTGATCGTCAGGGTACCGCCTTCTTCCCGCATAGCGTGAACGGCATTGGATGCCATGTTCATGAGGATTTGCTGAATCTGAGAAGGATCGCCAAGGATAGTATCTGTATCCGTACTGATGTCAAGATTTACCCTTATACTACTCGGTATCACACCTTGCAGCATCTTGACGCTTTCTTTGACGAGGGGAGTGAGGTTGAGTGTTTGCCGCTTGGGGCTCTCACTTTTTCTGCTGAAGGTAAGGATCTGCTTGACCAGATCGCGTGACCGCTTGGCGGCCTTTAT
>MVRP01000370.1 GCA_002067405.1 Syntrophorhabdaceae bacterium PtaU1.Bin034 | reverse complement strand
GCCAAGGACCTCGGCTTGAAGTACAGACCCTGGGAGGAACGTGAGATCTAACCTGAAAAGCGGAGGGTAATCTTGAAAGCCGGCCCGGAATGCAGGGAATGCCTCTACAAATGGGTGTACGAACGGACCGCTCCTTACCTGGAAGAAGCGGAGAGGTTCTCGCTTCCCGTGAGGCTCGACGACGCCATCGACAGCGGGATCAAGGAGTACGGAAATCTGGGACTCCTCTGCAACACAGCCGTGTACGCCGCGGGAGGGCCGGGATCATGCGCGGCCTCCTTTTACGAGGAATTTAAGCAGAAAGCCAACCGGGAGGCCCGAAGACTTCTGCCTGTCGCGAGGAAATACATGGAGCGTGGGCGGTCGCCGCAGGAAAGATTCGAACGGGCCTGCATACTTGCTGCGGCGGGCAATGTCTCGCCGCTGGGCGCACCCTCTGCCCCGTTCACCTTTCCTGACCTGGTCGGGGTGACGGAGGGGAGGGTGCATGGTGCAGTGATGGGCGATGCATACGACATTATCCTTCACGCGCGCCACATTCTCTATATCACGGATAATGCGGGAGAGATCGGGTTCGACTCTCTCGTTCTCGAAGCTGTCAAGGAGAAAGGCGCCGCCGTAAGCCTGGTCGTGAAGGAAGACCCTTTCTTCGAGGACGCGAGAATGGGTGACGTGCTCCATTTTCACCTGGAAGCGGTGGCGGACGAGGTAGTCACTTCGAAAGGTTTTCTTACGCCGTCCGGGGACGACGGCCCGGCAGGAGAGGCCCTAGCCAAATGTGACGTAATCATCGCCAAAGGGACCGGGAGTTTCGAGAGCTTCTGGGATTCCGGCGTGGGTAAGGAGACAATCTTCCTGCTGAAAGTGAAATGCAAACCGATTGCGAGAGACCTGGGGGTCGATGAAGGCACGATTGTGGTGAAAGCGTCAAAGAGCGGAAGCTGAGAAGTGAAGGCATCAGAGGACCGGGAAATGAGCGGGAGAGGCGTTGAGTGTTTGTGCAGGAAGCAAGGCTGAAGGATAATTGCTAAAAAAAGGGGGAGATTATGGGTCAGTTCATGTTTAAAAGGCATGTGAGGGAATTCTGGCCGGAAAGAGATTTTAAGAAGTATCCTGTGTGGTTCGTCGACTTTTCCCACTCGTATCCCGCCTGGACGCCGCTATTCGAATGGACGTGGATTTTTAATTTGCTCCACGGCCACATTTACGGCTGCAACGAATCGTGGATACCGGAGACCAGGTCGTCCGACTGGCGCGAAATTGATGGGATGGCAGTGTGCACGGCAACACCGGTTCCCACGAAAGAAGAGGTCGAGTTCAGGCGCAAGAAATTCTACGAGTACATTAAAGGCGACTTTGAGCCCAACTACGACAAACATTGGGAAAACAGCAAGACAGAGATGATCGGTCGCTACGACACATTGAAGAACTTCGATTACGTGAACGCGACCTATTACGACCTCTACAAGCTCTTCAACTTCGCAATCGAGACGCACAAAAGGATGTGGGAAGACCACTTCAAGTTCATGTATTCCCTCTACGGCGCATACTGGTACTTTGAAGACCTGTGCAAAGAGTATGTGGGGATCAAGGAGACATCGACGGACTGGCACAAGCTGATTCGCGGTTACGACAACATGCTCTTCCGCCAGGACAAGGCAATGTGGGAACTGAGGAACAAGGCGATCCAGTATGAGATAGACAGTATCATCACCGGGAATCCGAGCGACAAGGTCATCGGGGAACTGAAGAAGACACCCCAGGGCAGGAAATGGGTTGAAGAGGACCTGGAGCACTTCATGCACGGCCTTGCCTACGGATGGCGTATGATCAGGATGATGGAGTTTGTCGAGCCCACATGGTGGGAGTTTCCGGAGAACGCCATTCTTCACATACAGCAGTACCTCATGGCTGACCGGAACGTGAGGCCTTTCCCGTTGGACGCCATTAGGGAACGGCTGGTCAAGGAGCGTCAGGAAGTGGAGCAGGCGGTTGTGGCCAAGGCCCAGGCCAACGGCTGCAAAGACATGGAGTGGTTCAAGTGCCTTCTCAGGCTGTCCCAAAGGACCGGCTCCTTCAGCGAAAGCCACGACTTCCTCTATGAACACCGCTGCTTTTCGGCATTCCGCTTCTGCATGCTGAAGATCGGGGAGCGGCTTGCCAGGGTGGGGACCTTCGACAAGCCGGACGACATTTTCTTCTTCATCCCGGAAGAGCTTCAGACGATGATCGCCATGCCGGAGAATTACGAGTCCGGTTTCATCGCCAAGGAAAGGCGGGGCGAATGGATCGCCAACAGGGAGTACCTGACCCGCCCGCCGATCATGCCCAGGGACCCCAACATGCAGCCCCACGAGGCAGGGGCATTTATGGTCGCGGCAAAAGACCCGATCATCGCCAAGATTACCATAGGCGAGTTCGTGCAGCCTGATCCTTCCACCGGCGCTGCCTGTTTTGGAAACCCCGGCAGCCCGGGCCTGGCCGAGGGACCTGCCCGTGTCGTCGTGACCGCAGCGGACCTCAAAAAGCTGCAATGGGGTGACATCATGGTCTGCCCGTCCTCGCAGTCTTCATACACCCCGGTATTCCCGCTCCTGAAAGGCGTTGTCTGCAATGGTGGCGGGAGCCTGTCTCATGGGCCGGTTGTCGGACGGGAGTGGGATATCCCGGTTGTGGCAAACTGCATCACGGGAACCCAGCTTATCAAGGACGGTGATCGGATCAGAGTGGATGGATATAAGGGACTGGTGTACAAGGTGAACGGGGCGTAAAGGAATTCGGCTGCCAATGAGAAAACGGAATGGTTCACCACCCGCGTTGCTTGTAGCGGCAAGGGGTGGTGAACACAGCCCTTAGTTAACAAAGGAGCAGACTATGAAACGTCTCGATGGAAAGGTTGCCATTATTACAGGGGCCGGAAAGGGCCTCGGCAAGGCATTTGCCCTCGGCTTTGCGAAAGAAGGAGC
>MVRP01000369.1 GCA_002067405.1 Syntrophorhabdaceae bacterium PtaU1.Bin034 | reverse complement strand
TCGGCAACCGGCTTGCATACCAGTTTTCCAAGATGGACGTTGAGCCCTTTCAGGAGCGCCGGATCGTCTTTCAGGGCTTGCCTGTAGCCGAGGTTCGCCAGTTTCAGGGCATATGGCAGCGTCGCGTTTGTCAGGGCGAAGGTCGATGTCCTGGCGACTGCGCCCGGCATGTTCGCCACACAATAGTGCACAACGCCGTCTACCACATAGGTGGGATCATCATGGTACGTTGCCCGCGTCGTCTCGACGCATCCGCCCTGGTCGACGGCAACATCAACGATTACCGACCCTTCCTTCATAACGGAAAGCATGTCCCTGGTGATGAGCTTCGGCGCCCTTGCACCTGCCACAAGAACACCGCCTATTACCAGATCCGCGTCGGCAAGGAGGCGCAGGATATTCTGCCGATTGGACATGACCGTCTTCACCTTCCCTCCGAATATATCATCGAGATGGCGCAGCCGGTTCAGGTCAACGTCCAAGATGAAGACGATGGCGCCTGTCCCCACCGCCATCTTGGCGGCGTTTGTTCCCACTACACCTCCACCCAAAATAACGACAACAGCAGGATCCACGCCGGGTACGCCGCCCAGAAGCACGCCTCTGCCTGCCCGCTCTTTGTGGAGCGAGTATTCGCCGACCTGAATTGACATCCTTCCCGCAACCTCGCTCATGGGAATGAGCAGGGGAAGCCCGCCCCCGCCATTCTGGATGGTTTCGTACGCGACGCCGACTATTCCTGCTTTCAACATTGCCTCGGTAAGATCAGGTACGGGCGCGAGGTGGAAATAAGTAAATACCGTCTGGCCCTCCTGAAACAACGGATACTCCCCGGGAAGCGGTTCCTTGACCTTTACGATCATCTCTGCCCTTTTGAAGACTTCCTTGTTGGTGTCCACGATTTCGGCACCCGCCGCGGCATATGCCTCGTCCTGAATGCCGCTGCCCAGCCCGGCGCCCTTTTCTACGAGGACCTTGTGGCCAGCCTTGGTAAGCACGTCTACCCCGGCCGGCACCATACCTACCCTGTTCTCCGCTTTCTTGATCTCTTTCGGCACTCCTATTATCACTGTACCCTCCTGTGGCGAGTAGTTGGTTTTTTGGGATTCGACTACCGGATAAGCAAAATCGATACCAGAGGGATCGAAGCGCGGAAAACCAGGCATAGCATCATGGTTTCCACAGCCTGCAGGCCCGCCGGTTTAAAGACGACCACGGACATGGTCGTGAGTGGGATACAATATACTCACCTCAGCATGCCGAGACAACGGAAAGACCCTGCTGATCCGATCTTACCGCTCCGGAGAAATCAAGGCGTCATCCGGTAAACGGGAAAAGTGACACGCGGTCTATGCCAGACACGGAAGTGGGATGGAAAATACCCACACCGCCATCTGCACAATGCTATTTGCGGTAGTCTGCGGCCGATATTTCAAATCGTTTGAGGAGTTTCCGGAAGTTGCCCCTGTCCAGTTGGGCTTTTGCCGCTGCCTTGCTCACGTTGCCGTTGAAAACGGTCAGGAGCATCAGCACGTACTCTTTGGTGAAGGTTCCCAGGGTCTCCTCCTTGAACTCCTTGAAGGGAGGGAGAAGATTGCTTCCGTTCAAGGCCAACCCCTGTATCTCATCGGGAAAATCATTGATCGAGACCGCGTTTCCTTCCTTGAACGCGACAATCCGCTCGATGGTGTTCTTTAGCTCGCGCACGTTGCCCGGCCACGCGTAGGTCATGGCCGTGCTGATGGCTTCCTCATCGATTTTGGTGACCCTTTTCTCGAATCTTGCGTTGAACTTGGAGAGAAAGTAATTGACAAGCAACGGGATATCCTGGGGCCGGTTGCGTAGCGGCGGGACGTGCAAAGAAATCACGTTCAAACGATAGAAGAGGTCTTCCCTGAATCTTCCCCGTTTCACTTCTTCCTTCAGGTCCCTGTTCGTTGCCGCGATTATCCGTATATCGGCCTTCTTTGTCTTTGTATCGCCCACCCTTGAAAATTCCTTTTCCTGAGTTACCCTGAGCAGTTTTCTCTGGAGCACAAAAGGCAGCTCACCTATTTCGTCGAAGAACACGGTGCCACCTTCCGCTATCTCGAGATAGCCCTTCTTGTCGGAGTAAGCACCGGTAAAAGCGCCTTTCACGTGGCCGAAGACCTCGCTGTCCAGAATGGTCTCCGGCAATCCTCCGCAGTCTATAGTGATAAAGGGCTTGCTCTGCCTGTTTCCGGCAGCATGGAGGGCTTTTGCAATCAGCTCTTTGCCGGTTCCGCTCTCGCCTGTAACGAGGACGGTGCTTTCCGTATTCGCGAGCGTCTGGACCTGGCCGAGCAGTTTCTTCATGGCCTTGTCCTGCGTGACAATGCCCGAAAAAGCGGATTGTTGCAGCACTGTCTCCCTGAGCATCTTGTTCTCGATGAAAAGCTCCCTCTGCTCTAATGCCCTTTTGATGATAAGGTCCACCTCGTCAATATCGTAAGGTTTCGTGATATAGTCGAAGGCGCCTTTCTTCATGGCCTCTACTGCGGTCTTCACCGTGCCGTAACCGGTAAGCACGATAACCGGGAGGTCGGCGTTCTTTTCCTTCACTTTTCCGAGCAGTTCCATTCCACCTACGTGGGGCATCATCAGGTCGACAATGACCACGTCCGGAGATATTTTTCTGATCGTCTCAAGTGTCGTTTTCGGGTTGGAAATCCCCGTCGTACGGTGGCCCAGCATATTTAAGGATCTGCCAAGGACCTTGAGCGTTTTCTCCTCGTCATCTACCAGCAGTATCTTGGCCATTTCTTACCTCCGAGTCTTACTCCTCAAAAGCAGGCAATGTGATCGTCACGGTTGTTCCCTTCCCCGGCGCGCTTTTCACCTCAATGGTCCCGTCGTGCTCTTTAATAATACCGTAACTGATCGAAAGTCCGAGCCCGGTCCCTTTCCCATGCCCTTTCAGGGTGAAGAAGGGGTCGAAAATCTTGTCCAGA
>MVRP01000368.1 GCA_002067405.1 Syntrophorhabdaceae bacterium PtaU1.Bin034 | reverse complement strand
TCGGGAGCCTGGTCGCTGTCCTGAGCCAGGGGTTTACCCTGGGCGGCCTGCTCACGGGTATATCGGTCTCGGCCAGGCAGTTCGCGGGCGGCCCCTTTGACTGGCTGAACCCCTTTTCCGTGATGGTCGGCATTGCCCTCGTCCCCGGCTACGTTATGCTCGCTTCGGGGTTCCTGGTCATCAAGACGACGGGAGAGGTCCGGGAGAGGGCTTATTCCCTCGCATATGTCTCGTCCCTCATCGTCCTCGCCTTCATGGCGCTCGTGACCGTCTGGACGCCCTACCACTACCCCCAGGTCCTCGTCCATTGGTTCAGTCCTCCCCGCATCTACTTTATCTGGGCCTTCCCGCTCCTCGGCCTTTGTGCTGCTTACAGGCTTTACAGAGGCGTAAGGATGAGGCGTGAGCCGGCCCCCCTCACGTGGGCCGTCGTGCTCTTCCTCTCGGGCTACCTCGGCCTCGCCGCTTCCTTGTACCCCTACGCCATCCCGCCCTCTGTCACGATACGGGACGCCGCTGCCCGTCCGGAGACCCTCCGTTTCACCCTCTGGGGCGCCTTCATCGTCCTCCCGGTGGTCCTTGCCTATACGGCTTACAGCTACTGGGTCTTCAGGGGCAAAACGGGAGAGAAGGAGGGCTACGGGGAGTAGGCAGCAAACCTGCCTGCAACCCGTAAGGGAATGTTGGCCACAGTTATTAACGAAACGATTATTGATTCTTAACATCCGAATGATAAATAACTGTCATGCCATGCTCGTGTGTCAGCATCCGTGACCGGCAGACCCGACGATTTTCACCACACATCATTCCAGCCACATTGAACAATATTCAGGGGAGGTACGTCGATGGCCAGAAAAACGTATATTCTTGATACCAATGTACTCATCCACGATCCTGACAGTCTCTTTTGCTTTCAGGAGAACGAAGTTATCATCCCTTTGGAAGCCCTGGAGGAACTCGACAAACTGAAAAAACGTTATGACCATATAGGTCACAGCGCCAGGCAAACGATACGACACCTTGGCACAATAATCGAGAAGAGAGGTCGGCGCGATGCCGTCGTCACAAAGGAGGGCGGAACACTGAAGCTCGATTCATCGCTTCTCCAGGGCGCGGACAGGCCCGACCTGCCCCTGCGGCTCGGAAACGGTGCGGGACAGATCACCGACAACCGCATAATAGCCCTTGCCTGGCTTTATAAACAGAAACACAACGGGAATACGGTCTTTGTTTCCAAGGACATTAACGCCCGGGTAAAGGCTATGGCGCTCGGGATCAAGGCGGAGGACTACAAGACGGACAAAGTCGACGTATCCGTTATCTACTCGGGTCACGTAGCGTTCACCATGCCATCCCACCTCATACAGAGACTGCATGAAGGGGGCGAGGTATCGGCTGATTCCCTTGACGCTGACGGCACGGAACTGGTCGAGAACCAGTGCGTGCTCCTTACCTCTGCCGAGGGGGCTTCAGTGCTCGGCATAAACAAAGGAGGCAGCATCAGGAAGCTGAGCCATTCGGCCGCGGCCTTCTGGGGAGTGAAAGCGCGGAACAAGGAGCAGCAGTTTGCCATCGAGCTGCTGACCGACAATACCATCCAGGCAGTGACCCTTGTAGGCCAGGCAGGCACGGGTAAAACCCTCCTCGCCCTCGCTGTCGGGCTTCAGAAGACGGTTGAGGAGGGGCTCTACGGCAGGATCATTATTACGAAGCCGGTCGTGCCGGTAGGGAAACAGGATATAGGCTTTCTCCCGGGGGACAAGGAAGACAAAATGCTGCCCTGGGTGCAGTCCATTTTCGACAATTTCGCGCCCTTATCGAGAAATAACCAGAAGATGACCATTGAATACCTCCTGACGGCCGATCTCCTCGATATTGAGTCGATCGCGCACATCCGGGGGAGAAACCTTGCCAAGTCCTGGATCATCGTCGATGAATCGCAGAACCTCAGCCCCCATGAGATAAAGACCGTGCTGAGCCGGGTGGCCGAAGGGAGTAAAATCGTGCTTACCGGCGACATCAACCAGATCGACTCGCCCTACCTGGATGCAGGGTCGAACGGGCTCAGTTACCTGGTAAGCAGGTTCAGGGGCCGGTCCCTTTACGGCCACATTACCCTTGCAAAGACGATCCGCAGCCCCCTTGCCCAGCTTGCTGCGGAGCTTCTATGAAGCCATTCTCCGCTGCAGCCTTTCTTCATGAAAGCGGAAGAAATCTGTACAGCCCTGCTTCCCCATATACCTGTCGAGAACCCGGCGGTCGCACTTGAGAAGGTCGACAAGGATCAGCCCGTCGAGACCGTTTCTGAAGGACGGGTCAATATTGAAGCCCATGATCCTGCCGCCCAGCTTGACATACTGCCGCAACAGGACCGGGATGCCTTTTCTGTCTGCTTCAATGTCCGCAACCAGGGAAGACAGGTGATCGATATCGGCGGGAAGTCCTGCTGCGCTCCGAAGACCCACCCGTTTTAGCGACTGACGCCGAATGGGGTTGCGGGGCCGGATAAACCGGGCGAGGTCGGGGGCATAGTGGTTAATGGTAAGGTAAGAGACCATGAGTTGTTTGGACAATTCCGAATAGGTGTCACTAATGGTTACCGGGCCGAAGAGGATCGTGTACTGAGGGTTGCGGGCGATAAAATGGCCGATGCCTTTCCAGAGGAGCAGAAGCGGTGCGTAGAGTTTTTGGTACTCTTCGCGCACGAATGACCGGCCCAGTTCTATGCCGCTTTCGATACTTTGCAGAAAGCCGTCCTTATACCGGAAGAGCGTGCTCGTGTAGAGACCTTTTGCAGCGAACCGTTGAAGGATGAGGTCCGCCTGGCCGAGCCGGTATGCGCCGACGACCTCCCTCCTTTCGGTATTCCAAAGAAAAAGGTGCGTGTAATAGAGATCGAACCGGTCAAGGTCGATCTCTTTCCCTGTGCCTTCCCCCGTCCGCCTGAAGGTGATCTCCCGAAGGCGGCCTATTTCGTA
>MVRP01000367.1 GCA_002067405.1 Syntrophorhabdaceae bacterium PtaU1.Bin034 | reverse complement strand
CGGCTTGACCTTCGGCACGATCTCGGCCCTCTACGGTTATTCGCATGGGATTGTGACGCAGGCCCAGTATTCGTTCTTGGTTGCGGCGGTTATTGCCAGCGCCGTTATTCCGACTTTAATCGCTAATCTAGCCTTTTTGCCGAGTCACTTGCTTGCTCAGAAAAGTAAGATCGCTAAGATGCTTTCCGAAGGCATAGACGAGGAATAATCGGCGCGAAAAATGATCGCGAAGCTGACCATGGCCGGAGGAACTGGATGGAAAAAGGCAAAAATAATATTCTACTGAAGATATTGGTTTATTCCAACCAGACAATATGAAGTATTACGCTTTATGAGTGGATTGTATCAAAAGCAAAAGACCTCGGTCTGGCGGGCAATGATTGGTCTTGCTGATCAGCGCCCTTCAGCTTTTGAGTTGACGTTTGTTCCTTGGGGAGTATAATATAGAAGAAGACTAAGAACATAAAGATTAGAATATCCTAGGCCGTAAAGGGGCATGATGACTAACCTTTTACGGCTTTTTTCTTCACAGAAAAAAGAAGGGGTTTTTTGATGAAAGTAGTTTTTATTGAACCTCGCTCAACGAGCGCAAACGTGTATAGCAAAATTTCCATGCCGTTGCTTGGCCCTGTCTATTTGGGGACGATCCTCAAAGACCACGGGCACGATGTAACGATCTATAAGGAAGATATCTTTACCCCTGATTACAATCTTCTTCAAGCCGATATTGTCGGTATTTCTATCCTGACGCCAACGGCCAACCGCGGTTATGAGATAGCCCGAAAATTTCCAAAAGAAAAAGTCATTATGGGGGGTGTCCATGCAAGCCTGTTGCCGGATGAGGCCTTAAAATTTTCCAGGCAGGTAGTAGTGGGTGAGGCGGAGGATGTGATCCTCGATGTGGTCGAAGGCCGTATGCGTGAACCAATCGTCTATGGCAGGCCGGTTCAGGATCTGGATAATCTGCCTTATCCCGATTTTACCTTAATCCATGGATACAAGAAGACGCCTGTAGTTACTCCCATTTCAACGTCCAGAGGTTGTCCTTTTGACTGTAGCTTTTGTTCTGTCACCAAAATGTTCGGCCGCAGGTATCGCTTCAGGAGCGCTGAAAATGTCATCGCGGAAATGAGCTATCGTCAGGCGAGATCCTTTTTTTTCTGCGATGACAATTTTGCTGCGAACCCTACGCGTTCCCGGCAATTGCTAGATTTGATGATGCGCAAAAAATACGGCGGATGGGCCTGTCAGGTGCGCTGCGACATCGCCGAGAATAAGCCGCTTTTGGACCATATGGCGCGGGCAGGATGCCGCCTTGTTTGCGTGGGGTTTGAGTCTGTCAATCCCAAGACACTTGAGGCCTATCAGAAGAATCAGACTCTTGGTGACATTGTCAACGCCATCCGTTCTTTCCATAAGAGGCATATTAAGGTCCACGGAATGTTTGTTCTTGGCGGGGAGGATGATAACAAAGCTTCCATATGGGAGACCCTAAGATTTGCTGTAAAAGAGAAGATAGACACGATCCAGATGTCGATTTTGACTCCTTTCCCGGGCACGAAGGTGCATGAGGAACTCGAGAAACAGAACCGTATTTTCAGCAAAGACTGGTCGCTTTATGACGGGCAGCATATTGTTTTCACGCCGAAGTTGCTCTCTGCTCGGGCGCTTCAGGTCAACGTGCTGAAAGCCTACGCCAAGTTTTACTCTGTTTACAACTCCCTTGTTTTGTTAACTCGCCTGCGCTTTAGGAATGCGTTCTTTCGTCTCATGGGCCATACGATTGTGAAAGATTGGATTCGACGTAACCGCAGCATGCGGTGGATCGCGCACGAAGGCGGAATCCCCACATGAAAAAGGCCAAGACGTCGCATAAAGGAAGGATATGTAAATTCCCGAAATGCAAGAATGTTTTGAGCATCTATAACCACGAGACCTATTGCCATATCCATCTTAATTGCACAGGCGCGGCGTACAAAAAGAAGGCTTAACGCAAGGAGAGTCCGGTGGCCAGAGACAATTATTCGTACAAAAAATACCAGAAGGAGATAGCCAGGAAAAAGAAGGCCGAGGAAAAGAAACGGCGGAAACTGGGGAGAAAAGCCGTGGAGTTTACGCCTGAGCCAGGGGCGGCGTCCCCTGGTTCGGAACATCTGCAGGATTAACAGAAGGAAGAAATGGGATACCAGGGCGGTAGTTTTGGAGGGTATCGGGAGATGTTCAAGGCAGTTTGCGCGGAGTGCAAGAAAGAATGCGAAGTTCCGTTCAAGCCAAGAGACAATCGGCCGATATACTGCAAAGAATGCTTTGCGAAGCGCAAGAACGAAGGCCGCTCGTTGTAAGAGGAAAATCATGCTGGAGATCATCCAGCCCCGAAAAGAGAGACGGGAGCACCTATCTCTAGAAAGCCGGATTTTCCGAAATTCGGCCAGTCCGCTATAATTCTAAGAATGGCCATGGGGGTGTTACTCTCATGGCAATAAGCCTCTAGGCCATCTTCATGCGCAAAAGCCGCCTTTTCCAGGGCGGCTTTTGCATTTAGGTAGTGCCGACGATGGACTTTAGCGAGTTGGCTAACCAGACTGCCTATATATTTCCCGTCGCGGCGTTTCTGCCCGTCTTGGTCGGTTGAGCAGGAGGGTGGACGCAAATAATATTTGACAGGCAGTTTGGATATGGTAAACTTATTTTGAACATATGTTCATAACTGTCGAGAGGGGTTTATGAGGCCTAAAAAAACCAGATGGATCAAGTGCGTGCCGGGCGAGCGGTGCTTCAAACCGTTATGCCGGCCTCTGGGCAAGTGCGAAGGGGTTTACCTGTCCCTGGACGAATTTGAGGCGGTTCGGCTTGCCTGTTTTGAGGGGCTGAAGCAAGTCGATGCCGCGAAGTTGATGAAGATTTCCCGGCCGACCTTCTCGCGGATTTTAACCTCAGCCCAGAGAAAGATCGCAGACGGCCTAGTCAATATCAAAGCTATCCGCATTGAGGGCGGCTGTTGTAAAATCGGC
>MVRP01000366.1 GCA_002067405.1 Syntrophorhabdaceae bacterium PtaU1.Bin034 | reverse complement strand
AGGGGCTTCGCCCACGAGAGGAGCTCGATGTTCTTCTGGAGGGCGACCTCGACCATCTTGGGGGAGAGGGTGCAGGTGGAGCAGTCGAGGGTGGGGAAGGTTTTGTCGAGCTGGATCATCCTTCCGCCTATGGAGGGCCCCTGTTCGAGCATGGTGACCTGGACGCCGCAGGAGGCGAGCTCCAAGGCGGCGGTGATGCCGCCGATGCCGCCGCCGATCACGAGGACGTGTTTTTCTTGTGCGGTCATCCTTTTACGATATCTCTCATCTTGTCCCGGAGCTTGTTCGCATCGCCGACTATGCCGTAGTGGGCATACTGGAAGATGGGGGCTTCGGGGTCTTTGTTGACGGCGATGATGCATTCTGCGTCTTTCATGCCCGCAATGTGCTGGAAGGCGCCCGAGATGGCAAAAGCGAGGTACACCTTGGGCTTGACGGTCTTGCCTGAGGTGCCCACCTGGCGGGGTTTGGGGAGCCAGAGCTTGTCGATGACCGGTCGTGAGCCTGAGAGGGTTGCTTTCAGGAGACCTGCCAGTTCTTCGTAGTCGGGGATCTCGTCTTTGTTGCCGATGCCGCGGCCGACGGAGAGGAGGAAGTCTGCTTTGGTGATGTCCACTTCGCCTTTTTCTTCTTCCACGTACTCGATGAAGGTGCGGGCGGGAGAGGCAACGATGTCCCGGATCGTGTCACAAGAGGCAGGGGATGGTTTTTCTCCTGCGTGTTCCTTGAAGCTGCCGCTCCGGACAGTGATGACGCACGGTGCTGCTTTTGGCGTGAACTCGCCGAAGATCTTGTCCGAGTAGTAGCTTTTGGAGAAGATGCCGTTGTCCCAGCTGCTCACGTCCGTGATGAGGGGCAGGTTGAAGCGGCCTGCGGTGTAGGAGGCGAGTTCTATGCCGGAAGAGGAGTTCGTGAAGATGATGAGGTCGGGGTTGCCTTTGGCGGCGATCACCTTCTCTATGATAGTCACTATGGTGAGGGGGTTCTGGAAGGTTGATTCGTCTACGGGTGCGGTGAGGATAGTGTTTGCCAATGTGTCGTTTATGGTAAGCCCGCCGGGGATGAGGAGAATGCTCTCTTTTTGGAGGAGGTTGGCGAGGCCCAGGGAATCTAAGTTCCTTTCTTCGAAGACGCCCTTTCTTGTTTCTGCGATGATGAGTGCGTGGCTCATTGGTACACCCCCTTTTCTTTGAGTATGGCGAGGAGTTCTTTTATCATGGCTTCGGGTTCGCCGGAGAGCATGGTGGCGCCTCCTTTTTTGGGAGGGTAGACCCACTTTGTCACGTCGATGGTGGCCGGGGTGTCGCCGTAGTCTTTCGCGTTGAAGAGCTTGCGTGCTACCTTGGAGGCTTTCCTGACCCCCATGATGGAGACGTAGCGGGGTTCGTTGATGCCGCTCTGGAGGGAGAGGACGCAGGGTAATGCGACGGTGATCCGTTCCTGGAGGCCTCCTTCGAGCTCCCTGCGGATTGTGGCGTGGTCTTTCTCCAGGGTGTCGATGCCGATGACCATGGAGGCGTAGGGGAGGCCGAGCTTCCCGGCGAGGATGCCCCCTACTGCGGCGAACTGGTCGTCTTCGGATTGGACGCCGGTGAAGATGGCGTCGAAGGGGATCTTTTCTTTCGTGAGGAAGTTCTTGATGAGGCCTGCCCGGGCCTGGGGGTCGTGGAGGACCTTGTCCGTTTCGATGAGGAAGCCGTCTTTGGCGCCCATGGCAATGGCCCTTCGTAAGACCTCGTCCGATTCGGGGTCGCCCAGGGCGATGGCGGTGACGGAGCCGCCGGTCTTTTCTGCGATGCGGACTGCCTCTTCGACGGAGTAGTTGTCCCAGTCGTTGAGCTTGAAGGGGACTTTCGAGAGGTCGACCGCCTGGCCGTCATTCACGATGCGCAGTTCTTCTTCCTGGGTGGCGGGCACCCTTTTGGTAAAGACGAGAATATCCATATTAGAGGACCTCCATGAGTATTTCTGAGAGTTCTTTGACGACCTGGCCTTTTTCAGTGGCAGGGTCTTCCAAGGTCATGACGCAGAAGGGGCAGCTCGTGCAAATGAGGTCAGCGCCTTTTTCCATGGCTTCGGTGATCCGTTTGTCGCTGTTCCTCTCACCTGTCGTGTCTGTCTCGTAGAACATCCTTCCTCCTCCTCCTTCACAGCAGAGGGAGGTCTCCCGGGAGCGGGAGAACTCGAGGAGTTGAAGGCCGTCTATGGCGGTGAGGATGTTCCTGGGCTCGTCGAAGATCTGGTTTTGCTTGCCGAGGAAGCAGGGGTCGTGGTAGATGACCTTTTTGGGGTAGGACCCACTGAAAGAAAGGGAGCCGTTTTCTATGAGCTCCGCGAGTACCTCGGTGTAGTGGCGGACCTTGAGGGGTGAGCCGTATTCTTTTTTTAAGGTGTTCATGCAGTGGGGGGAGAGGGTGATGATCTCCTTGATGCCGTATTCTTTGAAGGTGCTTGTGTTCTCTTCCTGGAGTTCTTCGAAGAGGCCTGATTCGCCTATCCTCCGTATCTCGTTGCCGCAGCAGGCTTCTTCTTCACCGAGAATCCCGAACTCGAAGCCTGCCTTGGTGAAGATGCGGGCGAGGTTCTGGGGGATGACCATGCAGCGGGGGTCATAGGCCTGGATGCAGCAGGTGAAGAGGAGGCGTTTTGATTGTGTGTCGCTTACATGGGGAATATCCAGTTGGTGGGCCCAGGCGCCCCTTTTTGCGCGTGAGCGGCCCCAGGGGTTCCTTTGGACCATGGTGTTCTCTAAAGCCTTCTGGATGGAGAGGGGGATGTCCCCTTCTTCAACAAAAGCAGCCCTGAGCTCGATGATGACCTCAGAGGGCTTGACATCCCTGGGGCAGCGGATGGTGCAGGCGCCGCAGGAGGTGCAGTACCAGGGGAGGGAGTCCTCTATGTGGTAGTGGCATTGGGTCTTCCTCATGAGCATGCGGATATTGAAGGGCGTGCGGCCTGATTCTGGGCAGCTGCCGGTACACTTGCCGCACTGGATGCAGGTTGAGACCCGGGT
>MVRP01000365.1 GCA_002067405.1 Syntrophorhabdaceae bacterium PtaU1.Bin034 | reverse complement strand
TCCTACGAGGTGGAGAAGACGATCAACAGTCACCCGGCGGTGCTGGAATCGGCGGTCATAGCGGCCAAGGCCGATCTCGGCGAAGACGACGTCATGGTCTGTGTCGCCTTGAAACCGGGGGCATCCTTGGCGCCGGAGGAGCTGATCGAGTATTGCGTGGACAGAATGGCGTATTTCATGGTGCCCCGCTTCGTTCGTTTTATGGCGGCGTTGCCCAAGACCCCGACGGAGCGCGTCAGGAAGTTTCAGCTAAGGGAAGAGGGGGTTACGCCCGATACATGGGATATCGAGAAAAGTGGCATGAAGATCAAGCGATAGGAGTGCATCGCCTGTCGAACAGTGGGGCATGGCGGTAGTCCAATAAAACAAAAGGGGAGGTCACTATGAAAGCAGTCGTATTGAAGACCGATCATCGTTTCGAGCTGGAGGAAGTTGAGGAACCGAAGCTCGAGAAGAGCACCGATGTAGTGGTGAAGGTCACGAAGAGCGCTATTTGCGGCTCGGATATTCACACCAAGCACGGCCTGATCCCCGGTGTCGTGCCGGGAACGATCATCGGCCACGAATTCGTGGGCGTGGTCCACAGTGCCGGTCCCGACGTCATTCAATTCAAGCCGGGGGACCGCGTGGCGGCATCGCCGACCACCTGGTGCGGGGTGTGCGGACCCTGTCGAAGGGGCGAACCCCAGCATTGCGTCAACGGCCGGATCTTCGGCGGCCCGGGAGGTCTTCAGGGCGCGCAGACGGAGCTCGTACGGGTGCCGTTTGCCGATAACTGCCTGATGGCCATCCCGGACAACGTGAAAGACGATGACGCTGTGTTTGTGGGCGATGTGCTCGTAACGGGGTATAGCGCGGCGTACGAGGGAAAAATAAAAACGGCCGACACAGTGGTCATCTTCGGATGCGGTCCGATAGGGATCGGGGCACTCATAGGCACATTGCAGTTCGGTCCGAAGCGGGTGTTCGCGGTGGACATGATGGACAAGCGCCTCGCTCTCGCGAAATCGTTCGGGGCGGTGACGCTCGACGCGAGGGAAGGCCGCGTGGTGGAGCGAATAAGGGAAGCTACCCATGATGAAGGAGCCGACGTGGCGCTCGAAGCGGCTGGCGCGCCCGAGGCGTTCTTGAACGCGGTGAGATCGGTTCGGAGGGGCGGCATGGTTTCCGTTGTGGGTATATTCCCGGCGCCGGTCGAAATACCGCTGCACGAGCTCTGCCTTTACGGCGTCAAAATAAGCATGGGCCTGGGCAGTCCTTCGGCGAACGACAAGATCATGGGGTTGGTCGAGGGAGGGCGGATACAGCCGGGCCCGCTGGCTACTCACGTCTTTCCGCTCGATAGCGCCATTGAGGCCTACGAGCTTTTTGAGTATCACAAAGAAGACTGCGTCAAGGTGTTGCTGGAACCTTGACGGAACGGACGCCGGCGGGGAACATGGACGCCGGTCGAGATGATTTACAGGGAGGCGGATATTGGCAAACAAGAACAACACGCGGGAGCTACTACTCGCAGTAGCCACGGAATTGATCTACAAGAAAGGCTATTCAGGGACTTCCATAAGGGATGTGGGCATGAAGGCGAAGATGAGCAACTCCCTTCTGTACCACTACTTTAAGGACAAAGAGGATATCCTGTTTCAAATCATTCTTGCGGAGAGCCAGGAACTGTTGGGCAGACTGCTGGACATCGAGAAAAGGGTTGAAGATCCCCTTGATCGCCTCAAGGAAATGTTCACTATTCATATTGGCCATGGCTTAAAAAAACAGTCGAAGATACTGGTGGAGGAACTCAACTGGGTAACAGGAAAGCGGAAGACCACGCTCAACAGCTATCAGCAGCAGATCTACGGAGTGTATGTGAGGCAGCTCAGGTCACTGACAGAGGAGGGGCGCATCCAGGGCGTTCCCCCGAGCGTGGCCGCCTTCAGCATCTTCGGTATGATCAACTGGTTTTATAAATGGTACAAGGAAGGAGGAGCGCTTTCCACTGAGGAAGTGAGCAAAGCTCTCATGAAGGTCGCTTTTTACGGACTTATGGGTTTAGAGCCGAATAACGGGGAGGTGTAGCGTGGACGATGTGACGACACGGCCTGTTGCCGAGGGCATTTTCGAACCGGGATCTGCTCCGCGGCTGTTAGGGGGATATTGCAGACATTGCACCAGAAAATATTTTCCGGAGCCGATAGTCTGCCCGGATTGCCTTTCCGCGGTGGAAAAGGTCCTGCTATCGGCGGAAGGGAGCATTTACAGCTACACGGTCGTGCGGATAAAGCCGCCGTTCGGCCTGCCTCAGCCGTACGGAGTGGCCTACGTCGATCTCGCGGACGAGAATCTGCGGGTTATCGGGCTGCTCGATCCGGCACAAGTTGACAGATATGCGGTGGGTGCGGGGGTCAAGCTCTCCGTGGGCCCGTTGGGCCACAACAGGGATGGTGAGCCTTGCCTCCGATATTTTTTCACCATTACCGCACAAGGAGGGTATCGTGAGAAAGGTTGACGTGATCGGCGTGGGTTTGACCAGCTTCGGAAAGCATACGGATAAGTCTTTCATGGACCTGGGAGCGATTGCCATTCTCCAGGCTCTGAAAGACGCGAATATCAAGCCGATCGAGCTGGATGTCGGCTTCTGTTCTTACGCGCTGGCGGGTCGCCTTTTCGGAGCCGCCACGGCGGGCCAGACTGTATTCTGGCAGGCAGGGATAAGCCGTGTCCCGGTCGTGAATGTGGAAAACGCGTGTACTTCCGGATCGACCGCGGTGAATCTGGCGTGGATCGGCGTCGCGGCGGGGGCGTACGATACGGCCATAGTGGTCGGGATGGAAAAGATGATAGTGCCCCAGATGGGCCTGATAAGTAATGGTGATACTGAACTCGATACCCTGGAGGGACTCGTGACGCCGGCGACTTTTGCCATGAGGGCGCAGCGCCACATGGAGATATACGGGACTACACCATCGCAACTGGCCAAGGTGGCGGTGAAGAACCGTTTCCATGCGAGCCTGAATCCTCTCGCGCAGTTTCGC
>MVRP01000364.1 GCA_002067405.1 Syntrophorhabdaceae bacterium PtaU1.Bin034 | reverse complement strand
AGTCTTTCAGCAACAACCGGAGCCGTGTTGACCTGGAAGGAGCATCTCCCTGCATACGATGTTGCTACAAGAAACCCGTCGATGTCCTGAGGCTTGAGCCCTGGAATATCATCGAGACAGGCCTTGGCCGCCTCCTGAAACATGTCAACGAAGTGGGCCTCACGGACGCCCCACTTGCACTGACCGCCCCCTAAAATAACCGCATTTCTTGCCATAAAAACCTCCTTGGTTTACTCTATCATTTGCCTGTGAAATTCGGTTTCCTCTTTTCGTTAAATGCCTGGAAACCCTCTCGCCCGTCTTCAGAAACGTAGGTGATGACGAAGCAATCGTTTTCGTATTTTATAGCGGTATCGATGTCCATCTTCATACCGTTATCGACTGCCCGTTTAAGAAGACCCAGGGCCACTCTCGGCTTGGCGGCAAGCTTTTTTGCCCAGGCTTTTGCCTCATCCATCAGCGCCTCTTTCGGCACTACTTTATTAACAAGGCCTATCCGGTAGGCCTCCTCGCCGCTTACGGTTTCACCCATGAAAAGAAGCTCTTTCGCCTTTGCGACGCCCAAAAGCCTCGGCAGCCTCTGGGTGCCGCCCGAACCCGGTATGATTCCCAGGTTGATCTCGGGGCATCCGATATTAGCATCAGTTGAGGCGATCCTCAGGTCGCACGCCAGGGCAAGCTCACATCCTCCGCCGAAAACAAAGCCGAAGAGCGCTGCGATGGTCGGCTTTTGTACGCCCGCGACCTTATCGAGACATCCCCCGGAAACCCTGTTGAAGGCATAGTAGTCGGGTATCGATTTCCCGGCGACTTCCTTCACGTCAAGGCCCGCGGCAAAAGCCTTTTCGCCGGACCCTGTCAGAATGATCGCTCTCACCGAGTCGTCATTCTCAAGCTCACAAAATACGTCGTAGATCTCGTTGTATGCCTTGGCGTTCAGTGAATTCACCGGCGGCCTGTTCAGCTTGACGATTGCGACGCCTTCTTCTTTCTCGATTATCAAGGTTTCATACGCCATATTCGCCCCCTTGGCTACTTGTTATAGTCGTACCAACCCTTACCCGTCTTCCTGCCCAGTAAGCCTGCCTTCACCATGTTCTTGATCGCCAATGGCGGATCCCACTTCAACTCTTTCGGCAGTTCTTTGTGGAAGTAGTCCATGACATGGTAATTGATATCCAGACCGGTGAGGTCCATCAGTTCGAACGGACCCATCGGATAGTTGAGGCCGAGCCTTGCAGCCTTGTCGATGTCCTCTTTCGACGCAATGCCCTGCTCCCAGAGCTTGATTCCCTCGATGGAAGATGCGATCATGAGCCTGTTGACGAGAAAACCGGGAACGTCGACTTTCACTTCTACCGGCTCTTTACCAAGCTTCTTTGTAAGCTCAAGTGTGGCGGCAACTGATTCGGGGCTCGTTCTCATACCGCTGATAACCTCGACCAGCTTCATAAGAGGTACCGGGTTGAAGAAGTGCATTCCGAGAACCTTGTCCGGCCTCTTGGTAGCCGTTGCAATTTCGGTAATCGACATTGAGGAGGTATTCGAAGAAAGGATTACATGCGGTTTGGTAATTTCATCGAGCTCGGCGAACACCTTCTTCTTGATATCCATCACTTCGATGACGACTTCGATGACGAAATCGACGTCCTTAAGATCTCCCATCTGGGTGGTGCCTTTGATTCTCCCCATGATGGCGTTCTTGTCGTCCGCGCTCATTTTGCCTTTTTCAACTGTTTTTGCGAGGAATTTGTCGATATTCTTGATGCCGCCTTCGACAAACCTGTCCTCGATATCTCTCATGATTACGTTAAAGCCGGCCTGCGCGCACACCTGCGCTATGCCATTCCCCATAACACCCGCACCAAGAACACCAATTGTCTTAATATCCATCAACCACCTCCGAATTTTATTGGACTTCCTGCAAGTTCTTACAAATTAAATTATTCACATAGAATTTTATATGGTAACTGTATCGGAAGACGCTTGTCAACTTATTTCTCGTCTGAAAAACCCCTTCGATAACAAGGACAGTCGCGTGTTTTCCGGGTATCGGAGCCCGGGTGTGTCTTCGCAGGACAGGATTGCACCTCGATGTGAAAGCGTATACAAACTATTGCCCGGCCGGGACTCATAAAGTATAATTATTCACATCTTTTTCCGTCGAAGAAGGGGGTTTTTCTGCTCTCCACGAAAACAGGCCTTGTGAAAGACCGTTTCTACACCCTGGGGCTCACCTGGTCTGCCGTGTACCTCCTGGACAGCAACAGGCCGGCCCTCTTTGAATCGGGTTTTTCTTGTGCCGCAAAGATGTACCTGGATGCCATTCGGTCCGTTCTCGACAAAAGGCAACCTGAATTCCTTTTTCTCACGCACGTGCACTGGGACCATTGCGGTGCAGCAGGTTATCTGAAGCGTTCATTTCCCGCTCTCAAAATCGCCGCTTCAGGAAGGGCCGCCGAGATCGTGAAAAGACCAAATGCACGTGCGCTCATGAGGAGATTGAGTGAGGGCGCCGCCCCCCTTGTCGCCTCTATTCCCGGAATCGACGCGACCCAGGTTCTGGAAAACGCCTTCCAGCCTTTTGACGTGGACATCGTGCTTGTTGACGGTCAGGTCGTGGAACTCGGCGACGGTCTGACCGTAGAGGTGCTTGCCACGCCCGGACACACGAGGGACCACCTGAGTTATTACATCCCTCAAAGGAAAATCCTCATCGGCACGGAAGCCACCGGCTGCATGGACCGGACGGGCAATATCATTACTGAATTCCTCATCGATTTTAACGACTACGTGGCCTCCCTGAAACGGCTGTCCTCGCTTCCGGTAGACATCCTCTGCCAGGGACATCACTTCGTTTACGTGGGCAGGGAAGAAGTCGAGAGATTTTTCGCGCGGTC
This sequence comes from Syntrophorhabdaceae bacterium PtaU1.Bin034, assembly GCA_002067405.1. Next base: position 138 of record MVRP01000364.1, on the reverse strand, counting down.
GATTGCAGAAGCAGAACGGTACCGGGATCGCGTCTGCGAGCTTCTCGACGCAGCAGACGGCTCGGTTGAGGAGGTTGTGAGACAGATCAAGGCGGAGCAATGGGACACCAACACCAACACCAAACAAACGGAAGAGGC
>MVRP01000363.1 GCA_002067405.1 Syntrophorhabdaceae bacterium PtaU1.Bin034 | reverse complement strand
TCTCTCTTTGTGCTGAAGCCTCTTTCAGTCATGGCCAACCCGAAAATTGCTTTGGCGAACCTGATGCATGAATGAAAAACGAGCTGGCACAAAGACCAGCATCGTTTTCCATTGGCGACCATCCTTCTGAGTTTTAGCGTTTCGGAGCCTTATAAAGGCCAACGCTTTTGACCTTCCTTATCGTTACTTAACGAGGCCTTCCAGCTGTAGTTGCGCCTTCGTCAATTTCCCTTCCAAGAACAGTTTTGCGCCATCAATAGCTGGAGGTGTAATGAATATTTGAGCAAGCATCTGGTGTGCATACCTGAACGCCTTGCTCCGTTCCATATCCAGGGCCATGTAAAAGACTGCCTTGCCTAACTCCTTTACCGCAACTGCATTTCGTAATGTCTTATAAGCGACCTTTTCTGCGAGCGCAAGGGTTTCCTCGTCCAACCTATCATCCGGAACAACCTTGTTAACCATGCCGAGCCGTTTTGCTTCACTGGCTACTATCGGCTCACCCGTAAGTAAATACCACATGGTTTCTTTAATGCTCATATAGCGGGCTGCGACAACACCAGGACCTATGCTTATACCGTCAAGATTGGTTCCCGGGAACTGGAATACGGTGCTTTCTGAAGCGACAACGAGGTCACACACGAGGGCAAGAGGAAGTCCTTCCCCTGTGATCATGCCTCGAACGCCACCGATTACGGGAGTATCCATATTTATGATCTGTTCAAAAATGGTGGTTACTGCGTAGGAGAACACGTGCCGGCATTCTTCAAGATCCTTCTGGTCCGTGCCGAGCACTACATCATTAAAATCCTGGCCGGCGCAGAAGTGCTTACCTGCTCCTCTTAGGAGTATTGCTCCTATTTCCTTATCGTCCTTCAGCTGGTCAAGGGATTTGGTGATCCCCGCCTTTAGCTCGTGGTTCAGGGCATTTGCTTTTGTAGGCCGGTTGAATGTTACTATGCCTACGCCGTTCTTCTTTTCAACGATAACAACTTGGTCCGTACTCATCGGAATCCTCCTTTCTTTGTTGCAGCTTTGATCAAACTGCCGGTTTTGTGTTTCTTACTTCTCTCTCTATCGATTGACTCTTAAAACTTTCTTGTCTACTTTGCCCACAGACGTAAGAGGCATAGATTTCACAAATTCAATCACCTTCGGTACTTTATAGGGCGCTAGTTTTGAGCGGGCGAAGGCCATGATCTCGTTCCGTACCAGATCATCAGGCTTGTTTTCATAGAGGCTGCTTTTCTTGACTACCAGTTTGACCAATTCACTTCCTGGACGATCCTGGTTCTTAAAACCGACAACGGCACAAAGATCTATTGCCGGGTGTTCGGAAAGTTTCTGCTCGACATCGTTTGAGAAGACCTTGTAGCCACCTACTATGATCATGTCTTTCGCTCTGTCAACTATGTAGAAGTAGCCGTCTTCATCCATTCTGGCAATGTCTCCGGTATGAAGCCATACTTCACCATCATGCTCCCGAAGAGCATGAGCAGTTTCGGAAGGTTTGTTGTAATAACCTTTCATGATTTGAGGGCCAATTGCGATAATCTCTCCCTCCTGCCCTATCGGCACCTCCTTTTCTCCTGTTTCGAGATCTACGATCTTCATTCGCGTGGATGGAAGGGGGATGCCGATCGATCCGATTTTCTTGGTGCCCCCTTTGGGATTGGCGGTGAGAAGCGAAAATGTTTCGGTAAGTCCGTACACCTCGCCCATTTTGTTCCGTCCGAAGGCCTCTTCTATCTCTCTCGCTTTTCCTTGAGGGACCGGTGCTGCGCCAACTGTCACGAACTTAATATTTGAAACATCAACCTTCTTAAACTCCGGATTTTCGGAAAGGAGCATAGCGAGCGTGGGAACCATTCCCAGTAAATGGGGTCTGTAAGTGTCCATCTGTTTGATTATATAGTTAAAATCTCGAGGATCTGGGACTAGGATCTGGGTGAAGCCCATAATCAAAGACTGAACGGTATGAACTAGTCCGCCAACATGGTACATGGGAAATGGGCAGAGGATTACATCCTCGCCCTTTTTCAGGTCTATCCACGTCTCGAGTTCAGTTACTATGGATACCATATTGCGATGACTCAGCATGGCGCCCTTGGGGGAACCCGTAGTGCCACCGGTATACTGGATAAAAGCTGTATCCTCCGGGTCAGATTTAACCTGTGGGACCTCAGGTGAATATTCGGAGAGAAGATCTTTTAGCCATTTGACTTCTGTGTTTGGCACCGGGCCAGCTTCGAAACGGGATTTCCCTTCTAAAAAGTCAGGAAGTGCGGTGACTATGACCAGGTTAAGACTACCTATTTGGGGAGCAATAGAGGCGATTCGGTCCTGAAACAGGTAGTCGAGTGTAATGATGGCTTTTGCACCTAGATCCGATAGCTGATAGGCCATTTCATCTTTCGTCAGAAGTGGAGGGAGACCGGATACTATGATGCCCGCCTTCAAGGCTCCGGCTATTGCGATCAGGTATTGCGGGCTATTCACCAAATTGACGGCGAGCACGTCACCTTTCTTTAAACCATATTCACTCAAGGCGTGAGCAAAGCGATCCGCCTTGTCCATAAGTTCCTGATACGTCCAGGTCAGCTCGAAGAACCGAAAGGCAGGCCGGTTCGGAAAATGCTTTAATGTGTAATCAGCGCAGTCCCTGAACGTTAAGTCTGAATTCTCAATCTCCGTTAATACCCAGGGATCATAATTTCTCAACCATGGCTTACTATTGTAATTCACGTCACATCTCCTTCTTTAGGATCAAATTACCAAATACTTGCACAATACTTGTCGCTTTACTTCAGCGTGCATTAGAAACAATCAATGCAGCCGAATCAACTGCTATGGATGGGCTTCTATGTAACCAAGGACAAACTTGAGGACCTCAGCGCCGGGGAGGCCTTTCTTCTTCATGTCTGCTACATACTTATCGAGAATGGGTTTCATTTTTTCTGTTGTTTCAGCCACTTCTTCCTTTGTAGGCGTCACTACCTTCAGCCCCTTCGATATACCATAAGCCTTTCCTTCCGCATCAATATCACTCCAGGCCT
>MVRP01000362.1 GCA_002067405.1 Syntrophorhabdaceae bacterium PtaU1.Bin034 | reverse complement strand
ATGGCGGCTGCTTTCAGGGCAGGTCCGTCGTTGATGCCGTCGCCCGTCATTGCCACTACCTTGCCCCCGTCCTGAAGCGCCTGAACGATCTGCAGCTTGTGGACAGGGCTCACGCGGGCAAACACATGGAGCCCCTGGGACAGGGACTTCAGGACCTCCGGCGATATCTCCGAAAGATGGCGCGAATCGAGGATGCGGATGTCGTCGCCCGCGGCCAGATCGAGCTCCTTGCCCACCGCATAGGCGGTGGCGCTCTGGTCTCCCGTGATCATGACCGTACCGATACCTGCCCGATGGAAGCCGCCGATCAGCGGCTTCACGCCGTCGCGGACAGGATCGGTCATGCCGGTGATCCCGAGCCAGGTGAGATCCCTGATGGTAACATCGCCGTCTTCCATGAGAACCAGTCCGGTTTCGGAAAAGGCATACGCCATGCCGAGCACCCGCAGACCTTGACCCGCCATCTCTTCGTTGGCTGTCCGGATCTCGTCTCTCGCTTCATCGGTGAGTTCAAGGCGCCTGCCTTCCTTCATGTACCAGCAGCAGGCGGCGAGCACCTCCGGCGGGCTGCCCTTGACTGCCAGGACCCGCTTCGACAGCTCTTTCGTCTCGTGAACGGTCAGCATGAGGTTCCGTTTTTCCGAACGGTGAATGATGTTGATCCTTGGAAAAGACGCCCTGAGCATCTCCACGTTTACCCCTGTGCAGAGGCCGAGGTGGATCAGGGCGTTCTCGGTGGGCGACCCCGTTACCGTATGGGTGCCGTTTGAGGGAAAGATCTCGCTCTCGTTGCAGAGGACAGCCACGTGAAGCAGCATGAGCAGCTCTTCTCGCATATAAGGGTTCATCTCTTCCCGGTCCGCGGTAAACCGGCCGTCCTTGACGCCCATGCGTTCCATTCCCACAAACACCTGGGTCACCGTCATCCTGTTGAGGGTCACCGTCCCCGTCTTGTCGAGGCATACGGTCTCGACCGAGCCGAGCGTTTCGATCGCTTCCAGCCGCCTGACGAGCACGTGATGCTTTCGCATGGACCGTATGCCGAGGGCCAGGGTTGTGGTGGCCACTGCCGGCAGGCCTTCGGGAACGGCTGCGACGGCGAGGGAAATGGAGGCTTGCAGCATGCGAAGGAATCCGTACCCGCGCAAAAGGCCGATCAGGAACACTGCGCCGCAGACGGCAGCGCTCATCAGGGCAAGCCTTGTCCCCATCTGTTGAAGCTGACGCTCCATGGGTGTCTCCGGGGGAAGGGCCTCCCCCACGAGGATCTGGATCCTGCCTATCTCGGTAAAAGGACCGGTAGCAACGACGACGGCCAGGCCCTGGCCCCCGGTCACCAGCGTTCCCATGTACACCATGTTGGTCCTGTCGGCCAGGGGCAGATCAACAGCCGGCAGGATATTCGCCGTCTTGTGTACCGGCATGCTCTCGCCCGTGAGCGCCGACTCGTCCACCGTGAGGTTCTGGGCGCTCACCAGCCTTGCGTCCGCAGCCACGTAGCTTCCGGGCCTGAGCACGAGAAGGTCGCCGGGCACCACGTGGTCTGCGCCCACCTGCACCATCCCGCCCGCCCTCTTCACGAGGGCCGTGGGCCTCACCAGGCTTTTCAGCGACCGGATCGTCTTTTCGGACCTGCTCTCTGTTATATAGCCGATAGCGGCATTGATGCCGACCACGGCGAGCACCACCGCGGCATCTGCCAGTCCGCCCGTAAGCGCCGAGATGCCGGCAGCCACTCCGAGGAGGAGCACGGGCAGACTCTTGAACTGATCGACGATGATCGACCATGTCGAACGGGGCACCGATTCCGGAAGCACGTTCGGCCCGAAGCGGCGGAGGTTTTCCTTGTAGGAACCCTGTGACAGGCCCTCGGTCTCGCTGCTGTTGAAAGTTCTGACTGCCTCGCCGGCCTGACGCAGGTGCCAGAGGCTGCCCGGCACCGCCACGGTCTGGCCGGCTGCACCGAGACGTTTTCTCAGATCGCGGGGCGAGGCCGGTACTCTGCCGGAATGCACCTTCCCGGCAATGGTGCCAAGGGAATGCACCGGGGGTGGAGATGATCCGTTCCCGCCCTCTGCCTCATTGCCCTTCGGCAGAACGCTCTTGAGCGTTTCCGCTATATCCGCGGCCGTCCTTTGTGACTTATAGAGGACGAGCACATTTCCGGTAAGCGGGCTGGCGGAGACATGACTGATGCTGTCGTCCCTGGATAGCTCTTCTTCCAGGCGTCTCTTCAGATCATAACACCGGTAGAGTCCCTCAACCTTGAAACGCACCCTTCCTTTGACTGCTGTATGAAGCGCCTCAACCAAGGGGATTTACTCTTTTGCCCTCCGTTTGTCAGCAGGTTTTTCCGGTTCCGGAGCCGGCGCGGGCTCAGGAGTTGTGGCTGGAGATGGAGGAGTTGCCGTCACGGGAGGCTGACCAACAGGCGTCCTTGCGGGGAAGGCTGCCCCTGCCACGTCTCTCACGCCTTCGACTACGCCGATAAGCATCTCTCTCACCGCCTTCACTGCCGTATTGCCGATCGTACCGGCCGCTTCCACTGCGCCCCCGACAGCTACCTTGGCGATCTCTTCCGCGTTCGCGCCAACCTCTTTGCCTGCCTCTATTACCCCGTCAACAGCCCGTCTGGCAACAAGCGAAACATCGGCGCCCACTTCCGATGCGCCTTTCACCGCACCCTTTACTGTCTGGCTCGCCACGGTAACCACGTCCCCGCCTACATCGCCCACACCCATGACAATGCCCTTGGTAACGCTCTTGGTGCTCAATATCAGGCCTGTACCGACTTCTTCCGTCGCTTTGATGGCCCCCTTGACCACCTCGCTGGTCACGTTAAGGCTCATTCCGGCGACATCTGCGGTAAGTTTCAGTGCGTCAGCAACGGTGTTTCTTACAAGGCTCACTATATCGGCTTCAATTTCATTAAGTCCCTTGAGGCTTCTGATTACGCCTTCTTTAACGGCCGTTCCGGCCCTTCCCAGATCTGCCTGGCCTGCCTGTTCAACCCTTTCTGTCTCGTCCACTACAGTCTTCTCTTCCATTGACCACCCTCCTTTTCCTTCCTGGTTTGTCGGTGTTTCCGACGTTCGGCCTTTGTTCTGTA
>MVRP01000361.1 GCA_002067405.1 Syntrophorhabdaceae bacterium PtaU1.Bin034 | reverse complement strand
GGCCCTTGTAACGGCCGTATCCGTGGTGAGCAGAAGCGTGTACCCATCAGGCTTTTCCCGTGCGAGCAGAGAGGCAGCCACTGCTCCCCCGCCACCGGCCTTGTTTATCACCACGATCTTCTGGCCAAGACTTTTTTCGGCGGCTTCAGCCAGGGCACGGGCGAGGACGTCTGCCGATCCCCCCGGCGCGAGGCCTACCCAGAGGTTGACGGGATGGGTCGGAAACTTCGCCTGCGCGGACGCCATACCATGGAGCACAAAGATACCGGCCAACACAAGAGTCACGACAAGTATTGCCTTTCTTGAAACGGTGGGCTTTTTCATCCTCTTATCCTCCTTTAATGGTAAAGATGTGAATGGTGAAATGTCACTTCGCCCATTTTGCGGCCCTTTCCGATTTTTCCATCATACAATCGTTGCGCTTTTTTCGCAATCAGCCGACCTCTCTACGCCTTCCGGATGTCTGCCCCGAGGGCCGAGCAGACTTCGTAGAAGTTTGGAAAGGAGACACTGACCCATTCCGCGCCTTCGATAACCGTCTCTCCGTCGGCGATCATGCCTGCCGCAGCAGCGGCCATAACGATGCGATGGTCGCGTCTGCCGTCAATGAGCGCTCCCTTAAGCTCCGAGTGGTAGATGGTCAGGCTGTCGGCCGTTTCGTCGAACCTGCCTCCCATTTTTGTGAGCTCTTCTTTGATCGATCTCGTCCGGTCGGTTTCTTTCAGGCGACTGGCCCCGATGTTCTTGAGCACGGTTTTCCCCTTGGCCTTGCAGCCCAGCACGGCAAGGATAGGGACCGCATCGGGGGTCCCCGAGCAATCGATTTCAATACCATACAGCGCGCTTCCGCCTTCCACCGTCACCGTCCGCCCCCCTTCGCCAAAGGTCACCTTTGCACCCATGTCCTTGAGAACATGGGGAAACATGCGTTCACCCGCGAAGTCGTCCGGGTCCATGTCTTCAAAGATTACCCTTGACTCGGTGATCGCTGCAGCGATCATGGGATATCCTGAACTGCCCCAGTCGGCAGGTATAGCGCCGGTGAAAGCCTTGTACTGCTGTTTGCCGGGAACGATGAATTCCTCGTAGTCCCTGTGGCTGACGGTTCCCCCTGCTTTCCTCATCCATGCCATGGTCATGTCTATATAAGGATGCTCTACCGAGTTTTTCACGGTGACCGTAACGCCGTCGGGTGTAAGGGCGCCGGCTATGAGCAGCGGACTGAGCCACTGTGAATTAATGCCCGGCAGACTTGTCCTGCCACCCCTGAGCGGCCCCCGGACAACGAGAGGGGCAGTGCCTGAGTTACGGGTAGAAAAGACGGTTGCTCCCAGCTCATTCAGGGCGTCGATAAGGGGCTGGGCAGGCCTGTAACAGATCTGATAGTCTCCGGTGACCACGGAAAAACCGTCGATCAGGGCGCTGACGGCAGTGATCAGATAGTAACCCGTGCCCGAATTGCCCGCATCCAGGACGCAGCCGGGCACCTGGGGCCTGTTGGCGACGCCTTCGAAAACCCATTCCCCTGATCGATCGGTATCGATCCGGGCGCCCAGGGCCCGCATCATATCGATTATGGAAAAACTGTCAATGCCGGGCAGGGGATTGATTACCCTCGACGTGCCCTCGGCGAGTCCGCCGAGCACAATGGCCCGGGCCGTTGCGGATTTATTTCCGGGAATCCTTGTTTTACCCATGAGACTGGATCTCTTGACGATGTATTTCACTCTCTTTTTCCCCCTCTCAATCCAAGTGGATTCGGCTTATGCTGTTCATTTTGTCCCGGCCGCCCCTGATGGCCCCTCAACTGTGAGATGGTCTTTGCAGTCTCTAAAAGAAAAGGGAGGTTTACCTCAATCAACTCTTTCACGCTGCAGATCTGGGTGAACACAGGGACATTCACGGCGCCTTCGACACGGCCGTTCGCATCGAAAACAGGAGCTGCGATGGATGCCAGGCCGGGGGCCGACTCGCTGTCCGTCAGTGCGTAGCCTTGCCGGCGGACGATCTCCAGGTGACGCAACAGTTTTTCCCCTTTATCCCCTATATGGCAAGCTGCCTTCGGATCACGGCTCACGCGATCGATGAACTCCAGAAGACCGTTCTCCTCAAGGTAGGCAAGCAAAACTATTCCGATGGCCGAGTCATATGCGCTGATGCGGCTTCCCACAGAGAGATTGATGTCAAATATGATGCGGACCTTGATGCGGACCAGGTAGACGACGTCCGTGCCGTCGAGGATGCCCAGGTTCACATTCTGATTGATCCGCTTTGAAAGGTCTTCCAGGTAGGGCCGCGCCAGTTCCGCGATGTCGAAACCGAGAAGGGTCGAAAGGCCGAGCGACATGACCCTTGGCCCCAATCGGAAGATGCCGGTATTTGAGAAATAATGCAGATAGTTTTGCTCAAGGAGCGTTTGGAGGAGCCGGTAGGCGGTCGCTTTGGGAAGACCGGTCAGTTTTGTGATCTCGGGCAGCTTAAGCCCTCTCGGGTTCGCGGAGAACGCCTGTAAGATCTCAAGCCCTTTAATCAAAGATTCAACCCGCTTTACTGCCATGGTCGATTGTTTCACTCTTAGAGACGCTGTATTACATAATGAGATAGCATTCGTCTTGCTTCTTTGTCAAGATGTTTTTCGAGATTGTTTTTTTGAGATGGTATCGGAGAAAAGAACCTGACCGGAGCCTGTTTCTGACAGCGCTCCTGTCTGACCTGCCGGATGCCGGATTTGGTTTCTATTCGTGTCTCAGGGCGTCAATGGGGTCGAGCCGGGCGGCCTTGAGCGCGGGGAAATAGCCGAAGACCACACCGATAAACGCCGAAAAAAGGAAGGAAACGAGGACTATCGGCGCGTTGAAGACGAAGGGAACCCGGAGAATACCGGCCAGCCAGACGGAAGCGGAAAGGGCGAGCACAATGCCGAGGAAGCCGCCAAAAGATGAAAGCACCACGGCCTCTACGAGGAACTGCAGGAGCACTTCACGCTCCAGGGCGCCGATGGCGAGGCGTACCCCGATCTCGCGCGTCCGCTCCGTGACCGACACCAGTATGATGTTCATGATGCCTATGCCGCCGACCAGGAGACTGACGGCAGCCACCGCGCTGAGCAACGCGGTGAGCAGT
>MVRP01000360.1 GCA_002067405.1 Syntrophorhabdaceae bacterium PtaU1.Bin034 | reverse complement strand
TCTATTATAGCCATCTTGCCCAGTTTTTCCAACCGGTTTTTTTCACCAGATCGGTTTGTCATTAGCACTAAACCACAACTTTTTTACCCTCCTTTGCATTCCTCTGGCGGGGCGTTTTGCCTCGCCCCGCCTCGGTTTTACGAGTCATGCCCCAACCAGGCTACATAAATTCACACCATGCGGCGCCGTTATTCGCGCTATTGCTTGCTTGAATTATCATTTCTCTTCAGTTGTCAAAGAACAGACTGCAGCTCACGCTCGCTCAAACGCAGATATTCCTGTAACAGCAATCAATACACGAGTTCCTGGACTTGGTCCTGCGCGGGTAGAACCCCTTTTGGGTGATATCAACGATCTCGGCGATCATTTTTTTGAGTTCATCAAAGTCCCTGGCGCCAATAGGGACCTCTTTCAGGAGATTCTTGCTCCTTATGTAGCAGACATATCCCCTGTTAACCTCTCTTCCATAGTTCTCCCGAATCAAAAGGCCATAAAATACGGACTGATACCGTTGTGTCTTAAATACTCCGTCATGGTACTCGGCATACTTGTAGTCGAGAGGAGCCATCGTACCGTCCGCCAGCGTCAAGACCTCGTCAACAATCCCGTGAATGTGGTGTTCGTGTGAGGCCATGAAGACGTCGGTCTCCTTGGCGACACACCCTATCCGGCTTCTCAGGTAGTCTATGTTTTTCCGAAGCTTACCCTCGTGAATCTCTCTCCCTTTCTGGACTTTGTACCTTTTATCCTCATTCTGATCGATACAGAGGCAGTTCATGAAATAGATGAATCGTGGACAGAACAAGTATTCAAGAAGTACGGATGCCGTAATGCTGATCGCAGTATCAGTTGTCAACTCGGAGTCGGCCTGGATGGACATCATACGAATAGCGCCTTCACTTCATCGGCCACGACATCCTTATCGAATGCCTTGCCTATGATCCTCACTTTCTTGTAGTCGTCATCGCACATGGGAAAAACGTATACAGAATCATCTTCCCCTTGCACGATCTCCTTGCACCTCAAGAGAAGCTCGTCTTTTTCGTTCTTGTTGATGTCGCCGAGAAAGGCACTCTTCTGAACCCGGTAAAGCCCGTATTCCTTGCACATCTTGGCGACCCTTGCACGTACCTTATCATTTGATATGTCATAGACAACCCATGTGATCATGGTGCCTTTCCGATCAGCTCGTTCGCAATAGAATGGCAGTCGAACTGGATTATATGTCGTTTCTGGATGTTCCTGCCACGGTGTCGTACCGTTTCGTCAAAAGTCTTGTTGAGCGCCTCTATCAACACGGCCTTTCCCTGCTTATTGAGCGTCAGGCCACCTTTTACCGGATCGAAGTAATCCACCTTCACCTTCCTTCCACTGAAAAGAAAGGTAACAGTCTCTTCAGCGAAGATCCGGTACATCTCGATAAGATCGAATACAAGCGATTTTTTGTTGTAGTTGTCCGTATGAAGGAACCCGATATAAGGATCGAGGCCGGCTATGATGCACGCCTTTTCGACAAGCGAGTAGAGCACGCCGTATGCGTAGTTAAGCATGGCATTGAATTCATCCTTGGCAGGATTGCGACTCCGCCCCGCAAAGGCAAATCTTTCAGGCATGATAAAACTCAAGGCATCGAAATACGCCTTTCCTGCGGCGCCCTCGTAAGCCATGGTCGCACCTCTTCTTTCGTCGGTTGTTCCGGTGAGCTTCCTGATGGTCTCAGAAAAGGTTTTCAGGGAGGACAACGTCTCGTCGAGAACCGCCGATTTCTCCGGCCTCGGCTTTTTCAGGCGCTGGATAAAGTCTGCCTGGTTATCGAGTTTCTTAAGAATCCAGCCCTTTGCCAATTCAAAGCCTTCTACTGTGGCCCCGATCTCAAGCTGCTTTCTTCGGATAAGAACGGTGCTGCCAAGCTTGGAGTGCCATACGCGGCCGTACGGATCACCGAATTCATCGAGAAATATCACATCAATGTTATTCTCGACAGCCATTTTGAGGGCGTCGGTTGAAAGATAGGCACTTGTGGTGATCATAATGCTTTCCACCTTCCGGGCCGACACTTCATAGACCTTGTCCTCGTTCTTGACGAGGAAACAATCGCCGTTTTTCCGCAGGTAAGAGCCGAAGGTGTTGATGACTATTTGCATATCAGTCCTGAGCCGATGCCTCAATATGAGCGAACACTCGCTCCTTCAATTCCTGCACCGCGCTCCAGATGCAGGAGACGAGGGGTTCCAAATCCTTCCATTTCAACGCAAAGCTGTATGCATGGACAAAGAAGTGTCGGAAAGATAGATACTGCCCCAGTATCTTCTGGAGGTCCTCACTGATTATTCCTTTTTGCGTGGCCGTTTTTAAAAGATCCTTATGCCAAGTGGGGATCTCGGTCACTCTTACGGATTCAAATGCAAGAACCCGCTTCAGTACATTTTCCATGCCGTTATAGCTGTTGTGCAAGAAGGTCGCAATTGCGGCTAAATCGGCATTGGCGTATTCAGATTTGCCGGGCATGACTACCTTGGACAGTTCGTATAGAACCTTATCGATATTCTCGAACTCGGCGACATAATACTCTTCAAGCTGCTTCTTTGTCATAGACAAGTTTACCTTCTCTCAGCACAAGGCTTTTGAACTTGCTCGGGCTGCCTGAAAGGTCTATCAGGTCAACGTTTTTAGACATGGACATAAAAAGCTCTCCGTAAAAGAGAAAGAAGGCTCCTTCCGGCACATCGGATACAGCGAAATCATAATCACGGGCCGTTTCAGGGTCCTTCAAGGAGGACCCAACCACGTAGAGCTTGCCGACCCGGTATTTCTTTGCGAGTTCAATCGCTCTGGCGAGTTCATCTTTTGGTATCATGGTTCTCTCCTTAGCATTGGCGACAACGCACTCCAATTCTGTGGCCAATATAGCATGAATACGTCATGTGGCCCCGTCAATACGCTTCACCGTCCCGAATCCTCTCGACACCGACTTTCCAATGCCCCAGTAGTCGGGAATGTCGAAATTGACGGAGAAATCACCCAGAAACCCGAGCATCGGGGTACCTTTAAGCGACGTCTTAACCTCTTTTATTCTGCCGAGCCGGGCGGTAATCGGAGCCGGGACAGTATATCCGAGGCTCTTTGATATGGAGATCAGGTTA
>MVRP01000359.1 GCA_002067405.1 Syntrophorhabdaceae bacterium PtaU1.Bin034 | reverse complement strand
GGGTATGGGCTATGACTGGACAGCGACCAGCTACCAGGAGAAAAGGGTCGGTTATCAGGCATACTTCATCTATGCCCTTTCCGTTACCCTCGTATTTATGGTGTTGGCCGCCCTGTACGAGAGCTGGACATCCCCGGCTGCGGTCATTCTCGTCGTTCCCATGGCGCTGGTCGGGGTTCTCGTGGCCCTTATGCTCCGGTCCTTTGACAACAATCTCTACACGCAGATCGGCCTCGTTCTGATGATCGCCCTGGCGAGCAAGAACGCCATTCTCGTTGTTGAGTTTGCCCGCGATCTGCAGCGTGCGGGCATGCCTGTCAAAGAAGCTGCCATCGAAGCGACGAGCCGGCGTTTTCGGCCCATCGTGATGACGTCCTTCGCCTTCATTCTCGGCGTGTCACCCCTGCTCTTCGCGACGGGCGCCGGTGCCGCAAGCCAACGGGCGATCGGGACGGTGGTGTTCGGCGGCATGCTTTCTTCCACCCTTATGGCCATGCCTTTTGTCCCGGTCTTCTACGTGGCGACACAATGGATGAGCGAGCGGCGACGGAGGAGAAAACACGGGGGACCGGAAAGACCGGAAAAGAAGGCTTAAGCCGGGACTGCCTTCTGCCCTTGCTACCGCCTGATCTGTATCGTGGTAACCTGATCGGCCGCCGGCAACCTGGAGGTATCCCATCCGCCGCCGAGGGCCTTCACAAGGAGCACCGCCGCCGTCATTCTCCGGCCGAGGATATCGAGGGCGGTCCGCTGATTCGCCAGGGCCGTTGTCTGAGCTACGATCACGTTGAGGTAGGCGATTATTCCCGCCCTGTACTGATTGAGCGAGATGGCCAGAGACTGCTGGGCGGCCTTCACCGCCTCCTCCTGGACCGCCGCTTCCTGTTCGAGAATACGGAGGGTGGAAAGGTTGTCTTCAACCTCCATGAAGCCGGTCAATACGGTCTGGCGATATGAAGCGACTGTCGCGTCGTAAACCGCCCGTGCCTGCGCAGCCTGTGCCCCTCTGAATCCCCCGTCAAATACGGTTTCGGAAAGCGCGGGTCCGTATGACCAGAACCGGCTCGGCCATGTGAGCCATTTGGACAGGTCCGTGCTTTGCAGTCCTATAGACCCGCCCAGCGTGACTGTTGGGTAATAGGCAGCCACGGTAACGCCGATCTGGGCGTTGGCCGACGCCATGCGTCGCTCGGCACCTGCGATGTCCGGCCTCCTTTCCAGAAGCTCCGACGGCAGGCCGACGGGTATGGGTGGCGGCGAGGCGGCAAGGGGGGCGAAAGGAATCGAAAAGTCGGAAGCGGGCTTGCCGATAAGGAGGGCCATTGCATGTTCAAGTTGCGCCCGAAGAACCCCCACGTCGATCGCCTGGGCCTGGGTGGTCTTGAGCTGGGTCTCGGCCTGAAGCACATCTGCCCGTGATGCAACACCCGTGTTGTACCTGTTCTGCGTTAATTCCAGCGATTTTTGGTACGCGGCGGCTGTTTCGTCGAGGAGCTGCTTCTGGGCGTCGAGGGTACGGAGCTGAAAATAGTTCTGGGCAACCTGCGCCTGGACACTCAGGCGGACGGACTCAAGGTCGGCGGCAGTGGCCTGGGCAGTTGCCCTGCTCGACTCGACGGACCTGCGGATTCGGCCCCAGAGGTCCAACTCCCAGATGCCGTCAACGGGCAGGGAAAAGAGCGAAACCGGGGACGTAGAAGCAACGGGGAGCCTAGTACCGCTGACAGTTGACGAGGTAAGGGAGCGCTCAAAGGATGTTCCTACCGTGACTGTCGGGAAATAGGCGGAACGGGCAGCCTGCACAAGCGCCTGGGCCTGCCGGAACTGGGCCTCGGCTGCAACAATGTTCTGATTCGAGATATTTACCTGTTCTTCGAGGGTGTTCAGTTGGGGATCGTTGAACATCTCCCACCACTTGCCCCGTATCATATGGTCTTTGGGCTCCGCCACTTTCCAGCCCTCCGTCTCCTTGTAGGCCTGTGGCACCGCGGCCGGCGGCTTGACATAATCCGGCCCAACGGCGCAGGCGGCAAGAAAAACGGCAATGGCCGGGGCCAGCCGGATCATTCCGAGACATTTTCGCACGATCATTCAAAGCTCCTTGGTTCTTTTTTCATCTTCAGCCCCTTACCCTTTTCAGCCATAATCTGAACTTATCCATTTGCAAATAGATCACGGGTGTGGTGTAGAGGGTGAGCATCTGGCTGATGATCAGCCCGCCGACAATGGCAATGCCGAGGGGACGTCGAAGCTCAGACCCTACCCCTCTGCCCAGGGCAAGGGGGAGCGCACCGAGCAATGCCGCCATGGTCGTCATCATAATCGGCCTGAACCGCAGCAGGCACGCCTGATAAATGGCTTCGACCGGAGGTTTTCCCTGTTTGCGCTCTGCTTCTATGGCAAAATCGACCATCATGATCCCGTTTTTCTTCACGATACCGATGAGAAGGATGATCCCGATAAAGGCAATAACCGTCAGCTCCGTTCGGAACATCAGGAGGGCCAGTAACGAGCCGACCCCTGCCGACGGCAGGGTGGAGAGAATCGTGATCGGATGGATGTAACTTTCGTACAGTATGCCGAGGACTATGTAAACAGTCAAGAGCGCCGCGAGGACAAGGAGCGGCTGGTTGGCCAGGGAGGCCTGGAATGCTTGCGCTGTTCCCATGAAATTTCCTCTGATACTGGTGGGCATCCGCATCTCGCGGGTTGTTTCCCTCACCGCCTCCACCGCTTCTCCAAGGGATTTGCCGGGGGCCAGATTGAAGGAGATCGTGATAGCCGGGAACTGGCCCTGGTGGTTTACCGCGAGGGAAGTCGCCTTTTGATCGAACTTTGTAAAAGTACTCAGCGGGACCATGGTTCCGTTCGTCGAAGACGGCACATAAATGTCGCGAAGGGTATCGGGGTGCTGCCAGTACCTCGGCTCGACTTCCATGACCACGTGATATTGGTTGAGGTCCGTATAGGTGATCGATACCTGGCGCTGGCCGAAGGCGTCGTAAAGCGCGTTGTCGATTGTCTGGGGCGTCACGCCCAGCCGCGATGCAGTATTGCGATCAATGAGCACCGAGGCTTCCAGCCCTTTGTCCTGCTGGTCGCTGTTCACATCCGCCAATGCGGGCAAGGTGCGGAGCCGGTGCAG
>MVRP01000358.1 GCA_002067405.1 Syntrophorhabdaceae bacterium PtaU1.Bin034 | reverse complement strand
TTCTTTATTTCCCTGTCCTGCGTCGTTACTGCCACTATGTCCGCCATTTCCACCACTTGTCTGATATGCGGGGTATAGATGCAGTCTTCACCGATGTACCTCCTCGCAGTCCTGAGAGATACATCACGTCTCGATGCAACCGCTACGACATCAAATCCCTTCTTCTTCAGCACATGCCCGAGGGCAGTGCCGACTTTTCCGGCACCAACGATTCCAATCTTCATTTCTCGGGAAACTCCTTTGGAAGCTGATCAAACACTTCTTTCGGCAGCATGAAGATGTTGCGCAAAATGTAAAAAGCCCTCGTTCCCATGCTCTGAATGTAACTCGATGTTATCTCGGGATCTTTTATCGGTCCTTTCACGTCGTAAACAAAGAAGAGAAGTCCCGTCTTTCTCTCCTTGACGATACTTCTCAGCAGCGGAATCCAGTCTATGAGCTTGTCCATAGTAACCAGCGGCGAGGCGGTCATCTTGCCGTCAATCCTGCTTCGCGCCAGATCGATGTCTCCCTGGCCGGTAATAATCATAGCCGGGCTGTCTATAAGGAAATTGTCCGTTCGAAAGACGCCCTCACGGCCGTCAAAAGTACCGCTCAGCCTTCTGTAATGAAAACCCTCACGTGTCAGATCAACCCGTCCCCGAAAAAGATCGTAGACATTCAGGAGAGCCAGGATCTTGGAAAGGATGTTCCATTTTCTGATGACCCCGTCGCGACTCAAAACACTTATAGTGCCGCTCGCGTGGCTAAGCAATTCTTCGCTGTTGCTCCCCGAAGATTTTACACTCATATCTATTGAGCCTGCCCCTTCGAGCACATCGGCCCTTGCCTGAAGCAAGGACAGGACTTCCCGTGCGGTCACATTGCGCAGTTTCGCCGCAACATCAATTTCAGCAGGCGAGGTCAGCCGGGCTGAGCCACGAAGATTAAGATCACCATCATTGGTGACCGCTTTTGCCTCTGTCAGAACGAGCGTCCGGTTCCCGAAGTCACCGGCAACAAGCGCATCGCGTGCGGTAATGCCTTTTGCCTGCAACCCCTTTACCTTTATGACGAAAGTCCCGCTTGTCCTTGCCATCAGGCTTTCTTCATCAATGAAAGGGACCGTGAAACGCTTCTTTTGTCTCTTGCCGAAGTCATCGGGGTTGAAGCGATCGAACTCTGCTGCAAGATTAAAGACCGGAGCGTCAATGCCGTCAATGAGAAGACGGGCGCCTCTCAAAAAACTTTCACCGACCTGAAGCCCTCTCACATCGATAGCAAACCGTTCACCCTCGAATTTACTTACCAGATCAATGTTTTGAAAAGGTTTGGTGAGTGCCGGAACGTGAAGAGAGCCGTTTCGAACGGTGACGAAACCTTTCATGACGGGCAATTTTTTCAAAGGGTAGATAATTTCCTTCGCCTCCACATCGGCTTTCAGGCTTCCCCGGGGGTTGGCATCACTAAAAAAAAAGATGTTCGAGAGCTTATCGATCTCCGGAGCATTGACGATCAGCTTCAAATCGGAGATCTTCCTCTTGCCCGCCTTCCCGCTCGCCCTTACGCTTAAAGCACCGAGACGGTAAGAAAGATCATCGACAATTACCTCGCCGTTTTCCTCCCGTCTCAGGGAAACGACAGCGGAGCTCGTCACTCCCCGGTCCTTTCTCACGTAACGGGGGACTTGAAAGGCAAGGTCCGTCATACCGACAAGACCTGATGCCATGAACGAACCGCTTTGCACCTCCACCCTGCCGTCCACTCCGACTGATCCATTGAGTCCCCAATCGCGACGGGGCAGAAGCTTCGCAATATCCCGTGCGCCGACGACCCCCTTCACCTTCAGGCTCGTCAGGTCTCGTCCCGCCGTCCCCCTCACGAGCACCTCCGTCCCTTCTGAGGTTATCCGGAGAGGATCGAATGCGAAAGAGGTATTCTGAAAGGTATAGTTGCCCGATGCGCCAAGAGGTACCCGGTTCCAGACAAACTGCCCGTCGCGCACGGTCCCTGCTCCCTCCACGCTGAATCCCCTGTCCTTCCTTCCATGCACTTCAATTGCCCCTTCCGTCGTGCCTGACACCAGCGCGATCTTTTCGGTAGCCGCGAGGCGCTCCAGATCCTTCAGACAAAGCGAATATTTGCCCCGTATATCCACATCTCGATTCAGTTTCAGGGGCACTGAACCGGAAATGTCATAGACCCGGCCGGTCCCGAAGGAGCCGCTGAAATTGGACAGGTTAAGCACGGGATGGCTTATCTGCAAGGAACCTTCCACGTTACGAAAGACGAACGTGCCGGTCCCTGCTTCGACACCCCTTAAATCCATCTGAGCCTGGAGAGGCTTATGGTCTTCATAGATGAATCGGACGATCCGCACTTCCCCATCCTTTATAAGGGAAAGCGGGCCCCAGTCCTTTTCGGAGAATTTGTTCAAATCGATGTATTCCACCAGATCGGGTATGTCGACAAAGCCCGTATTCAACTCGAGATGGACCAGTTTCCTCTGATTGCTCGTAAACTTGAGAGAGACGGGCGTTGCCTTGTAAGACAACCCCGTAAGGACGACATGTGTTATCTCTCCCACCCTGACCAGATGAATATGACAGGTGTTGTTGCGGGAGACGATGGGCTTCTTCAGAAATTTCTCCATGAGCGAGAAGTAAGGTGCTTCCACTCCGCCGTTCATCGAAAGCCGTTCATCCCGATAGGTGAAGGTGCCCCGGGAATCGGCCAAGCCTTCGTAATCTTTGAAAACCCTGGCCATGTTCACCTTTGAAAGTGAATATTCACCCTTGATGTCGGAACGTTTCTCTCCGAAAATGCCTTCCCCTTTCGTCCTGATGTTGCCCAAGCCCTCAATGCCGCCATCAATGCTGAATTCCAGCGTTTTGCCGGTGTTAAAGTTGCTTACCCTTATCTCTCGGACCGAATACTTCTGGCCGCGGTAAGTAAGAACGCCTTTGCGGATCTCTGCCAATTCGACCGCCACGGGATAGAAAGGCATTCCTCCCTTTTCCTTCTTTACCGTTGCACTGAAGCCGGAAATACCGAGATACTTTACATAGGCACCCCTGGTAGGTTGCACCCTTAGCTCGCAGTCTTCGATCGTACCCTCGATGTTGCCTTTCATCTTCAGGCCTTTCAGGGTGAAGACCAGGAGCCCGTCTTT
>MVRP01000357.1 GCA_002067405.1 Syntrophorhabdaceae bacterium PtaU1.Bin034 | reverse complement strand
GGCGCCTGATGTTCCGGTGCGCAATGCGACCCTCACCACCATAGCGCCGACGGGCAGCATCTCCATCATAGCGGGGGTCAGCAGCGGCATAGAGCCCGTCTTCGATTTCGAAACGGAACAGAAACGGGCGGATCGCAGCTTTTCCGTGAGCCATCCGCTTTACGAAGAATGGAAGAAAACGAACCCGGAGGGACAGCTACCCGGCTACTTCATCCGGTCCGCCGACGTTCCGGTTGAATGGCATATCAGGATGCAGGCGGCCTTCCAGAAGCACACCCATAACGCGATCTCAAAGACGGCTATTCTCCCCCACGATGCAACAACGTCGGATGTCGAACAAGCGTTCCTGCTCGCTCACGACCTCGGATGCAAGGGGTTGACGGTCTATCGTGACGGGAGCCGCAGGAACCAGGTCATCACGTCCCGAGACAAGAGAGACCGGGTCGAGCCGGTGGAACTGCCGAAGATCAGGGACCAGAAACTTGTCGAGGTTGATACTTCCGAAGGGAAGGTATTTGTCCACATCACCATGTCGGAAAGAGAACCGGTCGAGGTATTCATCACATCGCCGGTGGAGTCGAAACATGCGGAGACATACGAGGCACTCGCCATGATCATGTCCGACGCGCTTCGCTGCGGCCGCTCTCCAGAAGCACTGTTGAAGCACATTCAGAGAGCCAACATGAAGCACGGGAGCGTCGTCTCTCCCACCTACGCCATACTCCGGGCCTTTCGCATGCTCGGCGTCAACGGTTGCTCGGACACCTGCGATGAATGCGGCGGCGTTGTGGTGCTTCAGGAAGGATGTCAAACATGCTTGAGCTGCGGTGCGAGCAAATGTTGACAAGAACACAAACCCAAAACAAGGAGCCAACCATGGCCGACAACGCCACTGACAGGACAAACATAGAACATTCAGAGACAGCCCAGAGGTATGACAGGCTGAGGAAGAGCATACCCTTCATTCGTAAGCCGAACGTTCTTCTGCTCACTTGTGGGATCTCGGGCACCTTTCCCAACGAGGTCCCGCTGATTCTCCAGATGGTGAAGGAGTTCGATGCGTTCAACGAAGGCAACGATCCATGGAATGAGCACGACTTCGGTGCTTTCGATTTCAGAGGGGAGATGATTTTCTGGAAGATCGACGACCACAAAGGTCACGAGGGCTACGAACTCGTTCTGACGGTTATGCTCGCTTCAGAGTATTAAGGGAAGAGAGACACGAACGACTGACGGATTGCCAGGTCCGGTTTCTAAAAGGGGGCGCCTTCAGCCCCCTTTTCTTTACCCGGAGTAATAGAACAAGTAGATCAGTACTTTCATTAGACTTTCGAAAAGGCCCGCTTCCGGGCATCAATTACCGATTCAATACCGACCAAATAACCATCAGAAAGGAGACGAACCACATGGCAAGACTGGAGTCGAGCGCCAAGATGGGGTACTATCCCACCCCTCAGCACACGCTGTCCCGCATCCTTGACTGGATAGCGTTTCAAAGACCGGCAGGACCCAAAGGCAACCATATGCTGGACCCCTGCTGCGGAACAGGAGAAGCACTGCAAGCCTTTCGATCGAAAGACCCGGACGTTACGACCTACGGGATCGAACTCGATGCGCACAGGGCTGTGGAAGCCCGTGAAAAACTCCGATTCGCCGCGCAGGGCTCCATCTTCGACGCCAGAATCAACCCTCTCGGATCGATGGGGCTGCTCTATCTGAACCCGCCCTACGATTGGGATAACGGAGAACGTCTGGAGATGAAATTCCTGAAGCACGCCCACAAATGGCTGTGTGCCGACGCCGTGCTTATATTCATCGTTCCGGAATTGATCTTTCTCTACGAAAAACACAGGAACTGGATCGGTCAGCACTTTTCAGACATCGCCATGATGAGGGTGGCCAGAGACGACTATCCTGCGTTCAAGCAGGTGGTACTCTTCGGAAAGAAACGAAAGGAGAGACATGAAGCGGGCAGGATGGCTTCACCCCCATATCCCTACATCGATGATACGGACGCGGCCGAGTACATGGTCCCTCCTACAGGCGGTCCCGAGATATTTCAAGGAACCGATACTGTCACCGACGAGGAGGTCATCGGCCACTGGCCGAACGTCATCAGGGAGATCGCGAGCATTTGTCATCGATGCGACATGCAGAGTCAACTCAGTCCGCTCCTCCCTCTCAGAAAAGGCCACCTGACGAGCCTTCTCACCGCCGGTATTCTCGACGGTAAGGTAGACACCGCAGATGGTCCGATGATCCTCAAAGGTTTTTCCGACCGGGCAAAATCCACCTACTACGAAGACGACAAGGAGATAACCCACGACACGTTTTCGGTCGGTATACGGGTGATCGAACCCTTCAAGGGGGTGTGGTATGACATCAAATGATCCCGTCGTAATAACGATCGAGCACGAAGGGGTTGTCTGCAAAAGCGACGCGGGCGTATACCGTGACGGATATGAAAACGAGCTTCACTTTCTATCGGTCTACGGAGCGCCACAGCAGACGAAAGCCATATTCTCCGCCCTCGCCGGCTTTAAAGAATTGCAGATCGGAGACGATGAATTCCGAAGGCCTCACGATTCGCTGCGCTTTCGGGGCTACAGCCTCGGCTACGGCAAGCATCACGGCATCATATGGACCGACAAGCTCGATATCTCTCTCATCATCTGGACCTCCGAGGAAGAAAAACACGCACGCCTTCGCAACATCCTGTCGAGACAACGCATACCTTACGATCCCGGTGACTTCTCGAGGATAGAGAGGCTTCTCGTCGAGCACGGCTACCTCATTCCCCTTACGACCTGGGGGAGGATCGATGGGTACGCCTGTGACTTCAACGATGACGCCATCTGCGATCTTCTTCTCGCTGAGATCTACCACCCCGCAAGGCTCAAAGTGGCCTGACCCTACTCAACATAATCGAACAAAGACTGAGGTGATTCATGAGCCAATTCTGCGACAAGTACAGGTCCGTCGCGATCATCGGCAATGTGAGAGTGTACAACAACGAACCCCTCGACGATGATGCAAAACGGAGGATCTACAAATATCTGGAGAAGCCGAACGCAGCCAATTGGTCCGATATCTCCGGGATACACATCAATGGCCGGATGTTGACCTTGTGGCAGGCCGTGAGACAGGTAGACCCTACGTTTCCGGCAA
>MVRP01000356.1 GCA_002067405.1 Syntrophorhabdaceae bacterium PtaU1.Bin034 | reverse complement strand
CTTTCCTGCAGTTCGTCGATCAATGCCCACTCCCTGGCAGGATCAAAGGGGAGGTTGCCGAGGTCCTGCCAGAGCACTTTCCAGGCAAAGATGTCATCTATCCAGGGAAGGAGCGGTGCAGCTTGAGCGCCGGCGGGACTCGCCATAAAGGTAAGATGGATACCGGGCATGGCCTGCTTGATCGCCCGAAGGGCCGGCCCCGTCATCAGCACGTCCCCGATGTTGTCGAGCCTCATCACCAGAAGGTTCTGCACGTCTGCCCAGTCCTTCATCTCTCTTCGCCCTCAATGTTGCCGCCTGTGCTTGAGTCTATTATAATCACCTTCCCCCGTTGTATCGATGGCTTGGCAAGGGAGGGTTAACGCCCACGGGCAACTCTTTCCCGTCCGCAAGGAAGTATCCCGAGGTGCAGCGAAGGAAACGGTGAAGCCGGAAATGAATATCCTCGAATGGGAACCGGTTACACAACACGGTTTATTCCAGGTGAGGAGTCCTTTTTGAAATGTGCTATCATATGCCTTAACATTTAAGACCGAGCGGCAAATGACGCCTCAATCAAAAGGAAATCGGGCGAAAGCGCCGATGAAAAGTGAAATCGCATTGGCGGGACCGGGAAAGGGGTCTGCCGCGGCGATTTCGAGTGAGAGATGAAAGGAGAACCGGATAATGTTCTACGACCCTGACAAGAACGACCATGGACTCGGCCAGAATCCGTTCAAATCCTGCGTGGTGCCCCGGCCTATAGGCTGGATTTCCACCACCGGCCCGGACGGTATACACAACCTCGCCCCCTTCAGCCAGTTCCAGAACCTGACCTTTGATCCGCCCTACGTGATGTTTGCGGCAAACCAGAATAGCTTCGGCGCAAGAAAGGACACCGTGGTGAATGCAGAACAGACGGGTGAGTTCGTTTACAACATGGCCACGTACGAGCTTCGCAGGGCAGTCAACCTTTCCGCTGCCGAAGTGCCTCCTGAGGTGGATGAATTCGAGCTTGCCGGGGTCACAAAGGCGCCGTCCGTGAAGGTAAGGCCGTGCCGGGTGGCAGAA
Organism: Syntrophorhabdaceae bacterium PtaU1.Bin034; assembly: GCA_002067405.1. The sequence goes on along the minus strand of MVRP01000356.1, from coordinate 2,120 downwards.
TCACCGGTGCAGTTCGAGTGCCGCTATTACCAGACAATCCGCCTGCCGGGGAACGGACCCATCGGGACGGTAGATGTGATCATAGGCCGTGTCGTCCTCGTCCATATCAAGGACGAGGTGCTTACGCGGGACGGACGTCTCGATATACTCAAGATCCGGCCTTTGGCGCGTCTCGGGTATTACGACTACACCACGGTGGACTCGATGTTCGAAATGGTAATACCGGGCAACAACGAGCTTCTCCTCACCGGCCTGGAAGGGGCTCCCGTTAACCGGAAAGTGAAAAGACAAGGTGATGCACCAGGATCGATCGACGATACCTCCGGTACTTCCTGAAAGAGCCGTCGTCATTCTTCGGCATGGACTTCATTCAATCTGTAATCGGAACCTGCCGGGAGAATCGCTTCCCTGACGATGCCCCGTGTTTCTGAACCTGCCAGATGACATGTCATTCTCTGCGGCGGCAGTTTTCTTGGGATCATTTGAAATTCCTTGACATAACAGAATTATTTATGAGTGTTATTTGTGGCAAAAATCAATGTTCGAGATTTAACCCGGGCCAGGGAAGCCGGCTCACATAAGGAGGGTAGTGGATGGCGTGGAAAGGTAGAATCGGGTTGCCTTTTTGGTTCGCAGCCGTGTTCGCAATGCTGACCGCGGCGTTTCCTCTTGCGGGCTGCAAAAAGGCGCAGACAGTGGAAGCGCCCGGGGCGCCGGTAGTAGAAGTGGCGGAGGTCATCGAACAGGACGTGCCGGTGTTTTCGGAATGGACGGCATCGACCGATGGCTACGTTAATGCCGCAATCCGCGCGCAGGTACAAGGCTACCTGGTAGAGCGGGACTACAAGGAGGGTACCTTCGTAAGGAAGGGAGAGGTCCTTTTCAGGATCGACCCCCGGACATTTCAGGCTGCCCTGGAACAGGCCACCGGGCACCTCACCGAGCAGCGGGCGCGATGGGAGACGGCAAAGGCCAACCTTGAACGTATAAAGCCTCTTGTGGCGGAAAACGCGGTAAGCAAAAAGGATTTTGATGATGCGGTCGGCGCGGAGCAGGCGACCCGTGCGGCCGTGGCGGCCGCTCAGGCGGTTGTCGACAAGGCCCGGGTTGACCTCGGGTTCACGAAGATCACGTCGCCGATCGACGGCATCGCAGGGATTGCTATGGCGCAACTGGGCAACCTCGTAGGCCCCGGAACAATAGAGGAGTTGACGACGGTATCGACGGTGAACCCGATCAAGGTTTACATCCCCATGAGCGAGCAGGAGTATCTGAAGAATGTTCAGAACGGAGGGCAGACCAGCCGTGTGCCGCTCGAACTTACCCTTGCCGACGGAAATGTTCATCCCCATAAAGGTTCTTTTGCCTTTGCCGACCGCCAGGTAGACGTGCGGACAGGCACGATCAAGGTGGCGGCCCTTTTTCCAAACCCCGGGAATACGCTTCGGCCGGGACAATTTGCCCGGGTCCGCGCGAGGACGGCCGTAAAGAAAGCCGCCCGGCTCGTCCCCCAAAGGGCAGTGACGGAGCTTCAGGGCGGGTACCAGATTGCGGTGGTCGGCGCTGATAACAAAGCCGTGATCAGGCCCGTGAAGGTGGGCGAGCGCACCGGGAATTTGTGGGTTATAGATGACGGCCTGAAACGCGGCGACCGGGTGATAGCGGAAGGACTCCAAAAGGTGAAGCAGGGCATGCTGGTGACAGTAAGGCCCTTTAAGGGAGGACTGATCGCCGGTGCTCCGCCCGCCAGGTCCGAAGCCGTTCCGGATGAGAAGCCCGGATCCGTACAAGCCCCGAACGAAGCCAGAAAGCAGTAGGGGCGCACGCATGTCCAAATTCTTCATAAACCGGCCTATCGTTGCCATGGTCATCTCCATCATGTTCGTTATTCTCGGACTGGTGGCCATGTTTCAACTGCCTGTCGCCCAGTTTCCCGACATCGTTCCTCCCGAGATTCAAATCTGGACAACCTATACGGGTGCGGACGCCCAGACCGTGGAGCAGTCGGTAGCCACCCCCATAGAGCAGAAGATAAGCGGCGTGGACGGCATGAACTACATGTACTCGGTTAACGCCAGCAATGGGGTCATGCGCATGTTCGTCAACTTCGATGTGAAGAC
>MVRP01000355.1 GCA_002067405.1 Syntrophorhabdaceae bacterium PtaU1.Bin034 | reverse complement strand
TTCTCCAACTCGCTTACCGCCCATTCATGCTCTTCCTGCCGTGCGCGGTGCTGCCTGGCAAAACTTCCCACCGCCTTCTGCTGGAGGATCGCGTTGCACTTCGCGTGGAGCTTTGCCCTCAGGTTGGTAAAGAGGATATTCAGGGTGTAGATGAAGGGTGTCCGGTACTGGTTCATATCCTGGTGGATGCCCCATACCCCACCGAAGATCAGGTTTGCCTGCATGAGGTCTACTTCCTTGGGTACGGTCCGCGGCGTGGTGCACCTGAAATATCTCTCCCCGATTCGGATGTGTTTCATCGTCTTCTCGATGGGGGTTTCGGCGAAAATGATCTGCCTGCTGATAGGGATGTCATCGTTATAGTGACCCGTGCCCCGCTCGTTGCCGTTGAAAAACCTCCGCATCCACGCAACCAGGTCCTCGCATTCGATGACCGATGGAAAGAGCCGGGCCCCGCCCAGTATCTCGAATATGGCGCTTTTCAATTCGGCAACCGCCGGCGTTCCTCCCTCCCATTGTCGAATGGGGAGCTTGAATGCCACGATCAGCCTGAAATCCCTTACCGGCATGTTGTTCAGCTTTTCGAGACCTTCGGTGCCGCCGAGCAGAAACGAGCCGTACCTGTCGACGCTCTTCCTGACAAGTTCGTTGTCCCTGGTCTTGAGGGATCTGTAAGTATCGATGTAATGGTTCACGTTATCATCGGCGATCAGGATGAACTGCAAGACCGAGTCTTCCGGAACATTGAGCCTCAAAAGACCTTCCAGGGTATCGGCAGTCTTTTCACCTGCGAATGCCAGAGGGCTGCATTCGAAGATGAACCCTGCGGTATTGTCCGCGCAGAGATAGGCTTTCGTATCATGGTCATAAGCGATCCACGGCAGGTACTCGGAGAACCTTCTCCGGTACGTCTCGTTTCTCAGGTCCGTCTGGGTGATACCGGGAATTCCGAGCAGATTCCGTAGGAGCGACATCACTTGCCTCCTGCCTTGACGTTGTCTTCGAGGACCCAGGAGTAGTCATCGACGAGAAAGTACGCGTATCGGTACATGAAGAGTTCCTTATCGGTTCCCTTGTAGGGCAGCAAAAGGACCCGCATGACCTTCGGGGGCGCGATCATCGGTGTTTCAGACTCTTCCAGAAGACCTGAGAGCTTCCGGTAGAGAGAGTCCTGGTAGGTAATGCCTAAACCTTGGGTATCATGCAGCTCGCTTCCCTTGCTATTGCGTTTCTTGTCATCCTTCGGTTTCCCGGGGAGCAGTGATTCCCGGTAGGCCCCCGTCATGGTGATGCACTTGCCGTTCTCCGTCATTTTGCAGTTGAAGCTCGACCCGTAGGGATTGATGGCTTCTCCCACCGTGGAGCAGCCAGTGCCCAAGATTGCTATGAGTACCGCCGTGAGAAAGTGTGCCGCGAGAACCGATAACCCGGCCGGTTTCTTTCGAATAGTTGCGATCAGTTTACACATGCGGTGTTACCTCCCATGCACGTATTTGGTATGTCCTTCACCTCTATTTCCACACCTTCGCTTATTACGACCGTGACCGGTCTCATGGCCCCCACTTCAACTACCGGTACGGCCTGTTTGCCGAGGTCGAGGAGAAACTTCTGCAGGTCGCGGCCGGCCTGGGCAATGCCCCTGCCTGCTCCCGCCTTTGTCGCCTGATCCGTGTTGAGTGTTTGCGTGACGCCGAGACCGCTCGTCGTGGTCGTGATTGCCGATGAGTTCATGGCATCTCCGAAGCCCACGGCAAAACCGGCCACGAGACTCCGGGCGATGGCGGAACCCATCTTCGACACCACCTTGCCCCGAAGACCGACGAACCCGTCCTCGTCGACCACGTATCCCTTGATCTTCTGATCTATGACGGATTGCCCTCCTCTCGTGAGGCAGGACAGGGTGGTAAGCCGGGCGTGGGCCCTTTCATCAGCAAGCGATCCGTGAGCTTCCACCATGATGAAACACCCCTTGAGGTCACTTTTCACGTGGTTCGGCAGGATAGCCAGGTCTTTGATCCTGATGAGGGCGGGCATGGGAGAACTCTTACCGGACTCGGCAGTCGGGGCGTACATCCCGGACAACAAAGTCGCCTCCATAAAAGAAGGGGGCAGGTATATCTTCGTCGCTTCTTTTTTTTTAACCTCATCCTTCTTCTCGACCCGCTGGGAGATGAACTCTATCTCCCCGTAAACCTCCGGTTTTGATGGAGCCGGAATAGCCGGCGCTGTCGGCGTTGGGGGAAACGACGGAGCGGCGGGAAGGGGCGGGATACCGGGGGGATATGACGCGGGGCGCGAAGGCGTGCTGCCCTTGGCGGGTTTTGTCGGCTCAGTCTGTTTTTCGGAAAGACCCTGCCGCGAAGTCTTCAGAATCTCTTTTGCCAGATCGGCCTTGTCGTCATTCTCGGGCTTTTTAGCCTGTTGCAATGCTGCAAGCTGCTCTTTCACGGCCTTCATTTCGGCCTCCATGTCTCCCATCTGTTTCGTGGATTCGTTGTAAAGGGATTTCTCCAGTGTTCCTTTGTCCAGGGCGATATCCCTTTTACTTTCGTTTTGCCTGGGGGTGGGGCTTGCAGGTCTGGTTGCCCTGTAAAGCACCAGGGAGACGATGGCGATGGCGAGTCCGATGGCGACGAAGACGAGCCTCTTTCTCTGGTCGGGCCGCAGGGTTTGCCAAACTTTCAGGCATTTGTCTTTGATCGTCACGGCCTGCCTCCTTCCGTCCTTTCCACGACGAAGATCCTCGATGTCTCACCTCTCTTAAGGTTCAGGGTATCGATGCTCACGGCAACGGGCCGCTGTGTCAGATCGGTTGTGAGGAAATCCTTCTCGCGCACGGTAACGGCGTTCTCCTTCGAGCCATCCGCTATCCTTGCCCGGTACTCCTTGACCGCGAGACCCTCTCCGTCTATCGTGATCAGCCTTTTCAGCACGAGGGAAAGTCCCTGGAAGACGGGATAGGATTTGTCCATATTCCGGACGGTAAAGGAATCGGGAATCCGATCCGTATAGATGCTTTTGATGATGGTGATGATCCTCTTCTCGAACGGTACTTCGCTGAAAAGGCTCATATTTTTTTTGATGGCCTCGGCCTTGCCTCCGGAGAGCTGTACGGTCTGTGCGGGGATGCGCCGGGGTACGGCGATCATTGTGTAGACGTTCTCGCCGCAGACGACGTATAGTTCCGAGGGTGTTGTC
>MVRP01000354.1 GCA_002067405.1 Syntrophorhabdaceae bacterium PtaU1.Bin034 | reverse complement strand
AGTCCTGTTTGACGTTCGTTGCAAAGGCAAGTGTCCGCTTAGCGAGGTCCTCCATGGCGTTGATGCCTCCTGACAAAAGCTCAATGCTGCACCCCGGTTTTGGCGACTGACCTTGCTTCGAAACGAGAGCCCGGGCCGTATAGATACCCTGGATGACCTCACCATAGAGGTCGCTCATCATGCCGTACGCATACGCTCTTGCCATGATCATGGCAAGAGACGCCATCATCTGGTTCCCCTGTTTGGTCGTCATGGCGACCTTGAGGGAGATACCGACCGGAAGGGGCACCGCATCGATAAATGCCTGCTCGTCCGACGTCAAGGCCGTCTTGTTCTGCATCTTCTGGTAGATCGATCCGAGCTTGTCCACCGCCCACTGCTGGAGGTTGGCGTTCGTATCCGTCGCGACGATACAGGTCCCGTAATCGTTCCCGTTCATGGGTCGTGTGTACAGGGTGCCCGAGAAGAAACTATACGTGTCGTCGGGCTTGTTCTCCGTGCAGGGAGGGACAAAGGCGAACCCTTGTTGACCGTCTCCGAAATCTGCCACCATGACGTCGCCGATCAGACCTCGGACAAGGTCCGCGTGGCTTGCCGGGTATCCTCTTTTGTCGAAGATCTTCTGCAAGAGGGTGCTGCCCGGAGTGGCAAAGGTGTCCTTGATGGCCTGGGGGCACTCCGAGGTGAGCTCGTTTGCCGGCTGATCGTCCTTGTTGTCGTTCGATTTCCAGATGTCGGTGAGCTTCTGGGGAAGGTCCTGAATGCCTTTTCCGAGGGCATACTCTTTTCTTGCCTCCGCATGGATCTTCGCGTTATCCGTGAAGGGGTCCATGAGCTTTGCCGCAAGGACGGTGCTCGCCTTGCAGTCGTCGAGTTGCACGCTGTTGAGTGTGTCCGATATGGCCTCCATCGATTTGATGACGTTTGAGCAGGGTTCGCAGAGGTTCTTCAAGGCGAGATCGAAGGCTGCGGCCGGTGCGGCCTGGAGAATACGCTGAAGCTTCTGTACGAGGTATTCGAAGTTCATGAAGGAAAAACCTCCCATGAAGGCATCGATTCCTCCACATCCGAATTTCAGTCTCGGCGGCTCGAAGGACATGAGATAGTCCCTCGTCTGAGGCCATCTTGCTGAAAAGCTTCCCCCGGTGAAATACCCTCTTTTTTGACCCTCGAAATATCCTGGTGATGTCTCCGCCTTTTGGGTGATCCAGTCATCTACGAATCCGGCCCAAGCGACGGTCCCGATCACAAGGCCCAGCAGCATGGCGACAACTGATATCGATACGCGCCTGGTTCTACAGCGGGCAAAGAGCCGAGTAACGAATGTTGAATTGCGGTCGGCGCTCATTTCTATTTTCCTCCCTGGACTTCTTTTTCTTTCAGCGGCACGTGCACGTCGAATGCGCTTCCCCTCTGGAAGTCATACAGACTGTACTCTTCGGGCGATATTTCTCCTGACAGCAACCGTATGCCCCGGTAGATCCTTTCCTCCATATCTTCCAAAGAAACCACACCGGCAGACACAGTGATCGGGTCCTGGCTTCTGCGGTAGACGAGGACGACGGTCGGTGTTGTGGTCACGTTAAACAGGGAAGCAAGCCCCGCATTTTGAGTGACATCGATCCTTTTGACCTCCCAACCGTAACGTTCTTCGAAGTACCCGACGATCTTCTCCTGCTCGACGCAGTACTGACAGGTCGGCGAGTAGAAGTAAACCAAGCCGTAATCCGGTGCCGCTCCCTCGATCTTCTTTTCCATTTCTTTCTGTTGAAGGCGTGTCAGTGCACTTCTCCCCGGCGTGGCCGTGGGGTAGTCTTTGGCCACTGAAAGCTCCGGGTATTTCTGCATGACCGTGGCCGTAACGTTTGCAAAGGCGAGGGACTTCCTCCGGGCTATATCCTGGACGTGGTAGTATTCAGCCACGTTACTTTCGGTAGGGCTCATGACCGCCTTCTTCTGGAAGTCCATAAGGAGCGCCTGAAAATCGTCAGGGTACATGTTCCAGAGTGTCTCAGCAGTGTAGTCCTTCAGTGCCGGTAAGCGGGGCTTCGGTGGAACGTCCGCCGCCGGTTTGTCCTTTTTTGTTTGCGCCTTCTCCTTCTCGTACCAGTACCAACCCCTTTTGTAGTCCGTGTAGTACGGCACGCTTGCCTGTATCCGCTCTTCTTCACGGGACAGAATCGGCTCCTGCGCCACCGCGATGCCGCCGAGCATGACCAGGCTAGAAAACAGGATGACCGATCGCAGTAACATCCATTGCCTCGATGAAGCCGAAGTATCGCGAATCAAAACTGTCTTTATGCTCACCCATGACGAATATCTTTCCCGGAGGCACAACGCCGTCGTAAACGAAATTTTCAACCCTCTCGCCTTTGAGGGAATATTCCTTCGCCTGTCCCAGAAATTCTCCGTTGCAGTAATACAGCCGATCCAACGCCTTCAGATAATCGCCCGGCATACATCGAGTCATCTTCATCGCAGGAATGGATGTTGTCGCCCGGTAGCTCTTTTCTCGGCCGGCCATAGCTCTTCTTATGGCGTCACGGGCCTGGCTGCTGTTCGCGTATGCATGGACCATCGAAAAGAGCAGATAGCTCCCTTTCCTGATCTCTCTTACATCCGATACCCTTGATATGAGGTAGATTCGGTGCGTCAACGATGGAGTGGTCGTTATGGAAAACCTGCCCGGTATCAGGAGTCCGAATGCGAAAGCAGAGAGCAGCATCAGGCCCTTGGCCGTCTTATCTCGGTTCCAGTTTGTCTGCATTGGCAGCAACGACATCCTCCAGTATGATGACCCTGTTCTTTGGCTGGCTCTTCAAGAGCGTGATGAAGTTCGTCAGGCTGTTTATGTACTGCTGTTTGTCTATCTTGCCCTGAAAATAGAGCTCCCGCTGGTCGATCACGAACTTGCTGATATTCGCGGTGACGATTTTTTGCGCAAAGAAACGGTCGTAGGTGAAGAGGGAACCAAGGGAAGAACCCAGGCTCACGATAGTAGCGACGACGATTACCATTGCCCAGGAACGTGGAACATGAAGATTCTTACCGGGTGGCAAGGCTACCGGTTCATCTTCTGATGCCGATGTCCGCTCGATGTTCACGGTGTCTGTACCCGTACCTAGGTTTATGGCTCCATTCGGCTCTGTCGCCATTCCATCCTCCTTTTTTCTGAAGGCTCACGGGATTCGCGCCCTTCATC
>MVRP01000353.1 GCA_002067405.1 Syntrophorhabdaceae bacterium PtaU1.Bin034 | reverse complement strand
ATGAACGCACCGGTCGTCGTTCCGCCTTTGACGTTGTATGACTGCTGCCCGATAACGGACGGCGCTGCAGTATGTATTATCACCACCGACGAGATCGCAAAGCGGTATACCGACAAACCCCTGGTTTACCTGAGAGGCTGTGCGCAGGTTTGTTTGAATAGCGTCTCGGCGAACTTCCCGGGTGTTCACCTCGCCGATTGGAAGCACACGAGAATCGCCGCGGAGAAGGCATACCAGAGAGCAAAGATCACGGCTAACGACGTAAAGGTAGCCCAGACACACGACTGCTTCTCCATTTCGGAAGTTATCGAAGTGGAAGAGCTCGGCTTCTGCAAGAAGGGCGAGGGCGGAGAGTTCTGCAGATCGAAGCAGATCGAGCTCGGCGGAAAGGTCCCGGTCAACACCGACGGTGGTCTCCTTGCGGTGGGCCATCCTTTTGGCGCAACGGGCATCAGGCAGGGCATTGAGATCATGAAGCAGCTCCAGGGCAGGGCACGTAACCAGGTAAAGAATGCCGACATCGGACTGACCCATAACCTGAGCGGCGCCAATGCAGAGCACACGATCGTAGTCTACGGACTAGAGCCCGTAAAATAAGGAGGACGAAATGGGTGTACCAGGAATTCCAATACTTGATAATCTCTATCCGGCAACAATGGATATGTGGCCTTTACAGGCAAAAGAATTCAACAGGGTCTATCCTTTCTACGAAAATCTGAAACAGGGTAGGCTGACGACCACGAAATGCAAGAGCTGCGGCAAGGTCTCCTATCCTCCCCGGGTAATCTGCCCGGAGTGCTACTCGGACGATCTTGAATACACTGATCTGCCCAAGAGGGGTAAGGTCATTGTTTTTTCGGAAGAGGTGAAGGGCGTACCGCTCGGCTTCGAGTCTCCTCTTATCCACGCGGTTATCGACCTCGGTGTTGATCCGGCCAGACGAGTACTGACAAGGATCGTCAATTGTGCGGCCGGCCAGTTACAGCGCGGGGACGAAGTGCAGTTGGCAATTTTCGAAATACCGCCGTTGCCCATCGATAAGGGTAAGGCCGGGATCATGAATGCAGAGAGGGTTTTCTTCGCGTTCGAGCCGGTTAAGAAGTAGTCAAAAAGATGACCGAAAAGGGGCGGGCTCATCGTGGGCTCCGCCCTTTTTTTGTGTGCGCTATGTGCGCCCTGCCGGAACACTGGCGCATCCAAGCAAAAAAAGAAGGCGCCCCGATGAGCCGGATACTCATCGGGGCGCCTATCAATCGGTTTTCCTTCCGTATTCCGTAGTTAGCCGACCTTCAGAATCAGTGCGGCAGCGGTATCGCCGGCAGCACAACCGGTGAACAGGCCATATCCTCCACCAAGAAGGACAAGCTCCTCGATCATCTCGATAATGGCCCTTGCTCCGGTAGGTCCCTGCGGATGACCGTAGATCAGGGAAGAGCCGTTGTTATTCATCTTCATGAGATCATAGCCGGTTTTCTTTGCAAAGGCGATGTCGTTGACGGCAAAAGGATTGTGGGTCTTCACGGCCCTCATGTCCGTAGCCTTCATACCTGCAATGGCAAGGGCCATTTCAGCAGCGGGAATAGGTGCGGCAGGCATGAACCTGGGTTTCACCCTTGCGAAGCCGTAGGAGATAATCTGTATCTCGGTCTTGGGGTCTGTGCTCAGCTCCTTCGCCTTATCCCTGGTCGTGACGATAATGCCCGCATTTCCGTCAGCGGGAAATGTCTGGGCGCCAAAGCTGAGGCAGCCGCCCGGGAATTGTGGTTTCAATTTTGCCAGACCCTCGGCCGTCGTGGGCGTCCAGCCTTCGTCCTCTTCCATAAGCTTCGTTTTCTTCTTGGTGACCGTGACTTCCGGGGCAAACATATAGCGCTTCTGGAACGCCCTGTCGTTGGCAAGGGCCTCCTGATACTGCTGGAAGCGCCTGAGCACTGTTGCGTCGCACTCTTCCTTGGTGATGCCTATTTCCTTGGCCACGTTCTCGGCAGTCTCTGCCATGAAAGCGCGATGCTTGGGATTCCCCGCGAAATTATCCATGTTCCAGTCTTCCCGTTCGGGTTGGCCACCGGGACCCAGGGGGTCTGGCCACACGGTATGAGGCCCGTTCGAACAACGATCTGCCATGATGCCGTATGCAACTTCATAGGCACCCAGCTCAATATCCTTTGCAGCGAGGTTGAGGATAGTAGTGGAAGTCGAGCAGGCCTGATTAACAAAAAGGCCGGGAACGAATTTCTGGTCGTCGGTCAGGATTGCAGAGGCCCAGTTATGCGCGACAAACCAGTGGTTCTGAGCAACGGTGGTACCGAGGAACAAATAGTCAACAACCGTCGGCTCTATTTTTCTCTTCTCAAGAAACCATCTCCGCGCCGTTTTGGCCCCCAGCTCGATCGCGTTGTCATACTGCATGCTCCCTTGCCAGCGGGAGAAAGGGCTTGAATAGTAACCCCCGTACGGTATGTACGCCTTTGTGTAAGTGTTCATAAAACTTCCTCCTCCTAATTTTAGTAACTGCGGGCTCAACGCCTGCGCAGCATCCATCCCCTTTTGCCGGTTGCATAAGCAGCATCCATCGTTTCACTTAACGGACGGCCATTTCAACCTATAAAATACAACAGTATAATACACACTGCGATGAGTTGTGTCAAGGAAAGTCTCCTGAACATTTGAACGCTATTTTTGCTGCCGCTGATCTCTTTCGGATCACCCGGTCCGGCGCAATGATTTGTCGGATGCCGGTTGCCCATCCGTTTTTGATAACAGGCAGACCTGAACGAGAAATGAACAGCAAAAGGCAATGAATAATTGTTTATCGTCCATTGAAAATATTGTAGAATTTCACCGGCATGTGCTACAGGCTTTTGTTAATGGCTCTCGCTATTTTTTGCTTCTCTCTCGTGCCCGGCGAGGCAAAAGAGAAAGAGGTGGTAGTCTCGAAAGTGATCGACGGTGACACGGTAATGCTTGAGAACGGTGACATCGTGCAGTATCTCGGGATCGATGCACCCAAGCTCAAGAAGAATGAGGGAGGGCCTGAATTCTATGCAAGAGAGGCTGCGAAATACAACAAAAACCTGGTGCTGATGAAAAAGGTTCGTCTCGAGTTTGACGTGAAAAAAAAAGATGCCCAGGGGAGGCTTCTTGCCTATGTCTACGTGAAGGATAAGTTCGTGAATGCAGAACTTGTCCTTCACGGATATGCCCGCGCTGACATCG
>MVRP01000352.1 GCA_002067405.1 Syntrophorhabdaceae bacterium PtaU1.Bin034 | reverse complement strand
TCACGTGGAAGGGAGTTCCATTTGCCTTTGTTCATAGCCACAAATACGCCCGACGTATAAGCAGATCCGAAGTTTTCCGTGGAGTAGTTGATGACATCCGTCAGCTTGAAGCCCTGAACGCCTTCAAAAGGACACATAACACCTTCGGCCACGCCCTTCGAGATCGCATCGTACGTCTCGGTCATCGGCATGCCGACGGGCGCCCCGCCAAGCGCCTGTACAATCTTCGCGCTAAGGCCGTGAGAGCGAACCTTGAGACCCTTCAGGTCTTCCATCTGGCGAACGGGCCTTTTTGACGTGTGCAGAAGACCAGGACCATGGGCGTGAAGAAAGAGAATTTTCACCTCGTCAAGCTCCTTGGGCTTGAATTTCTTATAGTACTCATTGATCATCCGTGTTGCCACAATGCCACTCCGATATCCGAGCGGGAGGTCTATGACTTCAGTCAAAGGAAATTTGCCTCTCGTATATCCGAAAAGGCTTTCGCCGATATCGGTAATGCCCTTAACAATACTATCGTAGGTTTGCGTGGGCGGGGTGAGCGTTCCACCAGGATAATAGTTGATTTTCACCTTGCCGTTAGTTCTTTTCTCCACCTCTCTGCACCACTGTTCAGCTATTATGCTGCACTTGTGAGGAGCCGGCCAGAAGTTCGAGAACTTCAGGGTCACGACCTTCTCCTGTGCGTTCACCTGTGACGTGGTCATTAAAAGGCACACCATGAAGGCAAGCAACAATGCAAATCTCACGATACGGTTCATAAACCCTCCTTATTGTTTGGTTTTTGCTGTTTTTTGCTCATTCCGGAGTGTGGGCGCAAATCTCTCGTCTGTTCGACTGTCATTTCATTTAATGAAATATATGTTTTAGTAACTGAAATCTACAATCCCGTAACGATGATTGTCAAGAAAAAAGAAAAGGGGAATTTTCTACCGCAGGAGAAGGAAGAGTGATCTGTCTCCCTCGATGCCAGCGTTGTATTATTCCGGAAAATGTCTTTTACCACTGTATCATCCGTGAGATCTTTCGGAGCACGCCTGCATAAAGTATTAGGACGAAGATGCGATAAATAATAACGACGGCCAAGTTCCTTCTTCAGGCTTTCGGTGACCGGTCGTGATGGTGTCCGGGTCGTACCGCATGTGTAGAGGGGCTGAACTGGAAGAAGAAGATGTCGGAAGGCGGCATTTTCTTGTACCATCAAAAAGGAAGTGATCATGTTTGTAATCATCGGCTGTGTGGTTGTCATCGTCGGGGTGCTCGGCGGTTTTGCCCTGGAAGGCGGCCCTTTTCTCGTCCTCATGCAATTTGCGGAATTTGTCATCATAGGCGGGGCGGCCTTGGGAGCGCTCCTTATATCCGCCCCCACAAAAACCCTGAAGAAGATTATCGAGAAGATAATCGGCTCCTTTAAGGGATCGGCGATCAGCCCTCAGACATACCTGGACCTTCTCAAGCTGATGTTCGAGGTCTTTCAGATCAGCCGCAAGGACGGACTGATCGCGCTCGAGACACACATCGAGAACCCGGAACAGAGCCCTATTTTCACTCAGTATCCGCAGTTTCTCAATCAACATCACCTTCTCCATTTTATGTGTGATACCTTTCGTTTAGTTATTCTGGGAGGAGTCCCTCCTCACGACATGGAAACGTTGATGGACACCGATATAGAGACTCACCACAGCGAGGGAACGAGGCCGGGAATGATCCTTCAAAAAATAGGCGACTCCATGCCGGGGCTCGGTATCGTTGCCGCGGTGCTGGGGATAATCATCACGATGCAGGCAATCGACGGCCCGCCGCAGGAAATAGGCCATAAGGTTGCTGCGGCGCTCGTCGGCACTTTCCTGGGGATCTTTATTTCCTATGGCTTCCTTCAGCCGCTCGCGACGAACATAGATCTGTGCAACGAAGACGAATCGAAAGTCTTTGAGGTGGTAAAGGCAGCCATGATAGCTTTCGCAAAAGGCTTCAATCCCATTGTCTCGGTTGAGTTCGCCAGACGGGCAATCCCGAGTGAGTGCAGACCGGTTTTCCAGGATATGGAAAACTATGTGAAAGGCAAAAAATAGTGGACGAAGACCATAATGCTCCGGTAAGAATAGTCGTAAAAAAGAAGAAGGGGCATGGAGGCCACCACGGGGGCGCCTGGAAGGTCGCTTACGCCGACTTTGTCACCGCCATGATGGCCCTCTTTATCGTACTGTGGATAATTGGTCAAAGCAGTCAAATCAAACAGGCGATCGCGAGTTACTTCAAGGACCCGGGCGTCTTTACCAGCACCAGTTCAGGGGGAGTCCTTTCGGGGGCACAGAAAACGGCAGCCCTCCCTCCCCCGCCTGTGCCGCTCAGCAAGGTAATAGCCGAATTAGAAAAACTGAAGGCAGAGGCGGGAAATATCCAAAATGCAATCTCCTCTATCCCGGACTTCAGCAAGTTCAAGGACAAGATACAGGTAACGGTGTCTGCCGAGGGTTTGAGAATAGACTTGGTGGAAGATACGGAAGGTCTCTTCTTTGACATCGGGAAGGCAAACATCAAACCGGACACCGTCCGCCTTTTGAAGCTTATTTCCTCCCGTCTGGCTACTCTTCCTAATAATGTGGTCGTGGAAGGCTACACCGACGCGAGGCCTTACGCCTCTTCCGGATACTCGAACTGGAACCTCAGTGCGGATCGGGCCAACAGCGCGCGCAAGGTTATGGAGGAAAACGGAATACGGCAAAACCAGATAAGCGAGGTAAGGGGCTTTGCAGACAGAAAGCTGCGCATGCCCGACAAACCGCTGGATTTTTCCAATCGCCGGGTCAGTATTCTTGTGACCCCATCCGAATCAGCAAAGGAAAGTCCTCAAGGCCAGGGCGCAACACAGCTGCCTGCCGCCCAACCAACACAACCGGTCCAGCCGGGCCCCAATCTTCCGGCAGCGGAGCAAAAACAATGATCAGCACCGGAAGAAAACCAAGAGTGCTCGTGGTAAATGATGAACCTGAAGACCTGGAATTCGTGGCAGGGATCCTGGAAAAGGACGAGTCGATAGAAGTATTCCGGGCTCTGGGTATAAAGGAGGCTACACGCGAGGCTTACGAGAAAAAACCCGATCTCGTGATCTGCGGCTGCCGCGCCCTCCCCGGCTGTGTCGCTGTCTGCGACCGGATGCGGCTGGAGCAGACCTTTCTGTCCCCTTTGTTTCTCCTTCTTTCAGACAAAGCTGAACTG
>MVRP01000351.1 GCA_002067405.1 Syntrophorhabdaceae bacterium PtaU1.Bin034 | reverse complement strand
TCTACACCATCAAATACTTCTTCTTCACCTCCTCATTCGCCTCAAGCTCATCCACAGTCCCCGAGAAGCGGATCCTCCCGTTATCGATCACGTATGCCCTCGTAATGAGCTTCATGGCGGATTTGATGTTCTGCTCGGAGAGGAGGATGCTGATCCCCGCACCTTTCAGCCTCAGGATCTGTTCCTCCAGGTCCCTCACGATAAGAGGGGCAAGCCCTTCGGTCGGCTCATCCAGGAGGAGGAGTTCAGGGCCCGTCATGAGGGCCCTCCCGATGGTGAGCATCTGCTGTTCCCCTCCCGAGAGGTTGCCTGCCCTGCGGGTCTTGATCTCCCGGAGGGCAGGGAAGATGTCGTAGACCCTCTCCTTATGCCATGCCCTATCTCTCTGGTGGGTGATCTCCAGGTTGTCATCCACGGAAAGGTCCGCAAAGACCCGTCTATCATCGGGCACATAGGCAATGCCCTGACGGACCAAAAGGAAGGCGGGCTTCCCCGTAATGTCCTCGTTATGAAAGAGCACCTTCCCCTGCTTCGGGGGAGTGAGCCCCCCCAGGCTCCTCATGGTGGTGCTCTTCCCCGCACCGTTCCTCCCTAAGAGCCCCACGATCTCTCCCTTGGAAAGGGAGAGGGAGACATCGAAGAGGATATGGCTCAGTCCATAGTAGGTATGGATCCCTTCTACATTAAGCATGTGTCACCCCCGAGGTAGGCGTCCTGGACTGCCTGGTTGCACCGGACTTCATCACAGAGCCCCTGGATGATGGTGGCACCCCTCACCATGACCATGATGCGGTTCGCAATGGCGAAGACGAGCTCCATGTCGTGCTCGCAGAAGAGGATGGTGAGGCCCAGCTCTTTCCGGAGCTTCTGGATGAGGTCAATGCACCGGGAGGTCTCTTCAGGGCTCATGCCCGCGGTGGGCTCATCGAGGATGAGGAACTCGGGGCTCCCTCCCAGGGCAATGGCGATCTCCAGTACCTTTCTGTCACCGTGGGAGAGGGCGGCGCTGAGGTGATCCTTTTTGGAAGCAAGCCCGACACTCCCGATGATCTCCTCTGTCTCGGCGGTGACCATCTTTTTGGAGGACGTGAACATGTTCCAGGTCTTGTGCTCGCGGGAGAGGACGGCGATGCGGACGTTCTCGAAGACGCTCAGCCGCTGGAAGACATTGACCACCTGAAAAGACCGGGACATGCCCTTCTTGCAGACCTGGTAGGGGGCCTGTCCGGTAATGTCTTCTCCTTTAAAGAGCACTTTCCCGGAGTCGGGTTTCAAGATGCCCGTGACGAGGTTGAAAAGGGTGGTCTTTCCTGCCCCGTTGGGTCCTATCACCGCAACGATCTCCCCCTTTCCCACATGGAGGTTGGCGCCGTTGACCGCCTTGAAGCCTGAGAATGATTTGTGGAGGGATTCGACTCTAAGCATGTTTTTTCCTGCGTGAAAGTTCGATGAACCATCCTAAGATGCCGTCGGGGAGGAAGAAGATAACGAGCATCATGATGATGCCGAGGACGAGGGCCCAGTAGACGGTATAGGTGCTGACGAAGGTCCTGAGCGCGACAATGACGGCAGCGCCGACCATGGGTCCCATGAAGGTGAGCCAGCCCCCTAAGAGGCACATGATGACCAGTTCCATGGAGAGGGTCCAGAAGAGCATGTCGGGGAAGACCGTGGTATCCACCGCCACGAAGAGGGTGCCCGCCACCCCTGCGAAGAAGGAGGCCAGCACCAGGGTCATGAGCTGGTGTCTCCTCACGTTGACCCCGATCATCGCACTTCTCACTGCGTTGTCCCTGATGCCCTGGAGCACACTGCCGAAGGGCGAGTTGATGATCCTATACATGGCATACATGCAGACCAAGGTGATAATAAGGGTGAAGTAGTAGGAGCCCGTGCCCGAGGAGATGAGGTCGGGGATGGTGATGCCGTGGATGCCGTCATCGCCTCCGGTGAAGGAGTACCACCTATAGATAATGACCCACACGAGGGAGCCTAAGGATATCTGGAGCATGCCGAAGTAGAGCTTTGAGAGACGGATGCAGATGAGGCCCATGATGAGGCCCAAGAATGCGGCAATGAGGGGCCCTGCGATAAAGGCGAGCCAGGGAGAGAGGCCGCTTTTCATCATCATGAGGGCGCAGGCGTATGCCCCTACCCCGTAGAAGACCGCATGGTTCATCTGGTAGAGACCGCCTATCCCTAAGGCGAGGTTGTTGCTCGTCGCACAGAGCCCGTAGATGAAGACGATGGCGGCCATGTAGACATAGAACCGGGGAAGGATCATGGGTAAAAGGAAGAGTGCGATGAGGCCGAGGATGATGAGGATCTTTTTCTTATCCATACGTTACCATGTCGATTTTAAAAGTCCCGTGGGCCGGAAGAGAAGGACCACAATGACTGCGGCGTAGGGAAAGACAATGCCGAACTGGGGCCAGACGAGGATGCCCAGCGACTGGGCGAGGCCGAAGATGAGGGCACCTAAAAGGGCGCCCCAGATGTTGCCGAGACCGCCCATGATGACGATGAGGAAGGCCTCCATGATGAGCGTATGGTCCATACCCAGGGTAACACTCACCGTAGGGGCGACAAGGACCCCGCCCAACCCTGCGAGGAGACAGCCGATGATGAAGACAGATGCGAAGACCCAGGAGACGTTGATGCCGACGGCGCCCACCATCTCCCTGTCGACCGCGGCAGCCCGCGCGATCTTGCCTATCTTCGTCTTATTCACCATAAGCCAGAGGGCCACGGCAATGATGGGGCCGACCACCAGTAAGAAGACATTGTAGAGGGGAAAGGGGAGTCCCCCGAAGAGGGGGACGAACCCCTGAAAGACCGAGGGGACGGGAACCGACTTGTATTCTCCTCCCCACACGAGCTTGACGAGATCGCCGAAGACCAGGGAGAAGGCAAAGGTTAAGAGGATGAGCATGAGATGCTCCCTCTCGTAGAGATACTGGAAGAGGCCCCGCTCGCATAGAAGACTGAGGAGGGCGACCCCCAGGGGGGCACCGACAAGGGCGAGCCAGAACCCCATGGTGCCTCCTCCTGCTGCCTTGGCGATGGTGTAGGCCATGAAGGCCCCGATCATGTAGAGGGAGCCGTGGGCGATGTTGGGGATCCTCAGGACACCGAGGATGAGGCTCAAGCCTGAGGAGACGATGAAGAGAATGACCGTACGGGAGAGGCCCACAAAGACCTGGCAGAGCACTCCCGGGGGGATGATAGAGTAGATGAGGTCCA
>MVRP01000350.1 GCA_002067405.1 Syntrophorhabdaceae bacterium PtaU1.Bin034 | reverse complement strand
GGCGCCAGGGCTTATCAGGAGATCCAGCAGATGCATCAAAGGCAGAAAGAGGAGGAGTTTATTCAGGAGACCATGGGTTCTCAACAATCAATGATTGAAGGTGTAATAGGAGCGAGCCCGGCGATGCAGCGCATATGGTCACAAGTGGATGAAGTGGCGAAGACCGATACTACGGTACTCCTTTTAGGTGAGACAGGCACCGGAAAAAACCTGGTGGCCGGAATTATTCATCGTCAAAGTGCAAGGAGGAACGGGCCTTTTATCACCGTCCAATGCAGCGCCTTAACAGAAAGCCTGATCACAAGTGAGCTATTCGGTCATGAAAAGGGGGCTTTTACGGGGGCCACGAACAGGCGGATCGGAAGATTCGAGATGGCCGACAAGGGAACCTTGTTCCTCGATGAAATCGGTGACCTCTCTCTGGAGGTTCAGGCCAGGCTGCTTCGCGTCCTCCAGACCCGGGAATTTGAGCGGGTAGGAGGCGGAAGGGATATACTCAAGTCCGATTTTAGACTCATAGCCGCGACGAACCGCGATCTTGTAAAGGATATCGATGAGAAAAGGTTCCGGGAAGACCTTTACTACCGAATCAACGTCTACCCGATTACCGTGCCTCCCATCAGGGAAAGAAGAGAAGACATCCCTCTGCTGATACATCATTTCCTTAAAGTATTCAGCACCAAGTACGGAAAAAGTCTTAAGATCCGGCAAGAGGTGATGGAGCAGTTCATCCGTTACGATTGGCCCGGTAACGTTCGAGAAATTGAAAACGCCGTGCAGCGGGGGGTGATTTCCAGCAGGGGAGGTTTCTTCCGGCTGCCTTCGCTCGGTACCGCCCATACCCATGACGCTCAAGCGCAGGGGTTCAAGACCCTGGAAGAGAATGAGCGCCAGCACATTGTGGAAGCGCTTAGAAGATCGAGATGGAAGATCCATGGGCCGGGGGGTGCAGCCGAAATACTCGACATCAACCCTTCCACCCTCGCCTCAAGGATCAAAAAACTCGAAATCGAGAAGCCCCGGAGGAGATCGGCTCCCGACAGCCCCTAAAGAGCGTTGTCAAACGGAACGATCAGAGCCGCGAACCAGGCAGGCGATAACTCCCAGACCGCAACTGACCATGGCAACCAGCAGTGTATCGTGAAAGCTTCCGACCACCGACAAGCTCTTTAGGAGAGAAGGCCCAGTTCCATTATGAAACAGGGCCGCCGAGTGGAATGACTCACGAGCGCTAAAGACGGTTCCTGCAATGGCAAAACCGGCTGACAAGCCGAGTTGCGTTGCCGTCGACACGACCGCAGAGGCTGTACCGAGCATGCTTCTCGGCACTGAACCCAAGATGGCGCTGTTGTTCGGTGGCTGGAAAGTTCCCATCCCTGCCCCCAGAACAGCAAGGCCTGCAGCAATTGGGAAAATCCCCGGATGCGAGTCCAGCCTCCAGAGCAGGTAAACGGCCAGGAATATCATGCTCATTCCCAGCGTCGAAAGCGGTCTGGAACCCATTCTGTCCGATAGCCTGCCGCTGATAGGTGCGACGAGCAAGGGAGGGAGTGCGATGATCGACAGCAGCGAACCGGCTAAGGAAGACGAATAGCCGAGACCCTGAATTAGATAGAAAGGTAGAAGGAAAATTACCG
Source organism: Syntrophorhabdaceae bacterium PtaU1.Bin034 (assembly GCA_002067405.1). Next base: position 1,617 of record MVRP01000350.1, on the reverse strand, counting down.
TCATTGTCGTCGCGCCCTGACAGGTAGCGCTCGCCGAGGCTGCTGCAAATAAAGGTTTGCGAAAGAGGTCTAGATTGATTATCGGGTGATGGCATTTCCGCTCGATCTGAAGGAACAGGCAGAATAACACTGCCGTCAGAGCCCCAAGGGCGAGGACGAGGCCTGTTCGGAACCCCCATTTTCCACCAAAGCTGAGAAAAAGCATCAGGGATGAGAGCCAGAAAAAGAGGGTTCCCGAGCCCCAAACATCCAGGCGGAATTCGCCTCCTGCCTTTTGATCGTCTATGACCCACCACGCGAAAAAAAGACCTAACAACGTGATCGGGAAGCGGGTAAAGAAAACCGCTCTCCAGCCCAGGAAATCGACGATAAGACCACCAAGGACGGGTCCGATTACCAAGCCCAGTGAGCGGGCACTGGTGACCAGCCCGAGCGGCTTTCCACGCTCTCCTTCCGGAAAGGCGGCAACCGCGATGGCCATGCCCATGCTCACACTGGCTGCAGTCGCGATACCCTGGATGGAACGGCCTATTAAAAGGTGGGCGACATTCTGCGAAAATGAACAGATGAGAAGGCCCGCGGCATAGCAGACAAGTCCCGCCATGTAAACGCGTTTTCGACCGCTCCCGTCTCCCAGCCTTCCGAACATCAGCATAAGGCTTTGGCTTAACACCAGATACGTGATATTTACCCAGGAAATGACGGAAGCGTCAACGTGAAATGTTTCTGCAAGCTTGGGAAAACAGACAATGACAATGCTGGAGTCGATGCCGACGATGAAGGTGGCAAAGGCTGAGATGTAAACAACCCACCACCTGTAGTTCCTGTTCCCGGAAAAACTCGTCACAGGTTAACCCTTCCGAGCTTTTTAGCGCCATTATTCGTAACCAGATAAGTATAGCCCATGCCTATTCCCTCGCCTCCCTCGAGGGCTACGCAGGGATGGAGCGCCAGGGTCACATTCTCCTTGATCTCCGTTGTGTCATCGTTTGAAAGAGCGCAAAAATCGAGGGGATCCAGCCCAACCGAGTGACCGCACCGCAAGTGACCCCGATACCCGTGTGCATTTATTACCTCCGTCACTCTCCGGTAAATATCACAGAACCGCGCTCCGGGCTTCAGAGCTTCGACCCCTGCCCGGAGTGCTTCTCGCCAGACCGGCAACAGGGGCTTGATGTGCAGCGGATAATCACGCACGGGTAAGGTCATTGCAAGCTGGCCGTGGTAGCCCTGAAAGGCCGGCGTGATCTCCAATGCGAGTGTGCCGTTCTTCTCCAGTACGTTGCCCCTGGGGTTGAAGAAGTTTATTTTGGTGCCTTGAGCATCAATAAAATCCATTGAGTATTCGCAACCCAATGCATGTACTGCTCTTTTTACTTCACCATATATCTCGAAATCGCTGATTCCCGGTTGGATCATATCCCGCACGGCTTCATATGCCTTGTCCGCAATCTCGACAGCGGTTCGGATGCTATCCACCTCTTCAGCGCTCTTTACGAGGCGCAACTGTCTGAATATCCAGGTGGCGTCAAGCAGTTTCGCGCCGAATTTCTCCTTGAGCGGCAGATAAACCGGGACCGATATGGACGTAAGGCCTACGATACCGATGCGTTTCCC
>MVRP01000349.1 GCA_002067405.1 Syntrophorhabdaceae bacterium PtaU1.Bin034 | reverse complement strand
TGATGATTAATTGTAAGTTATCGAAATTATTGGCGCGCCTGTCAGGGCTCGAACCTGAAACCTACGGCTTAGAAGGCCGTTGCTCTATCCTGTTGAGCTACAGGCGCCACGCCTAATTATAACTATTTCACCTTCTCCTTTCAACTGTTGAAGCCTTGAAAAATGATGGTAAATCAGGCTTTTAGTCATTATCTTATTGAAAAAAGAACAAATGAAGGTTATCTTTTTAGGGTCCTAAACGCCAAACAGAATGCAAGGGATGAATTTTTCATAAAACTGAGGTGAAGGATGGGTAGTGTCGTCAAGTGGAGAAAGAAGAAGATGAGAAAACACAAACACAGGAAATTAAGAAGAAGGACCAGACACCAGAGAAGGAAGTAACGATCTCATAGTCTTCATATTCTCTTCGTCCATCTTGCCCATCTTCGGGGTTTCCATTACGCCTCCGAGATGGGCAAGGTCTTTACTGCTCAGGAGAAAACGAAAACATTCCAGGCCGATTTCCCCCTTTCCTATATGCCAGTGCCTGTCCACCATGCTCCCCAACCCGGTCCTGGAATCATTCAGGTGGAAGAACCTGATACTCTCCGGTCCGCATCGCTCGCCCAGTTGGCCGATGATCTCTTCCCAGGTGCTTCGCCGTCTTACATCATATCCTGATTCAAAAAGATGTGCCGTGTCGAGGCAGAAGCCCACCCGATCAGGACTTCCAATCCGTTCGCATATCGCAATCAATTCAGCGATATTTTTTCCTATGACATTCCCCTGTCCTGCGGCGTTCTCGAGAAGCACTGAAATGGGATATTTTTCGAGAACCTCTCCTACGCTCCTTGCCACACTGTCAACGCCCTTCTCGATGCTCTCCCTTGACCCGCAATGAACAACCAGTTGCTGAATGCCGAGGTCAGCGCATAATTCTGCCTCGTGCAAGAGACCCCTCATGTTCCGCGGCTCCTCGTCCGATCTCGCGATGTTGGGTAGGTAAGACAGATGTCCTACCACAGGGAGGTCCGCCGATAGTCTGGCAAAAGCCGCCCGGTCCCTGTCGCTCCAGGATTTTTCTGCCCACGATCTGGGATTCTTGACAAAGATCTGCGCAACTTCGCATTTGAGCCGTTCGGCCTCATGCCTTGCATGCTCGAAACCCTTCGCTATTTGAAGATGGAAGCCGATGTGCATTGACCCGTTCCAAAAAAACCGCTAAAGGTAAAATCAATTATACAGTATGGCGCCTTACGCGACTACAGGTTAATCGATCACATGGACAGGGAAAAAATCATCGCTTCAGGCCCGAAAATAGTTGAAATGTCTCCCCCGAAGATGGTTGAATACTAATCATGCAAAAAGAGCTACTGGGAATAGTTGTTGGAGGAGGACCGGCGCCGGGGATTAATGGAGTCATCAGTTCCGCGACCATCGAGGCGGTGAACGAAGGCATTGATGTCGTGGGCGTTGTGGGCGGCTTCAAAACCCTCTTCGAAGGCAGAGAGAATGACATAAGGCCTCTGACCATCAATGAGGTGTCGAGGCTTCACACACACGGGGGCTCCATACTGAGGACGTCCCGCGATTACCCCGATAATGTCCAGGAGAAGTTCCGTGTCTTGATGTCGACCATCAGACGGCTGGGTATCGACTATCTCATCACTATCGGCGGTGAAGGAACCCTCTTCATGGCAAACTGGATCAACAAGGAGGCCCAGGGTTCGGTGAAGGTGGTCCATGTGCCAAAGACTATCGACAACGATATTCCTCTACCCGGTGGGTTATCTACCTTCGGCTATCAGACCGCCCGGCATCTGGGTGTCCATATTGTCAGCAATTTAATGGAAGATGCGCGGACAACGGGCAGGTGGTATTTCACCACTACGATGGGAAGACACGCAGGCCATCTCGCACTTGGAATAGGCAAAGCAGCCGGTGCTACTATCACGCTGATCCCTGAAGAGTTCGAGGAAGAAGTGTCGATCAATGCTGTTGCCGACATTCTCACAGGATCCATAATTAAAAGGCTCTGTATGGGAAGAGACCACGGCGTCGCCATCCTCGGCGAGGGCATATCCGAAAAGGTCATTTTTGATGATGCCGACTCCTACAACGATGTTGCGACAAAAGACGACATGGGCCGGATACGGCTGTCAGAGATACCTCTCGGGGAGGCGTTAAAAAGGATATGTCGTAAGACATTGGAATCGCTCGGTCTGAAGGTCACAATAGTAGATAAGAATATTGGCTACGAATTGAGGGCCGCAGCTCCCATCCCGTTCGACGTCGAATATACGCGAAATTTGGGTTACGGTGCAGTTCGTTTTCTTCTCAGCGGCCAAACGGGCTCAACGATAATTGCCGATGCCCACGATATTCAGCCCGTCCCGTTTTCACATTTTATCGATGAATTGGGAAACAGCAAGGTTCGAAAAGTCGACATCAATTCCCAAATCTACCGGGTGGCACGGGAGTACATGATCAGGCTGGAAGAAAGTGACTTTGAGGGAAAACAGCTCCGTCGCCTCGCTGAAGCCGCTCATCTCGAACCAGACCAGTTCAAAGACCGCTTCGCTCGCGCTGTTTTGTGAGCACGCATCATTCCCAATTCATTACGAAGGCCGGGTCTTCCCTTCTTATTCCAGGGTACTCGTTCTTTCCATAAAGAAAGTAGATCGAATCAAGATCCACGTAATCGAAGAGTCCTGTTCCGGCTGCAAAAGAAACGGCGGCAGAGAGGCCGACCATGGTTTCCGTCATGCAACCTATCATCAGCTTCATGCCGTTCTGTCGTGCCAAATCCGCTATTCTCGCCGACTCGTTGATACCGCTCTTGGCCAGCTTTATGTTTATCCCGTCCCCGAGACCGTGCTCAATCGTCCTTCTCGCATCAGTCAGGCTGATCGCGGTCTCGTCCAGTATGATCGGTATATGACTATACTTCCTTATCACCTCAAACCCTTTTAGATCGTCTTTGCGCAGGGGTTGCTCGAACAATTCGATCCGATAATCTCTTTTTTGGAGATAGTCCAGGAATTCCAGAAAAGCCCTGTCCGTATAGCCCTGGTTGCCGTCCAAGCGGAGAGTAAACCCCGGCCTCTTCGCACTCAACATCGCATAGACCGACGAGACCGCTTCCCGGTCATGCCCGGGGTTGCCGCTCACCTTCAACTTGTAAATATTGAATCCTTTCCGTGTCACATGGTTGACCCATCGGCTAAGAGCGGCCCTGTCCGTAGTAAATGGAATAGTGATATCGGTCTCGATCCGGTGGAGAGCA
>MVRP01000348.1 GCA_002067405.1 Syntrophorhabdaceae bacterium PtaU1.Bin034 | reverse complement strand
TCCCCCTTAATGTAAATCATAGAAGTTGAGAAGATCGGAGGATGAGAAGTTAAGCAGTTCCGTCTTTTAGCTTCTTATCTTCTTAACCTCTTATCTTCTGTTTTATTGTCCGATCATTTCCAGGAACGCCTCTATCCTCGTCTTCATTCTCGGGAGTGTTGAGGTGGAATATTCATCTTCGAGATAGAGGAAAGGGGTTCCCTTGGACTCAATAAAGCTTTTGACCGTGGGAACCTCAAAGCCGTACGGATCGCAGTACTTGTAGACTATTTGGATGACTCCGTTTACCTTGAACTCGTCGATGTAACGTTTCAGGTGGCCGAAGCGTATCTCCACGTTCTCGTCATAGGTCTTGTCCGATTCCGCGAGGGTCGGAAGCCTCAATTTTCTGAGATAGCGCTCTGCAATGGCGTGTACAGGATCTGCCTCGACATCGGCATCCGCCCAGTACGTCTTCGCGCCTATCGATATATCGTCCATGACGAGCCGTGCGCCTGCACCCTCGATCATATCTGTCACTGCCGCGTCATCTACTTGGTCGCCTATCAGCATGATCCTGGCTTTCTTTCCGTTGTCCGTGGCCTTTCTCTGTTTGACCTCGCGGATCACGCTTTCCACCAACGCGCTTGATTCGTCGACGGGAAGGCCCATGGTCGCCACGAGCACCTTCATCATCTCCGTGCCGGAGATAAGGGGCGGATTTGATTTTCTTAAGGAGTAAAGTTCTCTTATGAGGCGTCTGTTGTCGTTGTGTGCCTTTATGGCTTTGGTGAGGGCCTCGTTGGTGATCTTTGTGCCCGTAAATTTTTCGAGCGTGGAAATGAAGATACGGAGTATCTCCTTCATGAACTCGAAGGAAGGGTCCCCCGTCACATGGGGAACATTCAGGAAATGAAAGTAGGGCAAATTGAGGTCGTAGTTCCAGATGTCGCTCGTCCTGTCGATGCTGTCGCATTGATGGGGCAGCACCATGCCGTCGAGGAAGTCGTATTTCCCCTTGACCGCCGCATCGAACACGTTCCTTACAAAGGGGCAGACGATGGTTTCCATGTAGGCGTCACCCCTGGTGATCGCCTCTGATACGTTGCCTTTGAGCCGAAGAGGCACCACGCCTGCTGCCGTCAATATTTCCACCGGGCCGAGAGCGGTAAGATAACCGATTATCTTCCTGCCGGCCGCCTTGAGCTCCCTGGCCCTCGATCCGTACTGCGTGTAGTACTTCTCCGCCGTTGCCAATCCGTTCGTGAGTTGTGTCATGTCATCCCCCTGAATTGCCGATCCTTCTCGGATGTTCCACCCCTCATGGAATAACCCTCGGCTTTTTAAGAGAGGCCGGGTAACACGGTCGTTCTGCCCAGGCTGCAACCGTACTACTGCTCAACTTTCGCAGAAACACCGGGGGGTAGTTGCCCGGCCCCTGTTGGTGGTTCATTTATTCAGTTGGTCGCCCCACATGCCGTATTTTTCTCTCAGCAGCCTGTGGAGGATCTTGCCGGCACCCGAACGGGGCATTTCCTCGTCCTTGATGAACTCGATCTGCTTCGGGATCTTGTAGCCGGCGAGTTTGCCTCTGCAGTAGGCGGTGATCTCTTCCGTCGTTGCCGTCTGTCCCTCGTGGAGCACCACGACTGCCAGGACGGTCTCGCCCCATTTCTCGTGAGGTACGCCGATGACCGCCACGTCTTTTATCTTTTCATGACCGCCGACCACGTTCTCGACTTCGGACGGGAAGATGTTCTCGCCTCCGGAGATGATCATGTTGGCCTTTCTGTCGACGAGGTAAATGAAGCCGTCTTCGTCCCTCATGCCCAGATCGCCTGAGGTGAAATAGTTGCCTTTCATGGACTGGGTCATTTTTTCGGGGGCTTTCCAGTAACCGGACAGGAGCATGGGGCTTCTCGAGTAGAGCTCGCCTACTTTGTTCGGCTCGTTTATAAGCTTGCCGTCGTCGTCGTACAGTTGGACGAGGTCGGAGCCGATGACCTCGCGGCCGCACGATCCGAGCTTTTCGAGCTGCTCATGCGGCTTTAAGACCGTCACGATGCCTGCTTCAGTCGATCCGTACGCTTCGTAGAGCTCTGAATTCGGGAACATCTCGAGCACGCCGAGCTTGGTATCCCGTCTCGCCGGCGCGGAGGAGATGAGCAGTTTTTTGATGGTGGTGAGATTGTATTTCTTCTTTGTTTCGTCCGGTAATGCGAGCATCATGATGTAGTGCGTGGGGACCAGGGACGTGAAGGTGACGCCGTGGTCCGATATGGTCTTGAGAAGGTCCTCAGGGAGGAAGCTGACCATGTTGTAGGCCATGACGGTGCCGCCGATCCAGGTTACCGGAAAGGAGTTGTAGAGTGAGTTGACGTGGCAGCACGGCATGACGAGGAGGACGACGTCGTCCGTCTTGAAGTCATGGTCGAAGATCTCGATGTAGTACTGCGCGAAGCACGATTCGTGTGACTTGATCACGCCCTTTGGCAAACCGGTGGTGCCGCCCGTGTACATGATCGCCCAGGGGTCTTCCGGGTTCACCTCGACGGGAGGTTCTTCCGGGCTCGCTTTTGCGATAATGTCTTCATACGAGAGGTAGCCGTCGAAGTGAGGATTGTCCACGGCGAAGGAAATGTAGTGTTCAACGGTCTTGAGGTTCTTCTTCATACCGTTGACATGGTCTATCCACTGGTCCTGCACGATCAGGGCCTTTGCCTCGCAGTGATTGAGGATCCACTCCATTTCGGGTGCGGCGAGGCGGAACATGAGGGGCACCACGATAAACCCGCCTTTTGCCGCTACGGCGTAGATCTCCATCCACTCCACGCAGTTGTAGCCCAGGGCTGCGAACGTGTCGCCCTTTTTGAGGCCGAGGTCGCTCAGGGCGTTCGCGAGCCTGCAGGTCCTTTCATTCCATTCTTTGAACGTGTACTCTTTGTTCAGGTCCTTTATGCCAACCTTGTTCGCGTACTTGAAGGCGTTTACCCGTAGTACGTCCTTTGCCGTCAGCCATTGTCCTTTTAGCATGGTATTACCTCCGAAAATATTCTTGATATCGGGCGCTTCGGCGCCCTGTTAAGCCTCCTGGAACTGTATAAATACGATGCGCCCGAGGAAATGAAACCTGTGGGCGGATCGTTGATTTCAATGTGATCGTGAGGTGACATTGTTTCCTTTCCTCTCACCCGTTTTTGCTTCATTACCCTGCAATATCTTCTTCCGCGTTCTTCATCTTCCTCTCGCAAGCCCCTAATCTTCCCCGATCCTCTTGCTGCATTCAGACTT
>MVRP01000347.1 GCA_002067405.1 Syntrophorhabdaceae bacterium PtaU1.Bin034 | reverse complement strand
CGAGAAGGACGATGGTCCCCCCGTGACGCGATCTCAGTGCTGTTCCCGCTTGCGCAAAGCGCTCGGCCGGCCAGCACTTCTCGGTCTTCCTCGCGTACATGTGTAGTCCTATAAAGGGTGGTTTCGCGTTCACGAGAAGTCTTTCTGCATGCGCATGGTCCCGGCTCCACAAAGGGTACTCAGGTAAATCACTTCCCGCATTCGCACCGAGAAACTCCATGAACGCCAGGAGTCGCTTCACCTCGTGGCCGGAGGAAGGCATGGCAAAGGCCGCGTCCAGCCTTCCCGGTCCGTCCCCTTCACGCACAAACCCGGACGTTGCCCGGGCGCCGAGCATGAGGGTAAAGGTATTCGAATAGACTCCCGTTCCGTGCATCTGAATGGCGAGGTCGAACCGCTCTGACTGGACGTAGTCAAAGAAGCGGACGGCCAGGCGGGGGCGGAAAAACTGCTCGGCAATTCCGGGGAACCCGAGAAACGGTATGAAACGATCCAGATTAGTCGAGCGGGCGTAAAGATCGCGGACAAGAGGCAAGCCCACGAGGGTGATCCGTGCACCGGGAAGGGCCGATCTCAGCGCCCGGAAAGCAGGTGTCGCACAAACAAAGTCCCCGACCCGGGAGGCGCGGACCAGGACCACCTCGCGGACCTCTCCCAGCCGACCAAGCAACCCGGGCGAAAAAGCATTTGTCATGACAGCAGCTTCTCATCGTTGCGGGTGCCGGGACTGCACATACCGCGCTACCATTTCCGGTAAAAGGCTGAGCGCGTGGCCGTCGACCGTTCCCTTGTCATTCAGCACGGTTGAGGGCAGTTCCGAATAGTAGGTGCCTGACGGGGCAATCGCACATCCGCCCCACAATCTCATCAGAAGGTTCTGCACCAGAACTTCCTCCCCGGAATGATATCTCGGTAAACGGTCCCAAAAGGAAAACCCGCCTATTTCGAGAAGTTTTGAACGATCATAAAGTATGCACGATGCAATCCAGGCAACCTTGTAGCGCCGGATCTGGCCGGCGGGGATCGACCGGCTCACATGATACAGATTGGCTGCACGGTGCAGATGCCACCGTTCCCACTCGTACGATTCGGGCTCGACCGCTTCAGGACCTACCCGACCCGTCCAGTAGTCGATACGCTGTTGAGCCGGGCGGAAATCGTCGCGATAGGAAAGACCCGCAGGAAAAGCGCCGACGAACGCGCATTCCTCCGACCTCAGGGTGTTGACGAGGGTCTCAAGGACCCACGGCTCCATCAAAACGTCATCGTCAAGATAGAGAACGTTTTCCGCAAACGTCTGATCGAAGAGGAAATGGCGTTGTTCGGCGATGCCTTTGGAGGGCACCCGGTAATGATACTGCACCGTTCCACCCCTCGATTCGATGACTCTGAAAAGCGTCTGCACCACCCGGGAACTTTGCACCGGCACGTCGCTCTGGTCGGAGAGAACCAGACGTATGTCCGGGACGGTCTGGCCCGCAAGACCGGAAAGGGTCATCACCAGGGATTCTAGGCGGTTACAGGTAGGAAGAAGGACGTCGACCAGTGCCATGGACTCGCTCATCTTCTCATCTTCTTAACTTCTCAACTTCTCATCTTCTTAACTTCTTAACTTCTCATCTTCTCATCTTCTTGGCCTCTCAGCCTCTTAACTTCCGCTCTTTCTCGCCACTATCACGTGACCGCCGCCCGGAAAAGGAGCGGAAAGGTCGATACGTGAGGCTGCGCGCGAAAGCTTGCTGAGCAGCGCCGGGGGCAGCCGTTTCCAGATAACCCCGACAAGCCTGTGCCCTGCCACCCAGACCCGTTCAAGGAGGTCTACCACATCCCAGAGGAATACGAGGGGACGGGTCATGTAAGGCCTGACGCTTTCAATCGTCAAACTCATGAGATTCAGTCGCTGCGCCCACATTTGTGCGGGCCACAGGTTCACGTGGCTCAAATGCCGGTTCCGCCATGAACCGTAAGTTTTGACCGGCAGGGCAAGCCACCTGGAGAACTGGTCGGTAGGCGTGCAAAAGACAAATCTGCCCCCCGGCCTCAGCACCCTTTTGACGGTCGAGAGAACCGGGTCGAGCACGGCTGCATGCTCAAGCACCGAGTTGCAGACCACGGTCGCAACGCTCCCGCTTTTAATCGATATCTCCTCGACCGGAGCCGCCTCGAGACGCCTGTAAATGCCTGTCCTCGCTGCCAGCTTCAGGGCGTCCCGGAAAGGGTCGCACCCGATCTCCACCTTCTCCAGGACCATTGACGTGATAAGGCCGTCTCCGCAGCCCACATCCAGGACGGGGTGGGCATAGTCCTGCTGTCGCAGGGCTGCCACCTCCGCCGCCCTCCAAAGCGCCAGCGACGGGCCAAGCTGCCTGAACAGCTTCAGGAAGGCGGGCGCCTCAAGATGGAGGGGAGTGGTGACAACGGGCAACTGCAAGGCAGTGTCACATTACGGAAGTGAATGCGATGTCTTTCCGCATTCCTGCATATTCGTTTCCTCGCGTCTTCTTTTGTTCAGAACGTGCCCGAATAGACAGAACAGGCCGCGCAGATCTCAGGAGGGTGGTCTGACGAGAGCCGTTCTCGGAATGCCTCGTAAACGGGACCGTTCCATATCTCGGCAAGCGGCTGGTTCGCCACGTTTCCGAAATTTATCCTGTCAGGGGTCGAGACCATGCAGCACGGCATGACATATCCCTGGTAGCTCACATACATGCCCGTCCAGGGCCAATCACAACGGACCTTGTGAGACGGCCTTTCATTCGTGATCGCCTCGACACTCGGCAGGCGAAGATCGATCCCGACCCGTTCCGCCGTCTCCCGTGCGCGGCAAAAGCACTCCTCCACGCGTTCCGGCCGCTCCTTCGTCAGGCTTTCCTTCTCCACAAACTCTTTCATCGGACCATACTGTGCCGGCAGGGTCGATTCCTGAAAGGAATGGCAGAGATGCTGCACAAAAACCTGCTCCATCCTGAACTTCGCCGCCAATAGGACGAGATCGGGTAATTGCCGGAGGTTCCGGCGCATTACCACGGTGGTCATTCGGAGAGACGGCCGCGTGGCGCCTGCCCGCCCTTTTTCCCTCACGAGGAGATCAATTTTATCGAGAAGCACGGGAAACGAAGATCCCGGCCGGATCGCCTCATACGTCGCCGCTTCGGCGGCGTCCACCGACACATGGAGGCAGTCGAGGCCGCTTGTGATACACGCCTCGGCCATACGCTCGTCGAGCACGGTCAGGTTTGAGCTCGCGCTCACACTCAGACCCTTGCCGGCTGC
>MVRP01000346.1 GCA_002067405.1 Syntrophorhabdaceae bacterium PtaU1.Bin034 | reverse complement strand
GACGTTCACCCCTGCTTCCCAGGCACCCCGGGCGATTGCCTCATTTCCCTGCAGTATTTTTTTCATTGGTCCTCCTTTTGGCATTAAAGGCACAAATAGGAAAATGGCGAAATGGCCGATCAGGTAAGAAAGGCCTCACCGTTTTTGTTCCCCGCTTCGCTATTTCCCATTTCACCATTGTCACTGACGTTCTGTGAAGAGAACACCGTTTTGTATCGAGGAGATATTAACGGAATAAAAACGGTTTTGTCAACAAAAAAGCGAGCGTGTCCTGCCGATCACTGAGCCGGGAAAAAGACCGGAAGCCGGAGCATGGGATAGGCTGAGTATTTATAGATTCCGCGATTCTGCAAATCAAAGATTGCAGATTTGCAGAATAAAGAATGCGAAAGAACTCGTGTGCATAGAATAGCCGCGGAATCACTCGATTATTTTGTATACATTTTTTTTCGTATTTTTGTTGACAAACTTATTTTTGATTCGTTAGTATTTTGCGGTGGTACAGAACGATGTTCTCTCTACAGAACATCGGGTCTAATACAAGGCTACATCACCCCATGCCGATAAAAGACTGGGGGGGTGAATGGGGGGAACGACATGACACAGCTCACGAACGGATTGGCAACGGCTGACAAGTACTACACACATTACGGATCAAGGGCCAGAGAACTTAAAGCGGCCGGCAGGAAAGTGATAGGTTACCTGACTGCCCTTGGCCCTGTAGAGATATTAACGGCAGCAGGCGTGGTACCGCTTCGACTCAAAGGGAACGTGTCAGAGGCGATTACCAGGGGCGACGCCTTCATGGAAACGATCGTCTGTCCCTTTGTAAGGAACGTGTTTGATGCAGCGGTCAAGGGGAAATACGACTTTCTTGACGGGATGGTCCTGCCCCATCAGTGCGACAGCATTGACAGGACCGATGACGTCTGGAATTACAACCTGAAGCTACCGTACTGGCATTTTCTGAACATGCCCCACGTCACGGATGATCCTTCCATTGATTTTACCAAGGATATCCTCCACCTCTTTATCTCAACCCTGGAAAATTTCACCGGTACAAAGATAACCGATGATGCCCTGGCGCAGGCAATAAAGGCCCACAACGAGAACAGACGTCTCATGAGGGAGCTGTACGAGTTGAGGAAGTCCAACCCGCCCCTTATTTCCGGCACCGAGATGATGAAGGTCCTCGTTGCGGCAATGAGCCTCCCGGTCGACGAATCGAGCGCCCTCGTAGAGGCTGTGACAAAAGAGGTAAAAGGGAGAACGGTCTCCAATGGTAAGGCAGCCCGGATAATGCTTATAGGCGACCAGATAGACGATGTCGCCATGATCGACGCCATTGAGGGAACGGGTGCGCGCCTCGTTATGGACGACCTCTCCATCGGCAGCAAGATGTACTGGCAGGATGTGGACGTGACGTCAGACCCCATTCAGGGGATCGCAGAACGCTACCTGCGGAAGCTGAAGATACCTACCACGTTTGTCGATACCGGCAAGGGCTATCAGGAGAACCTGGAAGCCCGGTTCGGCCACATGAAGCAGTACATTAAGGAATTCAACGTTAATGGCGTCATTCTCTTCGTATACAAGTACTGCGACCCCTACGGCTTTGAAGTCCCTGCGATCAAGAGTTTTATCGAGTCCGGCGGAACCCCGGTCCTTTACCTTGAGGACGAATATTCCACGTCGACCCTCGCAAGGGTAAAGACCAGGATAGAGGCATTCCTGGAAATGATCGCATAACAACCAAAGAGAGGATAATCATGGCTGAAGATAAAAAACCAAGAGCATTGGCAACACAGGCAGCGGCAAGGGTACCAAAGATCGTTCGGGGCAATATGTCCGCATCTCTCAAAGCAAAAGAAGAGGGAAAGAAAGTAGCGTATGCCTATATCAATGACGGCCAGGATGAGATCATAAGGGCAATGGATATCATTCCCGCCTGGGGAGAGAACTTCGCCGGCGTGTGCGCGGCAAAGCGTGATGCAGAGAAATACCTGCAAAAGGCCGAGGCCGATAACTTCTCCCGTTCACTCTGTACGTATGCCACCTGTACTATCGGCTTCGACATGTGGCGCGAAGAGCTGAACGGGGAAATGCCTCCCGGCGCACCGTGGGGCGGCATGGCACGACCGGATATGATCATCGGGAGCGGCCAGCAGTTGTGCGATCCGCGCTTCAAGTGGCCCCAGGCAACCCAGCACTACCTGCAGGACGTGCCCGTTTTTGTGGGAAGCATGTACTATCCCCAGTGGGACCCGAAGATGGACCAGCACGAACAGGAGAAGTTCTACGTCAAGTACGCAAAGGCAGAATTACTTGAGCTCGTCAAGTTCTGCGAAAAGCACACGGGCAGGAAGATGGACTGGGACAGGCTCTCGTCTTTGGTAGATCTCACGGAGAAGACCTGGAACCTCTTTATCGACACGTACGAGCTGCGGAAAGCCCATCCCACTCCCATGGACACGGGCGACGCCATGAACACCATGGTTCCCGTCACCTTTAACCTCGCCACCCAGGAAGCGTATGACTTTTATAAAGACCTCTATGATGAGTTGACCCAGAAGAACGCGAACAAGCAGGGCGTGGTGGAGAACGAGAAGTACAGGATCGTCTGGGGTGCAGGCCTGCCTTCGTGGTTCGCATTGAGTGATTTCCAGTATTTCAATGATAAAGGGGCAGTGTTCCCTGTAGAGGTAACATATCGCAACGCGGAAAAGATAGAGCGGCTCGAGCTGCCGAAGACGGATGATCCCCTTGAACGTATTGCATGGAGATGGGTGAGATTCTGGACCCATTGGTACGACAAGGCCCGCAAGCGCCCCGGTTCCACACCGAAGGTTGAGCGTATTATCGAATATATCGAAGATTACGATTGTGACGGAGTCGTGTTCCATTCCGCTTTCTCGTGCCGCAGCTGGCACGCGGGGATCATCATGCAGGCGGAGACGCTCAAGAAGGTCTACCGCGATATACCCATCCTTATTATGGAAGGCGACATCGTGGATATAAGCTCTTACAACGAGGCGGACACGCATAACAGGATCGATGCGTTCATCGAAGCCCTGGGCGCATATAAAGCTAAGAAGCAGTAACACTAGTTGGGGGGAATGGCAAGGTAGGGTGGTTGAGTAAGTCGATGGGAAGCGAGTAAATCGCTTCCCATCACTCTCAAGCCAAACGAACGAAGCCGGGTACATATGCACTACTTCGCAGGCATCGACATAGGCTCCACCATGACAAAAGCGGTCATCATCGGCGACACACTCGAAGC
>MVRP01000345.1 GCA_002067405.1 Syntrophorhabdaceae bacterium PtaU1.Bin034 | reverse complement strand
TCGTAAGGAAACATCATTCCGTCCACCATGCCTTTCTGAAGGGCGTCATATGTCTCGCCCGTCGTCAGTGTGACCGGTGCTCCACCGACAGCGGCGACTGTAGGGGCGTTTTCTGCGTTCGCCTTAAGACGAAGGCCTTTCACATCCTTTATGGAAGATATCGCTTTCTTTGTATGTATGATCTGCGGAGCTGAGCCATGCAGGAACATAACCTTTGTGTCGGCCCATTCTTTCGGCTGGAATTTTCTCTGGAACTGGTAGACAGCCATGGTGGCCTGATGCCCGCTTTTAAAACCAACAGGCCGGGAAAAAACTTCTGTTAATGGAAATCTGCCAGGGAAAAATGCAACTGCACTTTGCCCTATATCAGCAATCCCTGAAACGACAGCACCATACGTCTGTGCTGACGGGGTAAGTGTACCGGATGAAAAATAGCTTATGACGACCCTGCCGTTGGTTCTTTTCTGGACCTCCTTGCACCATTCACTCGCGAGTTGGCTCATCTTATGAGCGGGCGGGAACATATCGGAGTATCTCAGCTTAATTGCTTTTTCTTGAGCCCATGTGGGTGTGTAGACAAAGAGTATGGTGAAGATCACAAATACGGCCGTACAAGTCATGGCAACACTTCTTCTCATTTTTGTTTCCTCCTTTTGATGGCGCTTAATGGTTTAATGTTTACTTCTTTTGAAACATAATGTCAATAAAAACATTTATATTGAAAGTTAAAACCGTCCGGTATATAATGAGTGCCAGGAGAAACAAATGCCGCCTTTTAAGCAGATCAAGCCATATAGAGTTTCGGATGGAGTAGCCAAACAATTGAAAGAGGCTATCGTTCTTGGACGATACAAGCCTGGCGACAAACTCCCAAGCGAACGTGAACTTTCGGAGCAGTTTGGTGTCAGCCGGTTAGCCATTCGCGAGGCATTACGGTCACTGGGAAATTCAGGTTTTGTCAGGATCCGTCAGGGGATAGGCGGGGGTGCGTTTGTTACCGAGCTTGATTTTGAGCCGCTATTAACTACGTTTCTCGATCTGTTCATGGCAGATAAGATCTCTATTCCGGCCTTACACGACGTTCGAGTGTTGGTGGAAACTGAAGTAGCCCGTTTAGCAGCACTCAACATCAATCCAGATTACGCCGGACGTCTTAAGGAAGCATTGGATGGCGAGCGATTACCTATGCTGTCTCACAAGGATCACATAGCAAGAAAGTCGAAAGTGCATCTCATTCTGGCAGAGATGTGTAAAAACCCTCTTCTAGAACTCCTTGTCAAATTCATCATGGGATCGGTTGCCCGAGTACTCGAGGTGGTGCAGCCTGACGATGAGGCTATGCATCCAGTAGGTACTCATGATCCTATTGTTGAAGCCGTTTTGGCCGGGAATAGCCGCAAAGCTGCGATTGAGATGAAAAAACATGGCCTTGCTTTTGGACGGGAGATTATGGAAATGGAGCGAGGTTTTCGCTCAAGAAAAGTAGCTCTCGAAGAGTAGCATCCATTACTATTTGAGATCGCAAGCAAGATACCTATGAAATACCTGAGCGAGCCCGACCACCACAGACTATTTCTGAAAGATGAGGGAGGATGGGCATCCGGCTATTCTATCACTTCCCACCGCCACCGGGAATCGCCTTTATTTTAAATAGTTTGTGGCACTCGAAACAATAAGTCTTCGATTCCGAGTGACCTTTGTGGCATACGGTACAATCGATTTCGCCCAAATGAGACTTGTGAGGATTGCGATCCGGAAAATCTTCCGGGGCGCTTCGTGCTGCCAGTTGTTCCGTCGGGCCATGACAGGTGAGGCAACGGCTGTTTTCTACCGTGTCACCTTCTTTGGCAATTGTCTTTCCGTGGCATCCCCCGCATATGATATTTGCTTTACCGTGGAGTGAATCCGTGTAACCGGAGTTTTTCCAAGAGCCGAAAATACCGGTTATTTCCTGCAGTTCTTTTTTTGTCGGGGAACCGAAGGACACCTTTTGGCCAGGGAGGCTAAAGCGCTTGCCGGGTGTCCATACATGGCATGTCAGGCAGTCGATGTCCTTATTCGTTGCCACATGGGCCAGGTGAAGGCCCGCAGACATGTTGTTGGCAGCAGCCTTTCCTGACGCATCGGGTTTGTGGCAGCCGAGACATGTAGCAATACCCTTCCCCTTTACCGAAGGGTGGCCTTTTGGAAGCACACTGGATAAATCGGCGTGGCAGGAGGAACAAGACTTCGTTGTTCCTTTTGGTGCCTGAGCGGCCGCCTCTACGATAGCACAACTCACGGGAAAACAGGACAGCGTCCATAGGACGGACAGAATAAGCAATAGTTTTTTCACAGGTGCACCCAGTTTGTAGCCGATCGTAGTTGAAGGGCCCGCCCTTGCGAGTGGGCCCTGTTGGTTTTTTATGCAGATTTTTCCTTTGCCGCATTCACGCCTGCTATCCGGCCGAAGACAACGCAGTCCGCGGTGGCGTTGGTGCCCAGCCTGTTTGAGCCATGGACACCTCCTGCCACTTCTCCTGCTGCGTAGAGCCGTGGTATGGCTGCGCCGAACACATCGATTACCTGGGTGTTCTTATTGATCCTCAGTCCGCCCATTGTATGGTGAACTGCCGGCCACTGCGCGACTGCATAAAAAGGCCCTTTATCAAGGGGAACCATCGCCTTGGAAATGGGCTTGTTAAATTCGGGGTCTTTTCCTTCTTGCAGATAGCGATTGTGGTCGTTTACCGTCTTTTCAAGGGCATCGGCGGGAATACCGATTTTTTTTGCAAGCTCTCCGATTGTATCTGCCGTGATAAAACGGCCTTTTTTCAAGCCGGACTCAATCTCCTTCGGCGTGCCGCCTATGAGAGGCACCATTGCCGCGTTGAAAATGGTGTATGTCGGTTTCATGTCGGGTCCGAGATTAATCTGTGCAAAGGCGCATACGTCTCTTCGTTCCAACTCGCTGACAAAGCGTTTCCCCTGTTTGTTCACGTAAATACATCCCCGGCCGGGTGCGCTGAAAGGATAGACCGCCGGATTATCGAGGGTACCCGACTCCGGTTCGGCAAAGGGGAATAACTGTATGAAATTCATTTGAAGGGTATCTGCTCCCACGGCCTGGGCGAACCGTATTACCTCCCCCGTCGCGCCTTTCTGATTCGTGCAGTTGAAGGCCGCCACAAGCTTGGGATAATGATCCGTCCGCATCTTGACGTCCTGGCTGAATCCTCCCGAGGCAAGCACGACGCCTTTCCTGGACTTGATGTTTACCACTCTTTTGCCCCGTTTTACTTCGACACCGAGAACAGGGCTTTTCGGATC
>MVRP01000344.1 GCA_002067405.1 Syntrophorhabdaceae bacterium PtaU1.Bin034 | reverse complement strand
GACCATGATCGTCTCATTGAGCTCGGGGTTGTAGAAGAACTTGATGTCGAGCACGTCACCGGGTGAGATGCGGTATTCTGCCTGGACGGGCTTGACCGCAAGGGAGGGGCTCATGGCAGTGACGCTGCAGCCTCCCTTGGGTGCGGATGAGCAGGCGGTAATGCTTAAGAGTATGAGTATGATAAATATGGTCCTCATTGTCCCCTCCCTTTCACTGAAATGACAGTATTGATGGTAAGCCTTTGCTTCTCCTTCCCCTATCAAGGACAGCTTAAAAGCTTTTGCACCATCTTCCTGGTTTTTCCGTTTCCGTGGGTGAAAAATGTGCGGGCTTCCGCCGTAAGCTCATCCGGTCATGAGGCGATGACAGTGATGTAGTATTCCGGAGGAAGGCTTACGTGGATCACAGAAACCTTACATAGATTAAATCTGAGATCACTTGGGGGGATTGTCAACTAGCGGGAAACAAAGTTTTAGTGTCCGCGGGCCTTTAACATGCGTTTCACTTTTCGGGTGATTCCCCGTTCATCCCGTTCTTCACCGGCTGAAAACCCCGATAGCAGCATTCTTCCAAGAAATCCTTTGCGTACACAGGATAACCGGTCTTGACACCCAACACGGCATACTTATATTGCTAGTAGACAATACATCTTAAAACCAAAGGAGGAATACATGCGTTTATTACTTGTTCTGGCCCTTCTGCTTCCCTTTATGTTCGGTACCCTCGTTGATTGTTCCAGGGTGACAGGAAGGACCGCGGGGCAATCGATCGATGACGCCACCATTACCGGTGAAATCAAGGGGAAGTTCATAAAGGACCCCCAGTTGGAGTCGTTGAAAATTGACGTAGACAGTTATGAAGGAAACGTGACCTTGGCAGGAGAGGTGCCCAACAAGCAGGCGGAACAACGGGCAATCCAGATTGCCAAACAAACCGGCGGGGTGAAATCGGTAAAAAGCAATCTTCTCGTTGGCGGTCAGACTACCCCGGCGGGAGCACAGAAAGCCCGTTAGAGGTCGCCACGGAAACCGGGTACTCGAAGCAGACAGGAAGGATCGGTTCATTCTCTCTCCCTTTGTATGAGGGAGAAAGAAAATCGGCTTTGCCGGTGAAGGGGCGATGCCAGCCCCGGTAAGTATTGACAGGAGGTATGACATGAAGTTCGGATTAGTTTCTCTTACTGTTTTGGGCCTTCTTTTGAGCATGTTGTCCGGCTGCAGCTACCTTACGGGAAAGACCACGGGCCAATCTCTGGATGACACGGTCATCACCGGCGATATCAAGGGAAAGATCCTGAAAGACCGGGAGTTGAAGACATTCGCCATTGACGTCAATTCTTACAAAGGAGATGTCACCGTAAGCGGCCAGGTTCCAAACAAGGCGGCGGAACAGAGGCTCATCGACTATGTGCGAAACACCAAGGGCGTAAAATCGGTAAAGACGAACCTGGAGATCGCCGGTACGGAAAAGACCACTACGGCGGCGCCGACACAGCCGAAGAAGTAGAACCGGGGGAAGTCGCTTTTGATGGAAACCCCATAGTTCCACAGGAGGTGATCCAATGTTGACCTGGGCCATTATCTTTCTTATTATTGCCATAATCGCGGGTATTTTCGGGTTTGGCGGAATTGCAGGAACGGCTGCAGGCATTGCCAAAGTGCTCTTCGTTATCTTTCTGATCCTTTTCGTCATCTCATTGCTTTTTGGGAGAAGGAGAACGATCTAGTCTTCTGGTTTTGAAAACCGGGCTAACGGCCCATTTTGATGATGATACTAAAGTACCACAAAGGAGAAAGGCAACATGAATTGGGATCAGGTATCGGGAAGCTGGAAAACAATGAAGGGTAAGGTTCGGGAACAGTGGGGAAAGCTGACTGATGACGACCTTGACGTTATTGCAGGCAAGAGGGACCAGCTTATCGGCAGACTCCAGGAAAAATACGGTTATTCAAAGGAAGAGGCAGAAAGACAAATCGACCGCTGGGAAGCGTCGGCATAAGGCAGCAAAATAACGGAGTGGGTTGAAATAAACAACGTTTTTTCACCCATTTTGCCGTTTTGCGACCTCGCCGGTGACGTCTCTGTTATTTGGTTCGGGAGTACGGTATTTCTTCAGGAAACGCTGGAACAGGTACTGAGGGAACCCTGTGAAACGGTAAAGCCCGAGCGCTTTCGCGTAAAACGAGAGCTCGGTTTCATCCCTCATGACCGGCACTCGCGGAAGAAAGACGATGTCCAGTCCCATACTCACACGGCCTCTTTGCATGGTGCAGCAAGAGGTGAAGTTCGCGTTGCGAAGCGCTTCAAGCAGACGCTTCTCGAATAATGGCCATTGCCGGTGATAAAGAGGATACGAAAAAGGAAGGGCTAGGACAGCCGGTTCTTGTCCGAGTCTGCCACGGATCGCCTCCTTTGACCTTATTACCTCCGTCTCAAGCTCGTCGCCCGGCAGAGCGGGAAGAAATCTGTGTGATGCGGTGTGGGAACCGATCTCGATTCCCTGCCGGTAGAGGGTCTTCGCATCTTCCCAGCTCATGGGTCTCGTATCTTCGTAATCGCTCGACCGCAGCCAGGGGAAGGATTCCTCCCTCCCGACAAAGTCAGTCGCCAGGAACACGCAGGCGGGGAAAGAGTATTTCTGAAGAATCCGACGGGCAACTGCGTACGTGCTTTTATAGCCGTCATCGAAGGTGATCGTCACGGTCCTGGCCGGAACTTTTCGGCCTTCCCGTAGAAGGAAGATCAAATCCTTCAAAGGCAAAACCTTGAACCGCTTCTCCTTGAGGATCTGCATCTGCCGGTCAAAATCCGCGGCAGTAATGGAGTCCGGCAAGATCCTGTCCTTCGGTACATGATCGGGCGATATATTGTGGTAGACAAGAATAGTGACCCGGCACCGGGCAAGGCTCAGCACAGACATCAGGGCGTGCCTAGCAGACAAATGAAAAGGTCGGTGCGTTCGGGGGTTTCCCTGGTCACAGCCTTAATCTGGGGCCTGTTCCGTTAATTGTCAACAACGGGAAGGCAGCCAGGAAAGCAGGCAGGATCGTCGCAGATCAGCTTCGGAAAAGACCCGGGCTGAGACCTGCGTATAAAAAGCTTAACGATATCCCAAGTCCTCGAATTTTTCGAGAGGCAAATCGCTGCTAAGACTCAATTCCGGGTTGTGATACAATAGGACGACCGCACGAGCATGACCGAACGGATGAACTCTCCTGCAGGAATCTGCACCCTGCCTGACCCGTACAAGGCGCACGTCTGCTCGATGCGGGAAGGAGGATGATACCATCCGGTACAGGCATGCCTCCGGGTATCACCGGTTA
>MVRP01000343.1 GCA_002067405.1 Syntrophorhabdaceae bacterium PtaU1.Bin034 | reverse complement strand
CGACTTCATATGCTTTTCCAGGAGCAGTTTGGCCACCCCGTGCAGCGCCGACTGGGCCGAGGCTATCTGGTTCAGAATGTCGTCGCAATACACGCTTCGCTCGATCATGCCCCTGATACCGCGCACCTGCCCCTCGATCCGGTTCATCCGGTTCACGAGTTCCCGGATGGTCTGCTCGCTATGATGGCTCTTGCGTGTCTCGCCCTCCTGATTCTCACCACAATTGGGACATCCGGGCTTTGATTCATCCATGTCTCCACCTCCCGCTTTCTCATAGTATACCCCCCCTACCCTATATGTCAAGAGATAAGTTTTGGTAAGACAAGCCCCCGCAGCCTATCATTGCCCAAAAAATAGTCTTTTTGAATGGCTGTTTATACTCTGTTTATACAAAAAGGTGTTCGGGTTCCACGGAACCGAAAGCACAGGAATTGAACAACTTCAAAAAACAAAACCGGATGCCATCACGTGGCCCTTTGAGTCTTCGTCGTTTAGCCAGGCACGCTTCTCGCCCCATATAGGCAGCAGCCTTTCTCTGAGCCACAAAAAGGGGAAATCGGGTTGAGGCTCATATTTCTCAATATATTCGATGAAGGGGCGGCCCAACAGATCAACGCGGGAAAGGAACGCGTCATGGACTCCGTCGAACTCAACAGCAGGAAGCCTGCTCTCTTCGCATAGACTTCTGTCAAAGGCAAGCTGGTTCTCTCCCTCGGAAAGAGGGACACCTTTGCTTTCCATACCCACATGGGGCTTGATAAGTATCTGTAAATCTCGTCACGCCAAGACATTTGCGTGACCGTCGATCAGGCGAGGCGATTCCTTCTCGAAGCGACGATCATATAGTGGAACTTCCCTATATCACCCACGAAATCCACGTGGAAACCGAGAGGCTTTATCCGCCTCTCGACCTCCTCGGCCGAGAGGCGGACCGCAACCGGAGGACCGGGGCTCTCATCGATCTTCTTGAATTCGACGACCGCCAGCTTGCCATCGGGCTTCAGGACTCTGGCGATCTCGCGGAGGGGTGTCTCCCCTGTGTCGTCCCTCAGCAGATCGTGCAGGACGGTCGCGAGCAGGCATACATCGACCAGGTTGTCCGGGAGAGGTATCTCTTTGAGGAGGTCTGCCCGGATCGTCTCGATATTGTCCATGCCGTTCGCCGCAGCCCTGTTCTTCAGCTCTTCAAGACCTTCCGGCCATGCGTCGATTCCGTAGACTCTCCCCTCCGGTCCGACGACCCCGGCTGCCTCCAGCGCGTAGTCGCCCCGGCCGCAACCGAGATCGAGGAAAACCGCTGAAGGTTTCAAGGCAAGCACTTCGAAAAAGCGCTTCCGATCAATAAATCCGTAACTGCTTCGACCTGCACCGTGTGGTTTCGCTCCTAGCGACATTGTTCTCTATCCCATTTTCTTGACAGGCTATCTGTCTGCTCTTTGGCGGTACCCACGACCCGGTCGGCCAGAGAGGGCATCGTTCATGGATGCACTCCTGTTCTCCGGATACTGCTCGCAGGCGATCGGGCGACTTACCGGTAATGTCTTGCCCATCTCTTCCAGGAGCCGGGAAGCACCCCGAAGGGCCAGCCACGAATCCCTCTGACAGCACCGGGATGCATCGTAGGCCTCGATATCGCCAAGTACCCTTTGCGTTGCTCGCTGAGCGGCCTGCCTTTTGCTGCCGTCGTAGGGGTTTGCGCCCAGCAGTACCGACATGGCGATCCCTACCCGACAGCCGCGCCGCAGGCGCCCAGGAATGCGCAGGCGCCACCCGCTATTGTCTGCCCTCTCTGGACGGCTGTCATAATCTGCTCGTCCGTAATGGTGTCTCCACCGTTCCGTAATGCCGTGAGAATGACCGCGGGGACCAGGGAGTGGTGCTCCGGTCCATGAATCCGAAACCGGGGATGAGACCGGATAGTCTGCATGAGTGCTACTGCGTCGCACTCCCGACTGTGCAGGCAGACCTGCTTGATGATCTCCACGGCATCCGCCCTGTGACAGTTGTCGCAAACGAAATGTCCATTGACGCATCGAGCATTGGCCGGTATGACCTGCCCGCAAAAACTGCACGAAAGGTCTTGGTCCGTGTCGAGATAGATCAGGTCCTTACCGCAGACCATACACCCTGACCTGTGGGGGCCCCCGCGTTCAGGCAGGGGGCTTTCTTTGGGTTTTGTTTCGATGGTCACAAAACACGCACACGTTGATTCTAATTTGGCTGTCGTCATGGTGCCTCCAAAACCGATAAACCGGGACAGGATGGGCTCTATTTCTTGATAGCCGCCACGAAGGCCCTCCCGAAGTCGACGCACTTCCCGATGCTCTCTCCGTCGGGGTTCCAGGCGGCCCTTATCCCTTCGTTCACGGTCTCTATGCCTGCTTTCTGGAGCTTTTCCGTGATCATCTTGACCGATTCGCCGCTCCAGCCGTATGTGCCGAAGGCAGCGCCTTTCTTCTTCTTGAAGGCGAGCCCCCTGATCTCCTCGAGGATGCCGGCAACGGAGTTGAGGATTCCCCGGTTGATCGTGGGCGAGCCGACAAGGACGGCTTTCGACTTGAAGACTTCGGTGATGGCGTCGTTCTTGTCGGAGCGGGCGGTATTGAAGAGCTTGACAGTGACTTCCGGGTCTGCTTCCTTGATACCTTGCGCAATCGACTCTGCCATCACCCTTGTGCCGTTCCACATTGTATCATAGAGGAGCGTAATCTGGTTCTCCTGGTAGTCATCGGCCCATTCCTTGTATTTGCCGACGATCTGCAGCGGGTCTTTTCGCCATATGACGCCATGGCTCGTGCAGATGAGATCGACGGGAAGTCCGAGACCGACGACCTCCTCAATTTTCTTCGTGACCAGCCTGCTGAAAGGGGTAAGGATGTTGGCGTAGTACTTGATCGCTTCCTGGTAGAGCTCGGCCTGATCGACCAGGTCGTTGTACAGGGCCTCGGTCGCCAGATGCTGGCCGAAGGCGTCGTTGCTGAAGAGGACGTTGTGGCCGGTGAGGTAGCAGAACATACTGTCGGGCCAATGGAGCATGGGGGCTTCGATAAAGATCAGTTCTTTCGACCCGATGCTCAGCCTGTCCCCGGTCTTCACCGGCCTGAAATCCCAGTTCTGATGAAAATGGCCTT
The DNA here is from genome assembly GCA_002067405.1 of Syntrophorhabdaceae bacterium PtaU1.Bin034. The sequence continues at coordinate 199 of MVRP01000343.1, read as the reverse complement.
TGAATGACTTCAGGCCCTGGTTCGTGCAATAGATGGGGGTGCCCGGTATGGCAACCATCAGTTCCGGCAGGGCGCCACTGTGGTCGATCTCTGCGTGGTTGGCTATGATGGCGGATATTCTGCTCAGATCGATCTCCTGTCTGAGGTTCTCGACGAACTCCTCCCTGAAGGGCGCCCATACCGTATCGATGAGGACCGT
>MVRP01000342.1 GCA_002067405.1 Syntrophorhabdaceae bacterium PtaU1.Bin034 | reverse complement strand
GGTTCAAGTCCAGTCGTCCCGATTTCTTTAATTCCTGCCTTCAATTAACCGTAGGTCACCATCAGTCGAGGAGTACCAACAATGAAGATTGTCAACGCTCGCATCAGGCTTGAAACGAAAGGTAATGGGGACCTTCTTGATATTAGCAGAGAGGTGAGCCGAGTCGTGAAGGAATCTGGACTCCAAACCGGCAATGTCCTCGTATTCGTCATCGGATCAACGGCGGGAATTACCACCTTCGAGTATGAACCGGGGCTCACTGCCGATATTAAGGAAATGTATGAAAAGATTGCTCCTTCAGGGCGGCACTACTACCACGATGACACATGGGGAGATGCGAACGGGTTCAGCCACGTGAGAGCGTCTCTTACCGGTCCTTCGCTCACCGTACCTTTTGAAAAAGGCAAGCTCCTACTTGGCACGTGGCAGCAGATCGTGCTTGCCGAATTCGATAACCGCCCTCGAAAAAGGGAAATAGTGGTGCAAATTCTCGGAGAGTAAATCCGTATTTCGCTGCCTTTCGTTTTCTGATTTTACGTTTTCCCGGCTATTCTATCTTGCCCACTTCTTTGGCTATACCCGTAGGACCGTCATATTTCTTGTCGGGAAGATGTTCGAGGGTATACATGACGTCCTCGTCGGCGCCCCTTCCCTTAGCGTGAGCCATCAGATTTTTCTTGTCGGCAGGATAATTTACTCCCTTAAGATACTTTTGTAATTGAATAGGATTCACTTTCTTCGCCATTATGACCTCCTTCGAAAACCTTTTTATACATCACAACATAATTCACCATGCGCACGATTTAAAGGGAACCGGGCAAAAATAGAAAGTGCGGTCTGAAAGTACAGGGCTGGCAATCAAGGAAAGAATACATGGGCAGAAGAATCGGTATGCCGAGTACAAGGGGGATGCAGCCGCAGAGAGACCGCATCCCCCAAGGGGTTAAGGGGGGGCTATTTGGGAGAAATCTTATAGATTACTTCATCAATATCGCTCGTCACGTAAATGTTGCCGGAATCGGCAACCGCTACCCTGGTAAGGGTAAAGCCGGGCGCCATTATCTCCGGTGCGAAAAGGCCTACGGCCAGGTTCTGGACGATCGGCTTCACTACACCTGTGGCCTGGTTTATCTCAAGCAATTCCTTCGTCCCCACGTTGACTACCAACAAGTTCCCATCGGGCTTCACCGCAATACCCTTGGGCTGTCTCAATCCTATTGCAACAGTCGTCTTTGCACCGGTCTTGAGATTTACTTTTGTAACCTTTCCCTCCAAGAATTCCGTGACATATACTTCATCAGCCCCGGCAGGCGCCATATAGATGGGGCAGGCAAGATCTTTTGCAACGACCTCTCTCTGCTTCCCTTCCTTGTCGCGGATTCTCAGGATGCTGTTCGTCCCGCGCTCGGCTACGAGGATGCTGCCGTCTCTGAGCATCAACGCACCGGCCGGAGCCTTGAACCCGGAAAACCCGTACAGCATGTCATCCGTCTTTGCATCAAAAACTTCAACGAACCCATTCCTGAACCAACCGGACATGAGCACTTTGTCTCCCGTGATGCTTGCAGCATTGGGGAATGCCCCGCCTTTTGTCGACTCTTTCACTTCTCCCGTGAAGCCATCGACCCTTTTGTAAGCGAAGTTGTCCGCCACATAGAGGATCTCGCCTTCGGGGCCGCTCCACACCGCAATCCCCTGCGGAGCCGCCAGATGCCCGTCTATCACGGTTCTGGCCTTGCCTGTCTTTGCGTCAATCTCCCAGAGGCTTCCGTCGCCGTTTGCAGCTACGAATATCCTGTCCTGGGCGTCGATAGCAAGGTTGTCAAGGTGTGGTTTCAGTTTCGTAATCACCTTTTTCTTGCCGGTTTTGACGTCTACCTGAACCACCTCTCCCGTCTTGTTGTCGATGACAAAGGCATTGCCTTTTGAATCGAATTTCAGCGCCGCCGGTATTCCGAAGCCATCAGCGACCACTTGCACCTTGCCGGTATTCGGGTCGACTTTGACAACCTGTCCTTTGAACCAGAGGGGCCCGTAGATGAAACCATCGGCATGTACCCGGAAGGCGTTCAGGCCGCCGAGATTTTCCGCGATCTTCCTATTCTTCATTTTTCCCGATAGATCAAGTTCCCAGAGAGCATCTCCCAGGAAAACCTGTGTAAAGAACACACGCCCGTCCCTGCCTTGAGCAATAGCGTTGCAGCCGGGGACATTTTCCGCCAGGGTCACAATTTTTCCATCGGCGCCCTTCGCATAGACTTTGCCCAGGAAAAAGGCGTTCCAGATCACCCTTCCTCCGGGCTCAAAGATAAGGTCATCGGCGCCACCTTCGGGGGGGGGTATAAACAGGCTGACCTCCCCGGTTTCTTTGTCGATCCTGTAAGTTGCCGAGTTCAGGACGTTGCCGGCGTACAGATTCCCGTGGCTGTCAAAAGCAATACCGTTCAGACCACCAGCCGGTGTTTTCGGCATCAACGCCTGGATCCTGTAACCGGGGTCGACTACCGTCGGCATGACCAGCCCTGACCCGGCCTCTGCGAACACAGGAATCAACAGGAAAAACAGGAAAAGAATGGACACAATCTTACTTAAGCTCTTCATAGCCTTCTCTATTCGAAGCATGTACTGCATTTATCCTCCTTGCTTTAACGTTGCCGTGGCATGCTTTTGGTGCATACCCTCACGGTGCTTCCATCACTTCGCACTGACCACGAGCGCCCGGAATCCCCTTTTACAAAGTTACCCTTAAAGGGGTCTCCCCCCTCAAAACATAGCCGAAGGGGGGGACAGTGGGGGGGGTTATGAAAAGACGTTCACAGTCATGCCTGCCTTTGGCTGCAGAACAGCGAGGGTCCGTACACCTTCCGCTGCAACTGTCAGGAAAGTACATCTCCCCAATAAACTCACCTCATCTTTTGTCAAAACGGGTAAATGAACTTCACGACTAACTTCTGGATTTCGGGGCCGTTCTTGTTCTGCACATCCCACACATATTTCGCGTTTATGCAGCCTTTCCCTATCAGATACTGAATGGCCGGGCCTATTGAGAACCAGGAGGTTCGATTCCCGTTAAAGTTGTCGGGCTCGTTCCTGATTTTGTCGTCCGTGGTCTGATACATCCACTGCCCATTGACGGCAAATCCCCATTTCCCGATATGCTGGCCTACCAGGTAGTTAACGCCGAACTGTTGCCCTGACGTGTAGCCGGTCGCCGAGTTGACCGTGTTAATGAGGTAGTCCAGTTTCATTGATACTTCAAAGCCCGGAATCGGGGAATCTTTGTCGCCAAGGTACGTAAAGGCATAGATGGGATTGAACGACCAGTAGTTCAATCCCAGGTTCACCAGGTCATCCTTGTC
>MVRP01000341.1 GCA_002067405.1 Syntrophorhabdaceae bacterium PtaU1.Bin034 | reverse complement strand
TGGCCGATTCTCGCGATTTTTTCTTTGAGCGCATTGTCGTCCCCGTTCTGAGGGACGTGTTCACAAGGCATATTGTCGTTCATAGTGCCTCCATTCTTTCTATTAGTCTCTCAAGGATTTGGTTTATTCTTCGGCTTGCAGAACAGTCGGGCTCTGATTCAAGGATTGTTTTCCCCTGGCGCTGGGCCTCCGTAATCCTTGGTTCATAGGGGATCGATCCGAGGAAGTCGATTCCGCGTTCTTCGCAGATTTCCTTGATCTTTACCCCGTAAGATTCGTTGAGATCCGCCTTGTTGACGACCACCGCACCGGGTACGTTAAAATGGCGGGCAAGGCCCATAACCCGTTCGAGATCGTGAACGCCGCTGATCGTCGGCTCGGTAACAAAAACGGCAAGTTGGGTTCCGGTCAGGGAAGAGATCACCGGGCAGCCGATTCCCGGGGGGCCGTCAATGAGGACAAGATCGTTCCCATCGGACTCGGCCAGATCTCTCGCCCTGGTCCGTACCACGGACACCAGCTTTCCCGAGTTCTCAGCGCCCGGAAGCAGCTCGGCATAGACCATGCCCCGTTTCCGCTTTGTCTGTGCCACGTAATAGTGGCCGGAGAGTGCTTCATCAAAAAGCACTGCTTTGGCCGGGCAAAGAAAGTGGCACGCTCCGCAGCCCTCACAGGAAAGCGGATCTACCACGTAGTTCTCCGAGATCGCATCAAAGCGGCACACCTCCCTGCATCTGCCGCACCCCGTGCAAAGGTCGGTCCTGATCGTCGCTTTGCGGCCTCCGTAGAACTCATGCTCTTCCACGATTTTACTGTTCAGAAGCAGGTTCAGATTTGCAGCATCCACATCGCAGTCGGCCACTACGTTGCGGGAAAGCAGAAAGGCCAGGCCTGCCACGAGCGATGTCTTGCCTGTCCCCCCTTTTCCACTCAGCACCACGACTTCTTTCATTCTCGCCACCTCAGGTTCTTGATTGGCCACGTGTCTCGCAGGAGACCGAGCCCTATCATGATTTCAGCAAAGTGCCCTCTGAATTCAGGGAACGCTTCGAGGAGAAGCTTGCCGGCCGAGTATGCTTCGGCTATTCTCCGGTCTTCAGGCAGGCACGCGAGGACTTCGAGCTTTTGTTCGGCCAGGTACCTGATGAGGGGGCGAAACTGCCCGCGGTCGCGATTGATGACAACACCAACGGGTCTTCCCGTGCCTTGCGCGACCTTGACCACAATTTTGAGATCGTGAAGGCCGAACGGTGTCGGCTCGGTGACGAGCAGCATTACGTCCGAGCCTGCCAGGGTCTCGACGACCGGGCACGAAGTGCCGGGTGGGGCATCAATGATTTTGATGTACCCGGGAAAAGCCTCACGCTTTACCTCACGGATTACCGGATTTGCCATGGGCTCACCGATGTTGAGAACCCCCTGGCCGAATTTTATGCCGCGGACAGCCGTGCCTGTTTCGATCTTTCCTATTTCGCGATCCGTCTCTTTGATCGCCCCGGCCGGACAAACAAGAGAACAGAGACCGCAGCCGTGACATAGTTCAGGGAACACAAGGGTACTGCCGGGAAGGACAACCAGCGCATGGTACTGGCATTTGGCGGAGCATTCGCCACAGGACGTGCATTTTTCCTGATCGATGGAAGGCACCGGAACGCGAGCGCTCCTGCTCCGCTCCATCAAGGGCCGAAGGAAAATATGTCCGTTCGGCTCTTCCACATCACAGTCCAGGTACTGGATCTTCTCGCCGGAACTCACCAGGAAGTAAGCAAGATTGACGGCAACGGTCGTCTTGCCTGTCCCCCCTTTTCCACTTGCCACTGCGATCTTCATGTTTCCTACCAATGCCCTTCCACGTCGGCGCCTGCAAGCTTTGTCAAACGACCTTCCTCGAAACGCGTCAAGGCCTCGCCCACGCTCATGTTCGAGGCCGTATAGATTTCTATTCCTGCCGTTTTGAGCACCTGAAAGGCCTTCGGGCCGACATGTCCGCTGATCACCGCCTCTACTCCCGCCCTCACGATGTTCTGGGCCGTTTGGATCCCGGCGCCCTGAGCCAGGCTGAGATTCGTGGTATTATCGAACACGCGGCTCCCTTTTGATCCGGTTTCGTAAACGACGAACTTCCTGCATCTCCCGAAGCGCTCATCAATGGCGCCCTCAATGGTTCCATCGGCGCTTGTCACCGCTATCTTCATGTTTCCTCCTTTTGCTGAATGATCTCCAGCATTTCTTCGGAGCGGTCGCCTCCTGCAGCGCGGTCTCCCGTAGCACCCCGGCATCAGGAACACCGGGTCGGAAAGCCATCCTTCCGCAAACGCACCTGCTACCTCATCGATCTGGCCTCGCATGAAGGAAAGCACGGAGATTCCCATTAAGTGTAGAGCCGTGTCGAGAGCGCGGGAGATCGCTCCGCATATAATTGTGGTGACGCGGCATTCCTGTACCTCCTTCGCTCTCAAATAAGGATCCCCGCTGTGCAGGGGCCTCTCCTCCTCCCTCCTCGCCCGGCAATCCTCCACTTCAAAGATCTGAACGTTCCTTGCTACATCGAACACTGGTGACACACGATCGAGGTGACGAGGAATTGCGATGCGTTCCATGACTACAACTAAGCATATTGCATGCCACATTCTATGGAGTCGGAAAAAGTCTTGACAATGAAGGAGTTAGAGATTGGCTACGGTATTGCAGGGCATCATTAATAATGCATTTAGCAATAGTGTTACGAGAAGAATAATGCATTTAGCAATAGTGACTCTTGACAACCGTGGACCTGTCAGGTATGCTTGAAGTCATGAGCGATCAGGAGACGAAAGGCAGGGATATCATTCTCGATTCCATTAATGAGGGTGTTTTTACCGTCGACTCGGACTGGCGGATCACCTCATTCAACGCGGCAGCCGAGAAGATTACCGGGGTGAGCCGGGACGAGGCGATCGGACAGCGCTGCTTTGAAGTCTTTCATGCGAACATCTGCGAGAGCGCCTGTGCGCTCAAGCGCACCATGTCGGACGGCAACCCGATTGTCAATGCCACTGCGCACATCGTGAATCACTCCGGTCATAATGTGCCCATCCGCCTCTCCACTGCGCTCCTGCGGGACGATCAGAACCGGGTCATCGGCGGAGTCGAGACGTTCCAGGACTTGAGCCAGGTGGAAGAACTAAAAAAAGAGCTCCATGCCCGTTACAGCTTTCAGGATATAATCGGCCGCAGCCCTGCCATGATGCAGTTATTCGAGCTGCTGCCGCGGATTGCCGAGAGCGGCAGCACAGTGCTCATCGAGGGGGCGAGCGGCACAGGAAAAGAACTTTTCGCCAGGGCGATCCACAACCTCTCGCCAAGGAAGCACAAGCGCTTCGTGGCGGTCAA
>MVRP01000340.1 GCA_002067405.1 Syntrophorhabdaceae bacterium PtaU1.Bin034 | reverse complement strand
GTCCGCAAGGGGCACATTTCGACCCTTCACCTCTGGTGGGCGCGACGGCCCTTGGTGGCGTGTCGCGCAGCGGTATACGGGGCGCTGGTGCCGGCATCAAAGTTTGTTCCCGAAAATGGGCCGGATAATAAGAAGCAGAGTCTGGGCAGGGCCAATGCTGCCAAATTTATTGAGCGGCTTTGTAAATATCCGGGAAACCCTACAGTCATCAAGGAAGCGCAGCAGCACATTCTCGAAGCACATGCCGAACGGTTGACTGAGGAGCGTGGGGAGACTGTGACCGTTGAAGATATTGAATCGGGCAAAGCTCCCCGCCCGAAGGTGCTGGATATGTTCGCCGGTGGTGGGGCCATCCCGTTGGAAGCCCTGCGCCTCGGCTGTGAAGCCTACGCCCTCGACCTCAACCCAGTGGCGCACATCATCCAACTCTGCACCTTGGTCTATCCGCAGAAATACGGCAAGCCCGACCCGAATGTCCGCGGTATGACCGGCCCCAAGAACGCGAAGGGCGAAACCACCTGGGGCGGCTTGGCCGATGAGGTCCGCTACTGGGGCGAATGGGTGCTCAAGAAGGTCAAGGCCGAGATCGGCGACCTTTATCCACTCATACCCGATCCCGACTACAAGGGGAACAGACCGGCGGTCCAGTCAGAAATGTGGCAATCTTCGGATAAGGAAAGCATCCCGCCTGGATACCTCATGCCGGTAGCCTACCTCTGGACCCGGACCGTTCGCTGCAAGAACCCTTCATGCGGGGCTACTGTGCCGTTGGTCAAACAGACTTGGCTTTGCAAGAAGAAGGGGCGTTATGCGGCTCTAAGGATGGTCTCGCCTAAAGGCAATAAGCAGGTACGGTTTGAGGTAGTCGAGGCTACATCCGAGGGTGGGCTTAGGTTCGACCCCGCTGCGGGATCGAAGGGCGGCAACGCAACATGTTCCTTCTGCGGAACGGTGGCAGACAACGAATACATCAAGAAGGAGGGATGCGCAGGGCGGATCTCCGTACAGGCGATGTCCACTGTATGTGTGCGCTCTGGCGCAAAAGGCAAGGTCTATCTTTCTGCAGATGAGGTAGATTCAGCCACCGTTGATGATGTTGCCTTACAGAAACGAATTGAAGTTTTGTGCAAACGTAGCGGGCTCACTGTGCCGAAGGAACCGATGCCAGCCCCTGGTACACTTGGTTTTCGCGTGCAACCCTATGGAGTTAGGACGTGGGGAGACCTCTTCACACTGCGACAGTTGCTGTCGCTTCTCTCTTTCACATCTGCGGTACGTGAATCAGAGCAAGAGATGCGGCGGTCTAAAACGGACCCTGATCGTGCGAAAGCTATTTTGACGATGCTTGCTGCGATTGTTGATCGCCTTGCTGACTTCAATTCGGGGCTGTGCGTCTTCAACTATACCGGCGGCCGTGGTGTTGTTCATACCTTCGGGCGGCACGCCCTCCCGATGGTCTGGGACTTTGCGGAGAGTAATCCATTCAATCCAGAGGCAGCAAGTTGGGTTTCTGGGGTCGAGGATGTGCCGGCTGGCCTCCGTGACGCCGACATTTCGAATTGGGCCGTCGTTCAACGTGGTTCGGCAACAGGACTTTCCTATGAAAACGAGTCGGTAGATGCCGTCATCACTGACCCGCCGTATTACGACAATGTGCCATATGCTGATATCTCAGACTTCTTCTATGTCTGGCTTCGTAGAACAGTTGGTCACCTATATCCTGAACATTTTGCATCGGACGTCACCCCGAAAAAAGCGGAGGCGGTGGCCGAACCGACCAGGCATGGAGGATCGAAGGGCAAGGCGCGAGAGGTCTATGAAGCCATGATGGCTCAATCTTTCTCCGAAGCGGGCCGAGTCCTGAAGACTGGTGGCCAACTTACCGTCGTCTACGCGCACAAGACTACGCTGGGTTGGTCCACTCTTGTCGACGCGCTTCGTCGTGCTGGCTTTATTGTCACAGAAGCATGGCCGCTCGATACGGAGAAACCTGGCCGACTCCGCGCCCAGGAGTCCGCCGCCCTGGCCTCCAGCATCTTCCTTGTCGCTCGAAAACGGGAAGGTACGTTGACCGGCTCTTACGAGGACGAGGTCCGCCCCGAACTGGAGCGCATCGTCCGCGAGCGCGTGGATTCGCTCTGGAAAATGGGCATCACCGGCGCGGACCTGGTCATCGCCGCCGTGGGCGCTGGGTTGCGCGCCTTCACCAAATTTGCCCGCGTGGAGTACGCAAACGGCGAGGAGGTCCCGGCCGAGAAGTTCCTGGCCGAGGTGGAAGGGGTTGTGCTGGAGACGCTTCTTGAGAAGATCTTCGGGGTAACCGGAAGCGGGGTCGCAGCGGTGGACGGACCGAGCCGGTTCTACGTGCTCTGGCGCTACGCATACAAGGCGGCCGAGATGGACGCGGGCGAGGCCATCGTTTTCACCTACGGCCAGAATGTAGAGCTGGACGGCCAGAACGGACTCTCGTCCGGAAGCCGCGCTCTGGTCGAAAAAAAGAAGGGCAAATACCGGCTGCGAGATTTCGCCGAACGGGGTGATGACGAAAAGCTGGGGATGCCAAAGGATGACGGCAAAGCCGCCCCGCTGATCGACATCCTGCACCGCATCCTCTGGCTGGTGGAAAACGAGCCGCGCAAGCTGAATGATTTCCTCGACGAGGCGCGCCCGGACCGGGAGCGGTTGCGTCTGGTAGCCCAGACCCTGGCCGGAACGGCGTTGGCCGGCAGGAAGGACGACGGACCGGAACACCTTCTCGCGACCACGCCGGCGGAAGGGGCTGCGCTCAAGAAACTCGTCGCCAACTGGCGGGCGCTCATCGATCAACGGCTGGCCGCCAGGGAAGGAACCCTGTTTGAACTCATACGAAATTCGGAGGCCAAAAAGTGAGCACACATGCACTTCGTCCCTGGACCGACCTGGTCAAGCTCCATCCCGACGTGGAAGCGGGTGCGCTGACCGAGGCGGTGTTCGCCATCGATCTCGGAGCTATCGCCGCCAATGATCCCAACGTGCCCGTGGTCAACCGGGACCCGGAAGCCTTCTTTCGGGCGACCTACCTCACGGCCGATCTGCGAAAACTCCTGGACGAAGTGCTGGCATCTCTTTCCGGCAAGTCCGGTTACAACCGGGTGTTGAAGCTCAGAGTGCCTTTCGGCGGTGGAAAGTCGCATACCCTGGCGTCGCTGTTTCATGCCGCGCGAAAGCGAGAGGCGCTGGACGGCATCCCGGAGGCGAAGGAATTCGCCCGGCCCGGCAATGTGGCCGTGGCGGTTTTTGACGGCGAGAAGTTCGATGCCCGTAACGGCAAGACGCTGGAAGACGGCCGCACGATCCAGACCATGTGGGGCTGGATCGCCTGGCAGATCGACCCCGAAAAGGC
>MVRP01000339.1 GCA_002067405.1 Syntrophorhabdaceae bacterium PtaU1.Bin034 | reverse complement strand
CTCTGGGCGGGTGGCAAACGTCGGAGCGCCCGAGGGCTTACAGACCGCCGCAGATGGACATTTCCTCGAATGGGATCGGCCATAAGAGAAGAATGTTTGAAGAACAAAAACACGAGATCGATCCGCGGATAAAGGTAGAATGTGTCTTTGCACCGCCCGACCACCCGGACGATATGTTCTGCAAATGGCGCTTTACCATGGATGCCGTTCCATAAGATCGATTCATCTGTTTTTCCCGGAAATAAATGATTATTTTCTCATTATGAAGAAAAAAACCCTTTTTCTTGCGCTCCTGCTTCTTTTCCTTTTGCCGCCGATCCTGTTCGATCTCTGGGCCGCTGCGCCCCGTGAGCTTCCACTTGACAGCATTAAGCTTCCTCCCGGTTTCAAAATAGAGGTCTTCGCGGATAATGTTGAAAATGCCCGCTCCATGACGCTGGGAAGCCAGGGTACCCTTTTTGTCGGAACCCGTGAAGCAGGCAAAGTATACGCGGTCCTATTCCGTGACGGCTCAGGCAAGGCGGAAAAAGTAATAACGATTGCCTCTGGGCTCGATATGCCCAACGGTGTGGCGTTCAGGGATGGTGCGCTTTACATTGCAGAATTGAGCAGAATAATCCGGTACGACAATATCGAGAACAGCCTTTCGAGGCCACCCCGACCGGTAACGGTTAATGACAGCTTTCCAGGCAAGAAGCACCACGGCTGGAAGTTCATCGCTTTCGGTCCTGATCGCATGCTCTACATTCCGGTGGGGATGCCGTGCAACGTGTGCGAGACTGCAGACAAGCAATTTGGCACGATCATGAGGATGAACGCGGACGGCTCCGGTCTCGAAGTCTTTGCGAGCGGGGTTCGCAACACGGTCGGCTTCGACTGGGACACTGCGACAAAACAGTTATGGTTCACCGACAACGGGCGGGATTGGATGGGAGATAATCAACCTCCCGATGAGCTGAACCATGCCCCCAAAAAAGGAATGAATTTCGGTTTTCCCTATTGCCACGGCGCCGATATACCCGATCCGGAGTTCGGCAAGAAGTATCCGTGCGACCGGTTTTCACCGCCGGCTATAAACCTCGGTCCTCACGTCGCGGCGCTCGGCATGCGGTTCTATACGGGCAGAATGTTCCCGAAGCGCTATCATGACCAGATCTTTATCGCGGAACACGGTTCATGGAACCGGTCAACACCGATCGGATTCCGGATAACCATGGTGACTCTCGACAAAAACAGGAAAGCGACGAGCTATGACGTATTTGCCGAAGGCTGGCTACAGGAAGGCAAGACCTGGGGCAGGCCGGTCGATGTCCTCGTCATGCCTGACGGTTCTCTTCTCGTTTCGGACGACAAGGCCGGGGCCATATACCGGATAAGCTACAGCAAATAAGACCGCGATCCTTTCACTGGGTGGTCTGCTTGGTGTCCTTCGACGGCCTGTCCGTGTCTCCCAGCTTTTCAAGAAGAACCTCGGTAACAATATCAAACGCTTCCATTATCTTCGGATTCGCAAGGGAGTAGTAGATGATGACCCCCTCCCTCCGCGTCTTCACCATCCCCTTCTCCCGAAGCAATGCCAGGTGCTGAGAGAGGTTCGGTTGACGCATGCCCGTAGCCCTGGTCAGCTCGCTGACCGATAATTCCCGGCCCCTCAGGAGGTTCAATATTTCCAACCTTTTCGGGGAAGTGAAGGCCATGCATAACTGGGCGTGAAGCTCAAGCAGTCTTTCAGGCGTCATAACATTCTAACGTATGAATATTGCGGCCCCCTTGTCAAGTCGTCAAAGGTACTATTTTGCCGTGTTCGCTTCAGCGCCTTTTTGGCCCAATTCAACTTTTGGGGCTCGCGTCGCCCCTTCTGCGCGACCGCTTGGCGGTGCCCGGCCCGCAGAGACTCCCCCTCAAAGACTCGCTTCGCTCGTTGTTTTGAATACCCTGTTGTTTGCAACAGGGTCATTTATTGAATATCCAATTGCACCTTAATCGCTTCCTCAACCTTGCGCATATCTTCCTGTGAGAGAATGCCGGCTCTTCTGAAAAGTCTTTCTTTGCTTACCGTAGCTAATTGATCCGCCATCGCTTTGCTGTCCTTACCTTCGAAAATAACAGCCGCTTCGCTAGGATAGAGTCGGTCTACGTTGCTGGTAAGGGGGACAACCTGAACACGGTTAAGGAACTTGTTCGAGGCGTCATTACTCACGATGACAGCCGGTCGCTTCTTTCTGATTTCTCCGCCGATCGAGGGATCAAAATTAACCCACCAGACCTCACCGCGCTTCATGAACTACATCCTTGAAGGTTTCCTCGGCCCATTCCATGGCTTCTTTCTCTCTTTCCTTGTCTTCTGCCATCTCGGCGTAAGCCGATTCCAAGTCTTGACGTACTACATGCGGCCGAACCAGTTCCTGTATAAACCTGCTTATCTTACGCGGACCAATTGTCCTGTTTAATCCCTCATAGACTTCTTCATCTATGGTTATAGTCAGCTTTTTCTGCATCGTGCACCTCCTTATACGTGTACTATACGTGTAATAGGAAACGATGTCAATGGCAAACACTTCGTAAAAGATCAAGTCTATTCAGCCGATCTCAATCCTGTCGGATGGAATAACCGGCGGATCGGAGGCTTTGCCCTGGTTTAATCTTAAATTTTTTCGTCAATAACTTTCGTGAATTTCTCAGCTATCTGATCTTCTATCCGGATGGCATTTTCCAACTCTTCCGGGGTAAAAAGGTCTTTGGTTATATGAAGGTTTGCTTTGTAAAGGTGGCACCTGCCCGGTTCATTTTCGGAGCGATCGATGAATTCAGAGAGTTCTTTTCCTGCTCCGATGATGTCGTAGGAGATTTTATTCTGAATGTTCTTATGGACTATAAATGTGGCTCCAATTTCGACCAATTTAAGTTTTGTAAGGCCTCTCCTTTTGAGCTCTATTAGCTCCTGCAACTCTTCTCGATTCATGGGGGTCTCCTTTATCGTTTTAAGCTTTCCGTCTGCCATATAAAGTCTTTCTACTTTTGTCGTCAAGGTATTAATTTTACTCTCAAGGTTTTTATAGAATAGGGTTTTTCCAGAAAATCGTCCATTCCTGACGTCAAATATTCTTCTTCGTCTCTTACACTGCCGGTCAACGCCATAATGGGGAAGTATTTTACTGTGCGGCGGATGATTCTTGCGGCTTCCAGCCCGTTCATTACGGGCATGTCGATGTCCATGAGACAGAGGTCGTATTTCCCTTCATTCGCTCTGGCTCGGTCGACAGCCTCTTGTCCGTTGGAGACTATATCAGGGGTGAATCCCCGGCGAGTCATTAATCTGCCTGCTATTTCCTGGAGGGCCGTGTCATCTTCTGCGATTAGTATTCTCATATTTTTCATATCCTCT
>MVRP01000338.1 GCA_002067405.1 Syntrophorhabdaceae bacterium PtaU1.Bin034 | reverse complement strand
GTGGTTTTCCGTTCTTCGATGCTCCGTCCCGGGCGAGGTGGAACACCCCGTACACAGCAAAGGCAACAAGGACCAGCAGTATCGCGACAATTCGGCGCATGGCTTTAGAATGTCAGGGTGTGGGTAAGCATGGCCGAAAACCCCGGCTCGTACAGGGTAATACCCCGGGAGTTGGCGAGGTAGTTCCGGTACCGGGCGTCAAGCATGTTGTTCAGGACCAGGGCGATCTCATGAGTGAGGCCAGCGGTCTTGAAATTGACGCCTGCCCCCGAATTGAGGATGGCGTACCCCGCGGTTGTTGCCACGTCCTCGGGGGTGTCCGATTGCCGGAGCGCCCAGCGGCTGTCGAGGCGCGCCCACCATTGTTTCCCGGTATACTCGACACCGGTGGTGCCCGAGACCGGCGCTATCCCGCGGAGGGGCTCCTTTCTCGTCTCGTCCCGTCCCTTGAGAGCCGTTACCGTGGCGAAGAATGTCCAGTTGCCGGTAATGCGGACCCTGCCCTCAAGCTCCGAGCCGTAGATATACGCTTTACCCGCATTGCTCATCACAGACAGGGTCGGGCTGACCCGCTCTTCGGTGATGAAATCGTCTATATCGTTGACAAAGAGGCGCAGGTCTCCCCTTAAGTTTTTGCCGCGGTAATGGAGACCATACTCCCCGTAGAGCGTTTTTTCAGGGTCGAGGTCGGGGTTGCCCTTGAGCTGGTGGCCGCCGCCTAAGTCTATGAGCTTGAACCGTTCCAGGATATCGGCAGCGCGGTAGCTCGATGCCCCTATAAGTGATTGGGACCATTCCGGGTTCATCCTCCACGTGAGCCCCGCATGCACGTTCCAGCCCGTGTTATTTTTGTCTCTCTTCGGGAAGCCGTTACCCGCCTTGTTGCTTGTCTCGATGCGGTCCAGCCGGGCCCCGAGGTTGAGGGTGAAGGCATTACTTATTTTCCAGTCATCTTCGGCAAAGACACCCACCGACGTCTGCCGCGCCTCAGGCACCGGGGTATCGGAGAGCACGTTCCCGTTCGCAAGAAAACGGTACCGCGCGGACTCCATGTTCCAACTCCAGCCGTCCAGGCCGGACACAATATGGTGGTCTCCCGCCTGGAAAAGACCCTGGGCCTTGCCGCCGATCGTCTCATGGTCCGCCTTGGGCCTGATCTCTCTCACCGGCATCGCTCCCAGCCTGTCCACAAGGACGCGGCGCTCGATCGAGTTGTAGTAGAGCGATGCCTGCAGCTCCCTGAAAAAAGTTCCCTTATGCTCCTTCACGGCATCAATGCTGTACAACTGGTTTATCGTTTTCGGCAAGGTGACGCGGGCAAGGCTGGGCAGGGTCGAAGGCCCGCCGGGCAGGCCCACGTCTTTCGCTTCCATCCAGAGGCCCTGCAGCTCAAGGGTAAGGTCCTCGGCCACCTTGATCCCGGCTGCCGCACGACCCTGCCAGTCGGAAAAGCCGCTGTTGGGGATACGAAGGTCGCCTCCGGCGTCAAAATCATTGAAGCCCCTGAACGCGCCAGAGCCGAACAGCCAGAGCCGTTTGCTGTCGTAATGCAGGTTGCCGTAGCCGTCATACCCCGCGGGATTTGTGGCGCCGCTCTGGGAAAGCCTTCCGTGCACCTCCTCTTTCTCCGTAAAGGCGCCCTTGCGGGTGATGATATTGATGACGCCGCCCGTGGAGCCGGAACCGTAGAGGGAGCTCACCGGCCCTTTCAGGACTTCGACCCGTTCGATATCCTTGGTGTTGATGAGCCCGAGGCGGGCGTTAATGTCGGTTGCCGTATTGATGCGTTTGCCGTCGATAAGTACGATGATGGACGTGCCGGTAAGCCCCCTGATGGAGACGTCCCGTCCCCAGAGCGAGTCGCCGGAGACCGAGATCCCCGGAACATCGGCCAGGATGTCGGCAACGCTTATTTGAGGCGCTTCGGAAAAGTCGTCCGATTCCACCACGGCAACGCCGCCTGGAGTCTGGGTAATGCTGGCGGCCCGGCCTCTCGCCGAGACGACGAGAGGGTCAAAGGTTATGGGATCCTCCCCGGCGCCTGCCGTTGCAGACAGGAAAGAAAGCATCAAAAATAGTGACAACGCGGCTAATCTGAGCACAATCATCTTTTTTTCATCCTCCTGAAACCGGGCAAGCCGGAAATGCAATTGGTTTTCATTACCCTTCGAAACAAACCTCCCCTCTTTTGTCCGGCGCCACCAGGGCCGCGGTCATGTCATCCGCTGTTTCAAGCAGACCGTTCCATCCGGGCCAGATGAGCTTCCACCCTGCGGCGTCCAGCTCGGGGAAGCCGGGCGTACCGGCGCGGGCAGGGACCAGGCCGCCCAACAGGGCGAGATAGGCCTGCATCTCCTCGGAAAGCAGATAAGCAAGCGCCCCATGGGCCTCCTCCGGTGCGTCGGAGCTCATGCAGGCGATCAACGGTACGGCGATAGCGCCGCTTCTGGGCCAGATCATCCGCGCCCCTTTGTTGCGGAAGGACCTGCCGAAAGCGGGGATCAACACACCGGCGCCCAATTCACCGGTATCGACGCGCTTGTTGATATCGAGGGGAATGCTTTTCGTATCGAGCCGCGAAAGAGGCGCTAATGCCCGTGCTCCGTACCGTCCCCGAAGGAAGGCCGCCACGAGGTAGGGCAACGGCGTATCGGGCGGCGGTGTTCCGAGAAAATGGCTGAAACGCGAATCGCACAGGTCTTCCCAGTCGTTCATCTCCGGGACCGCGTCGTTGTTGCAGATCATCAGGCATGGGATAACGGCGACCACTTTCAATTCCGGGCAGGGCGGTTCAAGGCCGAGGTCCGCCAGCTCAGACCGCAGGGGTGGCAACCCTTCCCGGAAAGTGGCGAACCGGGAAGGGCCGAAATGAAGCACGTTCTGAATAAGCTGGGGATAGGCGGAAACCACCAGGGCGGGAGGCGGCGTATCACCGCAATGAAGGGCGACATCGAACATCTCCCGGTGAAGATCGGGCGCGCCTACGGCAAGCCTGGGGAACCGGGCGGCAAATTCCGCGCGAACATGGCGGGCTACGTTGGGAGGCAAGGCCAGGTGGACGTGGTTGCTCATGCCAACTCCTCCGGATTAAGGCGATAACCCTCCCGCAGCCTGTCCCTTGCGGACAACAGCGTGGCGTCCAGACCTGACAGGTACTTCAGCCACTGCCGTTCCCTGCTGTCAAGGGCAATGACCGCGTCCATGCCACCACCCGCCATGACCAGGCGGCGGTCGTGCATGAGCATCAGCACCGGGTCATGGGTGGCAGTGACAATGATCTTCCCATGCCCCGCAAGGACGCGTACAGCGCGATGCTTGTCGATGCCCGCGTTTTCCACTTCATCGATGAGCACTATGGGGGCGTCGGCGACGAGGGCGATGTCGGCGATCATCA
>MVRP01000337.1 GCA_002067405.1 Syntrophorhabdaceae bacterium PtaU1.Bin034 | reverse complement strand
AACTCGATTCAATTCAGTTCACCTGAAATTTTTTGACACTTTATCCGGTGAAGTGTTAGCCTTTTCCCGACCGCCCGCTTCTTTTCTCGCCAAGAAAAGCTGTGGAAAAAACAAACCGTAAAAGGAGGAGAGCAGGGCGTGTCAATTATTCCGCCGACAACGACGCAACCAAAATGAATCTGAGGAGACATTTATGAGTGAGAATTTCACCGTTTCCCGTTACCTGCTCCATCGCCTTTATGAGGTTGGTATTAAGCATCTTTTCGGCGTTCCGGGAGATTATGTTCTCGATTTCCTCGACGCGGTTGTTGCGAGCCCGGTCAAATGGGTTGGGAACTGCAACGAGTTGAACGCCGGATATGCAGCGGACGGTTATGCCCGCGTAAATGGTGTGGGCGCGGCGGTCGTAACCTACGGCGTCGGAGGATTGAGTATTTTGAATGCTGTAGCCGGGGCATTTGCAGAACGTGTTCCTCTGATCGTCATAAGCGGGGCACCGCCGGCCGGACGCAGGGAATCGGGGGCCCTCGTTCACCATCTTGTTTCCAATTACTACCTGCAGTTTGAGATTTACAGGAAAATGACAACCGATGCGGCCATATTGACCGACCACGACCGTGCCCCGGATGAGATTGACCGGGTTATCCGGAATTGCGTCACCCGGAGGTTGCCGGTCTACTTGGAGCTTCCCGCGGATATGGCTCACGCTCCGTGCCGTCCTCCAAGGGAGTTGGCCGATCCCTCGCCATTGTCTTCGCTCGAGGAAAGCATTGCGGAATGCGTATCGGAAGCGGCAGAAATGGTGAATCGTTCCAGCCATCCCCTGATACTTGCAGGCGTGGAACTACTCCGCCTCAGTCTTGGACAGGAGGCGCTTCGTCTTGTGGAGACCGCTGAAATCCCCTTTGCGACCATGCTCAGCAGCAAGTCCGTATTGCCCGAGCTTCATCCCCAGTTTGAAGGTATTTACCAGGGAGGTTGGAGCCGGGAAGATGTCCGGCGGCAGGTAGAAGAATCGGACTGTCTCCTCTCTCTCGGGGTATGGATGACCGATCTGGATACGGGACTTTTCAGTGTAAATCTCGATAACCATCGGATGATCACCGCCGGCGGGGATCAAGTCCGAATCGGCAACCACTATTATCCTCACATACAATTGGGTGATTTCATCCGACGACTGACTTCGGCGGTCCAGCCACGTTCGTACCTGTCATCCCATCCGGCCAAACCCTGTCAGCCAAAGACACCCTTCGTACCGAAAGCATTGTCTGTCCTGACGGCACCTCGTTTGTACGAATGTCTCGACCATTTTCTCGATGATCAGATGATTCTTCTCTCAGAACCCGGGGATGCCTTCTGCGCAGCCCCCGAATTTCATATTGAAGAAGCAGAAAACTTCATCGTTCAAGTCTACTACGCCTCCATCGGTTATTGTACGCCGGCTGCTTTAGGCGTGGCGCTCGCATGTCCCGAAAAACGCCCGGTGGTGCTCACCGGGGACGGCGCTCTTCAGATGACGGCACAGGAGATTTCGACTCTTATCCGGGAACGTTGCCCCGCCCTGATAGTCGTTATCAACAACGACGGATATCTTATCGAAAGGGTTCTCCATGAAGACGGACCCTACAATGACCTCCAGATGTGGCAATATTCGCGGTTACCGGAAGTGTTCGACAATACCGGAACCCGCGCTGTCGGCATGCGGGTCACCACGGAAGAAGAGCTGGAGCATGCAATGAAAACGGCTGTCATGGAAAAAGATAAACTGGTGATTATAGAGGCATGCCTGCCAAACCGTGACTGCTCCGCAGGCCTTGAGCGCCTCGGTAACTCCTTCCGCCAGAAGAAGTGAGGGAGATAATAAGAAATAGGTATTGTGGGGAGGGGCATCGTGCGAATTACTTTGATATTGGATATTCACGGCCATTTTACAGGCTGTGCTCTCTGACGTAAGCCGTCGGAACGCAGGGAGACCATCTGCCGGCGCAGCAGCATCGTGGTAGCTCGTACATTTGTCTATCCCCTTCTCAACATGGGCGCTTGCCAAACTGATGAACATAGCCGGGGTAAAGTATCAGAAAGAAGGTCTTCCCGGCAATATCGGGAACCTTCTCTCTGTTAACCATTCAGCCCGGGAATTTGGCAGTAAACTCCTTTCCTTGCTGTTGCGGACGTCATGGTGCCGCGCACTGTGGTGTAATGTTCTCATCAAGAGTTCGATGTGCACTGTTGAAATCACAGGCTCCTTTGTACTATACGTGTCTGTTGTGATGCTACATCCCTTTTCAGTTATGGCGTGCCTGGATGCGAGCTTACGATCCGGCGCGAGTTGCTTGACATCAACGCGATAAGCTGAAAACAGTTTTTTTTAGCCCTTTTTTGTGTGATTATCCTTAAGGTATTTGAATATAATTAAAAAGCAATTTTAAAGGATAGGGAAAACCAATATATGGAGGCAGCACAATGCGTAACCTTGGTTTGAAGATAAGGAACGAGCGAAAGGGCCTGGGTTTGTCCCTGAAAGATCTGGCCTCGAAAGTCGGCATAAGCACAATGACACTCCAGAGGATCGAGACGGGAAAGACGAGTCCTTCCGTATCTGTTCTTGCGCAAATAGCATGCTGCTTAAAACGGCGGATCGATTATTTCTTGCCAGAGAATCAGCCGCCCAAGATCGTTTTGGTGAATAAGCAAAAACAATCGGTTGTTGAATCTTCAGGCATGAAGTTAACAATAATTGCCTCTCCCGAGTTGACGGGCAAGAATATATTTGTAAACCTGGGTGAAGCAAAGAAGGGACGTTTTATTGATCCGCACACCGAAGAGGGTCATTCCCTTGTCTACGTACTGGAAGGCGATGCGATCTTGGAGCATGACGGCATCGAACATCAGCTCAGGGAAGGCGATGCGGTTTACTACGACGCCAGATACAGTCATTCGGTAAAAGCAGCGAGTGAAATACATCGTTTTCTCAGTATCTTCTTTAAGGAGGATACCGAGAAATAGCCGAATACCACGTCATCTGACCATCAATACTTTGCCTCTCCATTTTCATAAGGAACCTCAAAAGTAATATTTTCACGTCAAAGGATCAAAACGTTCTCCCCCAAAACGATCCCCGGTTATGTATCATTTTTTAATATTATGGTTTACTCACATGATAATTTTCTTGACCTGCCCTAAAAAAATATCACTAACTAATAACATATAACATTTATGATAATTTTTGTTGACAAGCGATGAGATATCAGTAATTAATAGATTTGTACCAAATATGATATCGCTCTCGAAATCGGCAGGAGAGAAAGAAGGGATGCGCGTAAATAAAAGCTTTCTGAGGGAGGCCATTTTGGAAAAGAGAATTAAAGTGCTGATCGGGAAACCGGGCCTGGACGG
>MVRP01000336.1 GCA_002067405.1 Syntrophorhabdaceae bacterium PtaU1.Bin034 | reverse complement strand
CCGGGATCGTCGCCGACCATGAGAACCAGGCCTTTATTGACTCCGGTCAGGGCGAGGTTTGCCAAAAAGTCCAGAGCCACGTTGAGCCCATTCTGTTTCATGGCCGTGATGGCCCTCACTCCGGAAAGTGCCGCAGCCGCCGCAACTTCAACAGCAACTTTTTCGTTGATCGACCATTCAACGTAGAGACCGAGCTTCTTCGCCACCTTCGCCAGCGTGGTGATGATTTCCGATGACGGCGTCCCGGGATAAGCGCTGGCTACCCCTACACCCGCTTCCAGCGCGCCTCGCGCTATTGCTTCGTTCCCCATGAGGAGCTCCACACTCCCGGGCTTATCTGCTTCAATACCCATAGTCATTCCTCCCTACGCTCTTCTTTGGAAAACCTTTCAATGCCTTCTTCGGTCTGTCTCCATCTGGCTCATATGAATCCCGATCCCATCCCGTCGGAGCTGCCGGGCTTCCTCATCAAAAATATCTCTTATGGCTTCAAACCCAAGGATTCCGGGAAATAGCCCATGGACCGCGATATCTCCTTTGAGGTGTTGAGCACCTCCCTCGCCAATGTTTCCATCCGTTCGTAGACCTCTTTCGCCTCTCCGGAAATACTGATCGATGCCTCAAGACGGCCGCCCTGGCCAAATATCGGTGTTCCGATGCAGGCAAGGCCCAAGACATTCTCTTCCCGGTCAATCGCATATCCTCTGCGTCGTGTTTCCTCTATTTCAAGGCGAAGTCGATCCTTTTCCCTTATGGTGTTTTCAGTGTAGGGATCAAGATTGATCCGCTCGAGATAGGACTCCAGCTCTCCGACCTCAAGGCAGGACAGAAGGGCTTTACCTATCCCCGAGGCATATGCGGGAATGCGAGGGCCGATTTGGTGAACGAAGAACAGATGGGACCGGGGTTCTATATTCACCGTGAGCAAGGCCGAGTCCATATCCCAAATGGCAATTCTCGAAACCAACCCTGTTCGTTTCGCAAGCTGGTAGGCGGGACCGGCCCCTTTTTGGTTGATGTCCAAGCTTCCGGCAAGGACGATCCCGAGTTCATAGATCTTCAATCCCAGCCCGTATTTTCTGGTTTGCGGGTCCTGCTGAAGAAATCCTTGTTTTGCGAGGGTGCGGACAAGACCGTGCACCGTTGGTTTGGTTAAGCCAAGGGCCTTGCTGATCTCCGTGATTCCAAGGCGAGGGGAGCCATGAGTGAACAGGCTGATCAGATTCAAGGCCCGGTTAACAGATTGAATCCCGTTTTCTCGATCCATAACAATCTCCTATTCAATTTCAATTACCGGGCTCGTGTCGGAGCCCTCACCTCACAAATAAGGAAGAGGCTGAGACGGTGTTTTATGTTCGCCTCTCCCCTTTTCATGAGGACCTTTTGACGACACACCAAATCGATCAGAACAGTATGAGCTGAACTTCGTAGTATCGTCTGTGCACCGCCTCCAGGCCCTGTGCACTTATTGTTCGATATTATCGAACACGTATCGTAATTATCGAATAATGTATTTTATAGCAACAGTCGGCTGATTATGTCAAGGTAATTTTTAATCGATTTCGAACATGTCGTGAAATAACCGCTCTATGGCAGTTATTCCGGCAGGCTCGTCGGGCAGGTTATGGTTCCGAGAACCGGGGTCCTGTTTGTGAAGTGATTGAAAATATGCTATTTCGAGCTGGCTGCAAGCGGTGTCGAGGCGGACCTGATTCAGAGGTATTCCCGCCTCAACTGTTCCATGACCTCGTCGGTCAGTCTCTCGGCCTTTCTCAGCTCTGCGAATTTATCGAGCAGATCATCGACAACAAGGCGCTCCTTCTCCTTCTTTGAAATATCGTCAATGATCCTGCCCTGATGCATCATGATTGTGCGGTCGCCCAGTTCAAGGGCCTGCTGCATGCTGTGGGTCACCATCATTGCCGTAAGCCTTCCCCTCTCCACGAACATCTTCGTGAGCCGGATGACCTGGGCAGCCGATTTCGGATCGAGGGCAGCAGTATGCTCGTCGAGAAGAAGGACCTTCGGCTCCCGGATGACGGCCATGAGGAGGCTGAGAGCCTGCCGCTGGCCTCCGGAAAGAGCGCCGATCACCGTATCGAGCCGTTCTTCGAGCCCCATCTCGAGTTCCGCCACCCTGTCCTGGAAAAAAGCGAGACGTCCGGCATCGAGTCCCATCTTTGGATAATGCCTTTCGCCTCTCAAATGGGCGAGAAGAAGGTTTTCGGCAACGGTCATATCGGGCGCGGTCCCCATAAAGGGATTCTGGAAAACGCGCGAGATGAACCTGGCCCTCTCGAAATCTTTCTTCCTTGTCACATCCTTTTCCGCCACTATGACAGCTCCGGTGTCCGGCATGACCGTCCCCGCCACCATATTGAGGAGAGTCGATTTTCCCGAACCGTTCGTTCCGATAACGGTCACAAACTGGCCCTCGCCGATGACAAGGTCCACCCCTCGCAATGCATAGACCTCGTTCACCGTATTTGCGTTGAATTTTTTGTGAATGTCCTTAAGCTCGATCACGCTTACCTCTTCACTACCGACGCTTTCTTCAGCATCTCGTTCGGAATGGTCACCCCGTATTGCCTGGCAAGGGTCTGGTTCACGCCGATCTTCTCGGGAACATACTCCCTGATAGGAATGTTTTTCGTCTCCTCGCCGTTGATCACCCTTTCCGCCATCTTCGCCGTTTGCACGCCCACCTCGAAATAGTCGGCCCCGATAGAAAAAAAGGCGCCTCGCTCAATGTCGCTGGGATCGTTGGTAAAATAGGGCACCCGGCGCTCTTTCAGGATATCGGCAACGGTCACGAGTGCAAGGATCATCGTATTGTCGCCGGAGGTAAAAAAGAGATCGATCTTTTCGGTGAGGAGTGCCGACAGGGCGTCATTCACCTCATCGGTGGTACTTATCGTCCTCTCTACCAGCTCGAAACCGTATTTCTTTGCCGCATCCCGTGCCTTGAGGGTACACGCCTCGGAGTTCGCCTCGGCGGGGTTCCATATCATGCCGACCCGTTTTGCCCGCGGGAATATGGCCCTCATGGCCTTTATCGTTGATTCGACCGGCTGAAAGGTAGCGACTCCCGTGATATTGGGAATATGGTCGCCTGCGCTTTTTGCTACCCCCAGCCGGTAAGGATCGGTGACAGCGCCGAATATATGCGGTATCGTCTTGTTCCCGTTTGCCGCCACCTGAAGTGCCAGGGTGGAGGCGGTGACAAGGTAATCGTACTTCCGGCGGGCAATGTCCTGCATTATAGCCTGGCCCGTACCGTAATCGTTCTGCGCGTTCTTGAAATCCACCGTAATATTGTGTTTCTCCAGGGTGCCGCTCTTTTTCAGCTCATCCATAATGCCGTCGCTGGTCAGCTTGAGCAGGTGACTGTCGGAGAAGATGAAAAGGGCCAA
>MVRP01000335.1 GCA_002067405.1 Syntrophorhabdaceae bacterium PtaU1.Bin034 | reverse complement strand
GGCGGTGGGAAGTTTTGCCAGGCAGCACCGCGCACGGCAGGAAGAGCATGAATGGGCGGTAAGCGAGTTGGAGAAAGGCCGGAGGTTCCTCCGCGTCATGCCCCTTCTGTGGGTGTACGGCAAGGACGAGAAAGCGGTGGGCGAATCCCTTGTTCGGGCGAAGCGGCTCTGGGAGGACTGCGGGTATGTCATGCAGGAAGACAAGGGGATACTGCCGATTCTCTTTATCTCTGCGCTTCCGCTGGGACTCTACAACACGAGTGGCAACGTGGACAGTCTCGATCGGGATTTTATCGCCCCCTCCGACACGATCGCGTCTCTCCTTCCCACCCAAGGCGACTTCGCGGGTGGAGGAAAACCTGAGCTTCTCCTTGTCGGCAGGAAGGGCCAGATCTGCGGCATCGATATTTTCGACAGGAACGCCAACAACAACAATATCTTCGTGAGCGCCCAGACAGGAGCGGGCAAGAGCTTCTTCATCAACTACCTCGTTTACAACTACTACGGCGCGGGGGCAAAGATACGGATCATCGACATCGGTGATTCATACAAGAAGAACACCATGCTTTTCAAGGCGAGATACCTCGACTTCGGAGAAGACAAGATCTCGATCAACCCCTTCTGTCACATTGTGGACGAAGAGCATGATCTTCCCATCATCGCCCAGATCGCCGCACAGATGGCTTATTCGACCTCGGAGAAAGCCGCGCCGAGCGATACCGAGGTCCAGCTTCTCAACAATGCGGTCAAGTGGGCTTACGGAAACGAGGGCGAGGGGGCGGAGATGGACCACGTGTACCGGTATCTCCTGAAGTTTCCTGACTACGCCCGGGACAGCGAGAGCGACGTGACCATCGGAGGGTTCTCTGAGGAACTCGCGGCGACAGCCCACAGGCTCGCCTTTAACATGCGTGAATTCGCCCGGGGTGGCAAGTACGAGGTCTTCTTCAACGGCAGGTCTCCCTTTGATATCCACAGCGATGAGTTCGTTGTTCTGGAACTGGGAAAACTGGAGCAACAGAGGTCGCTTTTCAACGTCGCGGTCCTCCAGGTGATCAACGCGGTGACAAACGATTTCTACCGGTCCGACAGGTCGGAGAAGAAGCTCGTTGTCTTCGACGAGGCATGGCAGTTCCTCAGAGACAGTCCAATCATCCAGAAAGTGATCGAGGACGGGTATAGAAAAGCCAGGAAGTACAGCGGGAGCTTCAGCGTGGTTACCCAATCGATAAACGACCTCGAGTTGTTCGGAAGGGTCGGTAAGGTCATCTATTCGAGTTCGGCCTTCAAGTTCTACCTCCAGGCGGACGATATCGAAAAGGCCAAGAACGCCGGCATCATCGACTACGGCGATTTCGAGGTCGCGCTTTTGAAGTCGGTCAGGCAGAACAGGCCGAAATACTCGGAGATCTTCATGGACACGCCCTTCGGCACAGGTGTCGCCCGGCTCGTGGTGGATCCTTTTTCCTACTGGATATACACCTCCGCCCCGGATGAAAACAAGCTTATCCAAACGATCATGGAACGACAAGGCCTCTCGTTCGAAGAAGCCATAGAAGAGATCCTTCGAAAAACCGGTGAATCGGGGCAGCTTTGAGGTGCGGTGATGAAATTTGATTGTGTTGCAAGAACTTTGGTCCTGTTCATGATCTGTGCGTTTGTATCTTCCACCTGCATGGCCCAAAACCCAACCGATGCGGCAGGCTCCCTTGGCAGCGAGGCGATTGGTAAGTATGGCTCCAAGGAAGGACTGAACGAGAGCCTCTTCAAACCCCTCATGTCGGGCTCCACCCCCTTGAAAACCCTTGACGGTTCAGCTCAAGGGAATGCTCAACTTCTCTGTCCGTCATCCAGCCGCTTCATGGAGATCTTCATCCAACCCGGACCGACAGGCGACATCCAGACCCTTATTCTGAGCCAAGACACGGATTTCGACGGTGTTCTTGATTACTCATACCAGGCACCCTTTCTCGTGTCCGGTGTCTGTGCAAACGGCGTCATATCCTGTGACGCAGGCTTGTGGTCCCATTGCACCACGTACCAATGGGTAGCCGACCCATCAGGCAGGGCATCACTTGAGGAGACACTGATCAACAATCTCGCCAGTTGCTACTGCATCAATAACAGTTGTGGCAATAATCTCGTCTTCAACAACGGTATGGTGATCAAGACCATAGGCGGCGGGGTGGTCGCGGCCGTTCATAGGCAAAACGCCCGCTTTGTGGTAAGCGATGTGAAGATAGACGGTATGCTCGCCCAGTATTTCGGGCAGGATTCTGCACGGTGCAATACTGTGGA
This sequence comes from Syntrophorhabdaceae bacterium PtaU1.Bin034, assembly GCA_002067405.1. Next base: position 1,116 of record MVRP01000335.1, on the reverse strand, counting down.
AGGAACATCCATCAATGCCGAGAAATACTTTCGCAATCCGGCTTCCATTCAGGCGGATATCGATGCGGCAGTGGCGGGGCAGGCAGGCGATCCGGAAAGTTTCTATTCAATACTTGCAAACACGGGTCAGGCCGTAAACGCTCAAGTCAAATCTTGCGGCGTGACGAGAGTATTCTACATGAACTGGACCGATGAATACGACTGTCAGGAGACCGAGTACGTTGACGACCTGTGTAGCGACCTGGAAAACGATGCAGGGTGTTCCCTCAGAGATGAATACGTTGACGGGGTCCGGACATTTCAACGGTTTAATCCTACCGGATTTGTGCCCGTCCCGACCACACGGAACATAACCGAGACGAAAAGGGCGAGCTGCGAGTACGGTTGTCCAGGAAACATGAATGCTCCGTGCTATGGTGATCCACCGACCTGCACAGTAGGCGGTATAAGCCAACACTGCACCATATCGCGACCCATTAATCATATCGATGTAACGTGCCACAACGGACTCAGAGGCAATGCAGACGGCTCGAATGTGCTCCGCCTCAACTGCGCGACGATTGAGTTCATGCCCGGCCTATCGGTCACCGGCGGGGGATACACCTCGCCTTATTCTGAAGACGACCCTCGCTGCGCGGGTGGTTCTGCATGGTTCACGAACTATGATGACCACACGTGCTTTGGATGGCCATGCGTCAGCCTGTGCGTCAGTGATCTCAAGATAAGTTCCCTGTACGGCTATCGGGGGTCAAACCAGACCGCAAGCGTTGGAGGCTTCAGAACTTACAACGTATCGGAACAGGCAGGCAACACTCTTATTATCAACAGCCGCATTGCTCATTGCAGTAAGCCCAATCACCAGGCCGACACGATGGCCGCCTGGGTTTTCTCAGTCAATCACTGCCCCATGAAGGGTTCGACAGGAACTCTGTCAGCATGTGCCGGCAACCCGAGTGAATGCACCAAGACATGTACCGGCCAAGCCACGAGAGACTGGCGGAAAAAGGACAGGACGTACGTCTGCGCAACGAATGGTTACGACTTCAGCGATGCGAGGCGACGGCTTTCATCAATCAAGGAATCCGTGACCGACAACACCTCTTCGCTCTACTACAG
>MVRP01000334.1 GCA_002067405.1 Syntrophorhabdaceae bacterium PtaU1.Bin034 | reverse complement strand
AGGGCCAGGGACTAAGACCAGGAATTGATTTCCCTCCCGGTCCGGCGCCCGAAGACCGCGGCTCTCAAAAGGAGGAGCGGGCCTTGACTTTTCCCGGAGCGACGGCATAAGCTCTTTCCCGATGAAAGACTTCTCCATAGGGATGTTCGACTCCGGGATCGGCGGACTTACGGTGCTGAAGGAGGTAAGACGATTCCTCCCCCACGAGCACATCATCTATCTGGGTGACACGGCCCGCGTGCCTTACGGGAACAGGTCCCCTCAGACCGTCACCCGGTATTCCCTCGAAAATACGGGCTTTCTGCTGAGCAAGGGCATCAAGATGCTCATCATCGCATGCAACACCTCGAGCGCAATAGCGCTGCCGGCGTTGAAGCGAAAGGTGCCCGTCCCCGTGATCGGGGTGATAGAACCACCCGCAAGAGAGGCGGCCCGCCGGACAAAGACCAGGAGGATAGGGGTCATCGGGACCAGGGCGACCATAAACAGCCGGGCCTACGTGAAGGCGATCAGGAGACATGACCCGGCGATCGAGGTGATATCCGTCGCCTGCCCCCTCTTCGTCCCCATCGTTGAAGAAGGGCTGGAGAACGACGAAGTTGCGCGGGTGGTGGTCAGGAAATATCTCGAGGTACTGAAAGATTCCGGCATCGATGTCCTCGTAATGGGGTGCACCCATTATCCCATACTGGAGCATCAGATCCGGGAGTTACTGGGCGATGAAGTGCACATCGTCAACACGGGCAGGGAAACGGCCCGCGATGTGGAGAGGGTGCTGGCAAAGCACGATTCGGCCAGGGAGCGAGGCAAAGGCGGATGCGAGTATTTCGTTACCGACGCCCCTGACAAGCTTTCCGACCTGGGCGGCCGTGTCCTCGGTGAGCCTCTCAAGAGAGTAAGACTCGTCAAAGACCTCGATGCTGCGCTACCCCGCGCCTCTGCATGATCGCTCAAGTCGCGCTTCCCCTCCCCATAAACAAGCTGTTTTCCTACAGCCTTCCACCGGAGACAGCGACGTTCACCAAACCGCTGTCCAGGATAAAGGTTCCCTTCAACAACCGGTCGCTCACCGGTTTTGTGCTCAGGCTTGAAGAAGGCGATGGGGTGGGTCTCAAGCAGGCGCAGGAGCTTCTCGATTGCGTTCCTCTTGTCGACGACGTCTGCTTCGATCTCTGTAGCTGGGCAGCAGGCTACTACGTGGCGCCCATCGGCCTTGCCCTGAAGTATGCCCTTTCTTCATCGATCAAGATCGAGAAGTATTGCGTGGTAAAAACCGAAGACCCGTCAGTCGGTCACCTGAACGGGATGACATTGAAAAAAGCATGCGTTCTGGCAGGAAGGGAGACGATTTTCAGCCACTTCCATCATTCAGCCATTCGGCTGTGCGATGTTTTTACCGGCAAGGCCCTGGAAACGGGCAGCCACGAGGTAAAAGCGGCAGAATCGAGGCCGATGCTCTATCTCGCCGCTGTCGAGGATCGTAAGGAATATTATCTCTCCCTGATCTCCCGGCGCCTCGACGAGGGGAAGAATGTGCTGATGCTCCTGCCCGACTATCGGGCGGTAGGGGGCTTTTTCTATGACCTGTTTTCGCGGGCCTTCCCCGGCGCGGTTTTCTGGTACGGAAGCTCGATACCGGAAAAGAGGAGGGCGGAAACATATTTCAGGGCGAGGGTCGAGAGGGGCCGCCTGATACTCGGCAGCAAAAGCGCGGTCTTCCTGCCCCTTGCCGCCAACGATCTCATTATTGTTGAAAGGCCTGAAGAAGACGAATACCGCAACGAGGAGGGCTTCAAGTTCAATGCGGTGCGGCTCGCAATGAAGAGGGCCGAGATAGAAGGGATCCCCGTTGTCCTTGGGAGTGCCGCCCCTCCGGTAGAGCTGATGAAAAGCGCTGAAGAGGGTCTGGTCGAGATCGGGCAGGGCAGGGCGATTTCCAGGCCCGCCATCTCTTTTGTCACAACCGAAAAAGGCAGGGGCCGGGAAGCGTATATGCCGGAAGCGCTGATGGAGGTCATTGCGGAGGGTGTGGCGCGCGGTGAGAATACCGTCATCCATACGCCGAGAAAGGCCTACGCTGCCCACCTCTACTGCGCGGCGTGCGCACGCCCGCTCCTGTGCCCGAAATGTAAGTCCGTTCTCACCTATCACGCCGGGGAAGAGACAATCACCTGCCATAGCTGCAAGAGCCTTTTGCCTTACGAAGAGCGCTGCGCGCACTGCGGCTCTACGTTTATCAGGTTTTTTGAGGTGGGGGCGGAGTACCTCGAGGCGGAGTTGAAAAAGGCGTTTCCGGATACGGCTGTCGTGCGGGTGACAGGCGAACAGTCCGGCAGCCGGCGGGATTTCAGGCGGGTCGTGGACCTGAGCGGAACGGGCAAGGGATGCATTATCGTTGGAACTCACGTTCTTTCCAGGGTCTTTGGCCTGAAAGCCGACCACCTGATCCTTTACGGATGGGAAGACGCCCTCAAGACCGGCGGGTACAGATCGAGAGAGAAAATGTTCCAGACAGCCGCCAACCTCCTGGATGCACTGAAGCCCGCGAAACTCTCCGTATGCGTGCACGGAAAGACGCCGCCCGATCAATCGTTCTTTCTCGGCGACGGCCGCTTCTATGAGGATGAATTGCAAAAAAGAAGAATTGCCGAGTTCCCGCCTTATGTCCGGTTCTTTCTCGTCAACATCGTCAAGAGAAGCGAACGGGCCGGAGAACGGGTCATGGACGCCATACAAAAACTGGCGGAGAAAGAAAAGGTGGACCACCGGATGCTCGGACCGATAGAGGTCAAAGGGCAGTACGGGTGGAGGGTCATCCTGAAAGGTGATGAGACGTTTTTCTCAGGATTTCTGCCGTCCCTCTACCGCCTGCCCGGCGTTCATATCGAGCCCGACCCGCTGTACGTGTAGCCTCAGTCCATGACTTTCCTCGCTTCCACCTAATACCCGCTACTTGAACCTGCCGCAGGGCGACATTAGCTTAAGAAGAAGGATTGGCTTTTCCGCATGGATAAATCGCTTCTTCGAAGATCTTTCAACCGCATTCTCCATCTGGGCGCCCGTTTCTGTCCCGGATGCACCACATTGAGGCCGTTTCTCCACCGACTGAGAGGAGTGAAAATCGAGGGGCATGTCTTTATAGGAGACGACGTTTATATCGAGAACGAATATCCCGAGTGCATAGAAATACGCGACGGCGCGCAGATCACGCTCAGGTCGACCATCATCGCGCACTTTCGCGGTTCGGGCAAGGTGGTGATCGGCAAAGACGTGTGGATCGGGCCTCACAGTTTTATCGCTGCCTCGGCACCCGGACAGGTGGTGACCATAGGAGAGGGCGCGGTGCTGGCGGCCGGGTCGGTGGTGACCAGGGATGTTGAGCCGCACACCTTCGTCGGAGGGGTACCGGCGAGGCCGATCGCCATGGCGAGAGTCCCCATGAA
>MVRP01000333.1 GCA_002067405.1 Syntrophorhabdaceae bacterium PtaU1.Bin034 | reverse complement strand
CTCCCACGAGCGCGGTTTCAAATTTCTCCTCCGGGTAGGTAACCCGCCAGATGAGTTTTGTGCCGTATGTCTTCCCGAAGAAGGCGATCGCCTCCTCCAGATCCTTGACAGCTATGCCTATATGGTGAAATTTCTTTATCATTTCTTCACCTTGTAACCTGCCTTCCCGCTATCCCACGTGCCGGGCGTCACGCCTGCTTCCCTCAGCTTTGCCTTCTGTACCTTTTCGTTGGCTGTTTTAGGAAGGGTTTCAACGTATTCGACGAAGCGGGGAACGGCAAAATAGGGCATCCTTTCCGCGCAGTAATCGAGCAGTTCTTCGGGTGGCAGCTTCTCGCCCGGTTTCAGCACGACGACAACCTTCACTTCATCCTCGGAAAGTTCCGATTTCACGCCTACGGCTGCAGACTCCGCGACCTTGGGGTGGGAGTTCACGACATTTTCGATCTCCGCTGAGGAAATATTCTCGCCCCGTCTCCGGATGTAGTCCTTCATCCGGTCTTTGAACCAGAGATAGCCCTCTTCATCCAGATAGCCGCCGTCACCGGTATGATAAAAGTGGTTCTTGACCATCTCCACAGTTTTGTCGGGCATATTCTGATACTCGAGCGCCGTGACCCACGGGAGTCTTCCCCGTGCCACGATCTCACCCACCGTTCCCGCGGGTACGGGAAAATCGTCTTCGTCCACGATCCGTACCTCAAAGCTTTTGGTCTCTTTGCCGCAGGAGCCGGGCTTCGGTTTATCCCAGGGGTTGTACGTGACGATCGCAAGCTCGGTAAGGCCGTAACCCTCAACGACTTTCAGGTTGTACCGCTTTTCGAAGTCGTAATAGATCTCTGCAGGCATGGGGAACGCTGCACACACCCGTATGGGATTGTCCGCGTCATTCTCTTTCCTCGGCTGGTTGTAGATGAACTGCCCGATGGCGCCCAATGAGTTGAACATGGTCGCCTTGTGTTTCCTGGCCTGGTCCCAGAACCGGCTTGCACTGAACTTTTCGTAAATGACCACCTTCGTTCCCAGCAAGAGGGTCGGATAGATGCAGAGAATACGTGCATTTGCGTGAAAGAGCGGCAGGAAGGTGAAGAAGACGTCATTCTCCGTTGCGCGGGTAGCCTCGATATATTCCATTGCTGAAAGGTAGATCTTGGAGTGGCAGTCAAGGACACCTTTTGCCGCTCCCGTCGTTCCCGATGTATAGATGACCATTGCCCGGTCGCTGCCCTTGAGCGGGATGTCAAGCCGCTCCGAAGAGTTGTTGAAAAGCTCGGAATACTCGACCGTTTTGAACTTCAGTTTTGGCAGAGGCCCGTCTTCTCCCGGTTTGGTCCTGACGATAACGGTCTCGAGCTTCGGAAGATCATCCTGAACCGCTTCGAGCCTATCGAGCAGATCACGCTGGATTATTATAGCCTTGCAATCCGAGTTGTTGAGAATATGGGAAAGGTAGGTACCCTTGTTTGCCAGGTTTATGGGAACTTCAATAATGCCTGCTTTTGCGGCGCCGAACCACAGGTAGATCGAGTCAAGGCTGTTTGGCAGGAAGGTGGCAATGAACTCCCCCTTTTTCAGGCCGATTTTCCGCAGCCCGTTCGCCACCCTGTTCGTGATTTCATCTATTTGGCGGTAGGTTACCGTTTCGCCGTTTTCGTATTCGAGAAAGATCTTGTCTCCACACGTCGCTGCCTTGTCCTCGATGATGTGTCCTAATGCCTGTTCCTTGAATGGGAATTCTTTCATTGGATCACCTCCGTGATGGACAGACACCCGTCAGGTGAGATGCCGGCAGACGTGTCTGTCCCCTCTGTAGTTACTCTCTGTCCATGCTGCTACGGCTTCCTTGGATAGGTCTGGGCCACCGTGTAGCCGCCTGCAATGCCGAGCACGTCGTTCGATCCGTCGCAGATCAGCGTGGTTCTCGCGTCCCTGAAAAGCTTTTCCGTCAGGTATTCAGGCGTAAGCCCGTTCGAGCCCAGGATCTGGATGGCGTCGCTCGTCACCTCGAGGGCTGTCTGGCTCGCGAAGTTCTTGGCGGCAAACCCGTACTCCGGCACCCGTTTTTCCGGCGGGCTGCTCCAGTTGTAAACGAAGGCCGCCCGTGCTATCTGGCGTGCTGCCTCGACTTTGGTGAACATGTTAAAGAGCTTTGCCTGAACGAAGGAGTGTTCGATGAGCAGCTTTCCTCCCTGCTCCCGGACCCTGGCGTAATTGAGGGCTTCTTCAAAACCGGCGCGCGCCAGTCCCACAGACCATACTCCCACCATGGGGGTTGTCATCGATAAGTGGGCCAACAGGGCAGCCTCATAATTGATCGGCCCGGCGACCAGGTTATCTTTGGATACCCGTACGTCGTCGAAAAAGATCTCGCATTGATTCAGCTCTCTTGCGCCGATGCTGTGGACGGGCTTCCCCTTCGAGACCCCGGGCCGGTCCAGGGAGAAAACAAAAATACCGCCCCCTGCGTGACCCATGGACTCGTCGATCTGGCACATGAGGACGATTGTCTTTGCGAGAGGCCCACCGGAGATCCAGGCAGCCTTCTGGCCGTTGATCACATACTCGTTCCCGTCCGGGCGGGCCTTGCACTGGGCCTTGATCTTCGGGTCCCGAAAACTCGGGTGCCCGGGCATAAGGGTATCCGACCCATGGTCAGGCTCGGTAATCGCCCAGGTGCCGATATAGCTCGCGTCAGTGCACTGGCAGAAAGGAATGGTAAACTGTTTGATCAGTTCCTCGCCGCCTTCCGTCGCAACTGCAGCATCAAGACTGGTGTTGATGGCGAGGGTCAAACCGAAACTCCCCCATGCCAGTTCCTCCATGACGAGCGCTATCTGAAATGGGGTAAGGCCGAGGCCGCCTACCTCCTCCGGAAAGGGGAGCTTGTGATAACCAAGCGAATAGCCCTTTCGCATATAATCCCAGAATGGCGATTCAGGGGCGATGACCTCTTCCGCCGTCGCCATTTTGTCCAGTTGAATCGAGATGGGTCGCATCACCGTCTCCGCAAATTTGTGAGCCGAGTCCTTGAGCACCCGATCTTCTTTTGTCAGGTTCAAATCCATATTGCAGTACTCCATGTTCTTTTTATCCTCCTGTGGGCACTATTCCCTATGCTTCTCACGAACATCGCGTGAAGAAGTCATGTAACGACATGATACGTTTGCACCGGATACCCGGTAAATGGGGGAAATCCTCGTTTTCCCTTCGGTTCTCCCCCGTTTGTACGCCTGTTGCCACCCGATGGCAGGGCTGAGGAGCTGAGGAGCAGGGGAGCTGAGGGGCGAAGGTGCAGAGGGGCAGAGGAACAACGGTGAACGGGTATTTTTCTCCTCCGCCCCTTTTCTCCTCCGCTCCTCCGCGTAGTCCTAAAAGGCTAGTACAAGCTTCAGCCAGAACGTATCGCCTTCAGCTCTGTTCTTATCATAGACTGCAAACTGGTATTTCCCGGTGACGCAT
>MVRP01000332.1 GCA_002067405.1 Syntrophorhabdaceae bacterium PtaU1.Bin034 | reverse complement strand
CTTCCGACGTACCTCTTCATCACCACGACCGCTCTATGCTGCTTTGTGGAAAGCATCGTTCTCCTGGGCGATTGTATAAGAATCATAGGAGAGTCCCATGAATGAGGCGTTATTTGGCATCGTTGCCCTGTTTGTGCTCCTCGCTTTTTTCTTTACAGGTATTGAGATAGGTTTTGCAATGGCGATCGTCGGCTTCGTGGGCTTCGCACACCTCGTATCGTTACAGGCCGCTATCGATCTTGTCGGCCGGGACCTGTTTGACGTCTTTTCATCTTACTCGTACACGATCTTTCCCGTTTTCATCTTTATGGGCCAACTCGGTTTTAGCTCTGGAATCGCCGGACGGCTGTATGATACTGCCAATAAGTTCGTTGGCCATGTGCCCGGTGGCCTCGCAATGGCAACAGTCGCCGGGGCAACCGCATTCAAAGCGATTTGCGGTTCTGCAACGGCTACTGCGGCAACTTTTGCAGCGGTAGCGACGCCGGAAATGGACAAGTACGATTATAAGAGAGTGCTATCCACGGGCATCGTCGCTTCCGTGGGGACGCTCGGCTGTCTGATCCCTCCCAGCGTATTTCTCATGATATTGGGTATTATAACAGAACAGTCGATCGGGAAATTGTTCCTCGCCGGCCTTATTCCAGGGATCATTACGGCGTTACTGTTCATTGCGGTCATCTTCGGCTGGGCGAAGGTGAAGCCTGATATTGCCCCTGCAGCCACCCGGTCGACGTGGAAGGCAAGAGCCAGGGCATTACCGGAAAGTGCCTGGATTGCAGTGATCTTCTTGCTTGTCGTCGGCGGCGTAATGACCGGCTTCTTTACGCCGACCGAATCCGGGGCTGTAGGCACTTTTTGCCTCCTGCTCATGACTGTCGTTAAACGGGACATGACCCTCAAGAGGTATGTAAATTCCGTGAAGGATTCGCTGAGAACGGCATCGATGTTCCTCATGCTGTTAGGTGGGTCGGCAATCCTTGGCCACTTCATTGCCGCTACCAACATCCCGCAATTCGCGTCCGATTGGATTGTCGGTTTACCGCTGCCCCGTACTGTCATCATGATTATTATTTGCCTCGTCTACCTGGTGGGCGGATCGTTTATTGATGACATCGCCTTTGTCGTCCTCGCTACCCCGGTATTTTATCCAGCGGTGCTCAAGCTTGGATATGATCCCATCTGGTTCTGTATTGTCATCGGTGTCACCGTTATGATCGGCGTTGTGGTTCCTCCCGTTGCGATATGTGTGTTTGTCGTAAAGAACCTGACAAAGACTCCTCTGTCCACTATTTACAAGGGAGTCACTCCTTTTCTTATAGCAATTCTGATCGTCGGCATTCTTCTGTTTCTGTTTCCTCAACTCGCACTTTATCTGCCTTCAGTTTTAATGCCGGTGGGGTAATGAGCGTAACCAGAAATCATCAAAGGGGGGTAAATATGAATCGAAGCATTTTCCGGACGATAGGAGTAGTGGTTTTCGGTTTAGTCTTCTTTTCGTCAGTATATGCGGCACAACCAGACGGAAAAATAAGGCTGAAGTACAGTACATACTTTGCAGTTACCCACTCCAACTCGGTGCTTGCAGCCGACTTTTGCAAGGAGATAGAGAAGCGGACAAACGGAAGGGTCGAAATGCAGTTTTACCCGGGCGGTACTCTCACCACAGCAACCAAAATATTTCAGGGGGTTGTCTCGGGCATATCCGATATCGGCATGTCGAATATCTCTTATAACCGGGGGCGTTTTCCTGTCCTGGAGGTTCTCGATCTCCCTCTTGGTTTTCCGAGCGGTTACGTTAACACCCATGTGGTAAATGATTTTGCTGAAAAATTCAAACCCAAAGAACTCCAGAAGGTGCATGTCCTCTACCTTCACGCCTGCGGACCTAACGTTCTCTATACCACTAAAAAACCGGTAAGGTCATTGGAGGACCTGCAGTCATTGAAAGTGGGGTCGAGAGGGCGGATAGCTGATGTCGCCAAGGCTTTGGGCGCGACACCGGTGGGGACGGATATTGCCGATTACTACGAAGGTATGACAAGGGGCGTGATCGACGCAGCTTTCAATCCGATGAACACCCTTAAGGATTGGAAACTCGGGGAAATAGTCAGGTATGCAACTACTCCATGGAAAGTGGGCAGTATGTACACGTTCTACGTAGTTATGAACCAGAGGAAATGGAACAGCCTTCCGGAGGATATAAAAACGGTCTTTAACCAGGTGAGCGCCGAATGGATCGAGAAGACCGCACATTCCTGGAATGAGAATGAAATCAACGGCGCAACCTTCCTCCTTAAACACAAGGGCCAAATCATAACCCTCCAGGACAGCGAGATGGCCAGATGGCAGAAAGCGCTAGAACCGTTGTTGGCGAGTGCACAGAACGATTTGATTTCAAATGGCTATAAGAAAGCAGATTTCGAAGCATATGTGAAATTCATCAAGGAAAGGATCGAATTCTGGAGGGCCAAGGAGAAAGAGAAAGGCATCAAAACTCCTTTTTATTGATTATGCACAGTCATTGAACGTTGCTTTGAAAACGAAGGAACCGAGACAAGGAAAACAGAATCAAAGGTCCATTCATCGCACCTACAAACACGTTCGTTACTTCTTTGATTCACGATCGCTTGGGTATAAGCAGGAGGTCAAGAGATGAAAAAGATCATTGTAGGGATAACCGGAGCCACGGGAGTCATCTACGGGATACGAATGCTTGAGGTGCTGAGGAACTCCGAGGTTCAGACCCATGTCGTGCTTTCAGAAGCGGCAAAACAGAATATCCTTATCGAAACAGATTATTCCGTAGACGACGTTGAAAAACTTGCGTACAAGCTCTACGATGCAAAAGATATTGCAGCTGCCATATCATCCGGATCGTTCCAAACGGATGGGATGGCGATAGTTCCCTGTACCATAAAATCATTGTCAGGCCTTGCAAATTCCTACAATGAAAACCTGATTACACGGGCAGCAGACGTGGTCCTGAAAGAAAGGCGGCGTCTCGTGATCGTAGTAAGGGAGACGCCTCTTCACGTGGGCCATCTTCAACTCGTGACCAGGGTGGCCGAAATGGGCGCCATTATCTTACCTCCTGTTCCTGCCTTTTATCACAACCCTAAAAAGATAGAAGATATTATTGACCACATAGTTGGCAAGATACTCGATCTTTTGAATGTAGACCACAATCTCTTCCAAAGGTGGACAGGCGACGTTACGGAGGAACCCGAACACCGGATATCGATGCGCAGAATATAGGTTGCTAATCAGCAGGTGGAGAAGGTTGCCCCGGCCGTCGTCTTTCGGACGATTGCCTGGGCCATCTTCTCCATACAACTTGGTTCGTGCACGGAAAACACTTTGATCCATGCCAAGAAAAACCCCCAAAATGCATAAACAAACAAGAAGGACTGAAACTAATCTTCATGACTTCGTTTTTTTTCATCTCCAGATCTAAGTTT
>MVRP01000331.1 GCA_002067405.1 Syntrophorhabdaceae bacterium PtaU1.Bin034 | reverse complement strand
TTTGCCTGAATAGACGCTTCCCTCTTGGCAACATCGGCTTCTTTCTTCGCATCTTCCAGTATCTTCCTGCCTATTGCCTGGTACTCGCCTATTTTTTTCTTTTGGACAAATTTTGCAAGGAGATAGCCCGCAACTATGCCTGCAATGCAGAATAGAATGTACAGTATTGTATTCAAGGTCCCCCCTTCAAGTAGAACCTGAGGGGGCAGCACGAGGATAAAGAATTTCTTAAATTATGTTAGACAAAAACTGTCTAAGCCTCCTGATTCATCAAGAAATTATTTATATTTAACTGCTGTTTCCTCGGTACTACCCCTGTAAAAGAGACCCCACGATGCCGTGTAAACAGTAATTCTCGAACCTCTCAAGCAAAGTGGGTGCTAATTTGTTGCTTCAGGCGTCTCGCAGTGCGAGCATGCACACCGCAACAGAAAGTAAGCCCCCCGCAAAGAGGTGTTGGTTCTAAGTTTACCATTTATCACGTACACCGCAGGGATTCTCAACATCCTCAACCTTTCTCAAAAGTCTTAACGTCTTATCTTCGACTTTCTCGAACCGCTCCCTCATGGTTATGTAGTCATCAGCAACCTTCATCATTGCCATAATAACTGCATTAAGCGTGTTTACAATTCCGAAATTCCGTGACGCGGCCCTGATCTCGTCGTCCACGAAACCAGCCACCCGCCTGATCCTCTGTTCATCCTCCCCTACAAAAGTAAAAGACTGGTTGAGTATCGTAACTTCAACCTTACCCAATTTACACTTCTATCTTTTCGATTTTTTCCAAGATGCTCCTGACCTTGAGCATTATCTCGTCCTTCTCGCTCTCCACTCTCGCCATTTGCCCCTTCAACTCCCGATTCTCCGCCTCAAGAGATGCGATCCTCTCAGTCAGGGCCTCTTTCTCTTCCCTCATTCCTCTGTAGTTGTTGAGGAGACTGTCGATCTTCTCCTCCAATTCTCCAAGCCTGTTGTCGCTAAATAGCTCTTCCATTCCCAATACTTAATCTCTTTTGGCCTCAAAAGTCAAGTACAAAAGGCAAGCCTTGATGAACTGGTCCAGGTCTCCATCGAGTACACTTTCGGCGTTATGCACCTCGATTTTTGTCCGGTGATCCTTTATCAGTTTGTAAGGGTGAAGGATGTACGACCGGATCTGGCTCCCCCATGCGATCTCCTTCTTTTCCTTGTTCAGCTGGTTGAGCTTCTCCTCCTGCTTCCTCTTCTCCAGTTCAAAAAGCCTCGATTTCAGAATTGCCATTGCAATGGCCTTGTTCTTGTGCTGGGATCTCTCGTTCTGGCATTGAACGACAATGCCCGTGGGGAGATGGGTAATACGAATGGCCGACTCCGTTCGGTTTACGTGTTGTCCTCCCGGTCCACTTGCCCGGAACGTATCTATCTTGAGGTCCTCTTCCTGAATGTCGACATGGATGCCTTCAGGAACTTCGGGGTAGGAATAGACAGAGGCAAAGGAGGTATGCCGCCTCGCATTCGCATCAAATGGGGAAATACGAACCAGGCGGTGTATGCCGCTTTCGCATTTCATGTTGCCGTAAGCGTAAGCACCGCTCAGGATGAACGTCACATTCTTGATACCAGCCTCTTCGCCCGGAAGGAGATCGACTACCTGTGACTCAAAGCCTTTCTTTTCAGCCCATTTGAGATACATCCTCATCAGCATCTCCGCCCAGTCCTGGGCTTCGGTGCCTCCGGCCCCCGCATTTATATAGACAATTGCGTTTTCCTTGTCGTTTTCCTCACCCAGCATACGCTCAATCTCGTAGCTGTTGAGTTCGGCGTCAAGCTTCTCTACCCTTCCCGTCAGTTCAGCGATATCCCCTGCATCCTCAGTCTCCCGGGCGATCTCGCTGAGAATGAGAATCTCCTCCAACTCCTTTTCCTTGCTCTCCCATCGCTGCAGTTCGTCCTGAGCTCTGGCTCTTTCTTTCAGGAGTTTTTGCGCCTTCTCCTGGTCTTCCCAGAAGTCCTTTTGTCCTAGTGTCTGATCGTATTGCTCGATTCGTTGTTTGAGGGCAGCAGTGTCAAAGATAACCTCGAAGGGCATGTATGCGTTCAACAAGCGTATCCATTCTGTTTCTTATCTCATCTATCATTGCGTTTTACCTATCCTTTTCGTAACTTCGTTCCCGAAAACCGAACAGCTTACAGGAATGACGCCGTCAATCTGTCGGGCAAGGTCGTACGTCATGACGCCTTCCCTCACTGTCGCCTCGATTGCCGCAGTAAGAAGACGGGATGCCTCGTCCAGGCCGACGTGGGCGAGCATCATGCCTCCGGAAAGCAGAAATGAAGCCGGATTCACCATATCCTTTCCCGCATATTTGGGCGCGCTGCCGTGGGTAGGCTCGAATATGGCAATTTCGTCCCCGATGTTGGCGCCAGGGGCTACTCCAAGGCCTCCTATGAGTGCAGCGCAGGCGTCCGACAGGTAATCACCGTTGAGGTTCGGACAGACAAGCACGTCGTACTCTTCGGGCCTCAGTATCGCCTGCATGAACATGTTGTCCGCTATCCTGTCGTTAAATATGATCTTTTCACCATTCTCCCGGAACGATAATCTGTCCATGTACTCTTCAGCCAGCTCGTATGCCCATTTCCTGAACGCTCCCTCAGTGTATTTCATTATATTGCCCTTATGGACAACAGTAATGACACGCCTCCTGTTTTTCAGCGCATATTCTATGGCCCACCTGACGAACCGTCTCGTGTTGTCCCTGCTGATAGGTTTTATGCCTATCCCTGAATCATCGGGAATAGGTGTCTCTGTTCGTTCTCTCAGGAAGTTGATGATCTCCATCACCTCATCCGTACCCGCTTCCCACTCGATCCCCTTGTAAAGGTCTTCCGTGTTTTCCCGTAGTATCACGAAATCGACTCTATGGGGCTTCTTTAACGGGCTCGGCAGCCCCTCGAAATACCGAACGGGTCTCAGGCACACATAGAGGTCGAATATTTGTCTGAGATACACATTGATACTACGAAACCCGCCTCCGACAGGCGTCGTGAGCGGACCCTTTATGGCGACCTTCCGCTCTCTGATCTCGGAGATTGTCTCTTCAGGCAGAAGCCGGCCTTGTTTCTCCAGGGCCTCGATACCTGCGATCAGCCTGATCCATTCGATTCGCTTCTCACCGTTGTAGGCCCTGATGACCGCTTCCTCGAGCGCTTCGTGTGAGGCGTTCCAGATGTCCTGTGCTACGCCGTCACCCTGTAAATAGACAATCTGTATTTTATCTGTCAACTCTTAACTCACCATATTTTTTGATGTACGGTACTAAGCCGCCTTCGTCCAGAATACGCCGCATGATGGGAGAAAGGGCGTTAAAGTTCCTTTTCATCCCATTGCTTATATCGGAAAGAATCCCGTCATCAACACGCAGTTCCACGGTATCCCCTTCATCTATCCCGCTCACATCGCAAATAATGGCAGCGAGCCC
>MVRP01000330.1 GCA_002067405.1 Syntrophorhabdaceae bacterium PtaU1.Bin034 | reverse complement strand
GCAGGAGAGTCAAGCAATATTTCCGAACTGCCCATAGGTTGACTTAGCCTCTTCGCTAATCTATATTATGCTTTATATTAAGATATTCCTAAAACAACTCAACTGCGGTAAATAACATGCAAACAAAATTCACAGCATCGCAAGATAGGGAGCTACTGGAACGTTACGAGTCCTTACCGATTTCATACCTACTAAGATACTCTATTCTTAAGGGGATTGAAAGCGGGGCGGAGGTCCTGGGGGAAATCCAGGGCAGGGAGCAGGTGAAACAGGACGTTTTGCGCGCACTGCTGTCCGGCGCTCAACCATACCTCGTTTCCGAGGAAGGCACCGGCAAGACGCGGCTCGCCCGGTCTGTCAGCAAATTGCTCGGCCCTGTTCCGAAAATCAAAGGTTGCCCTTACAACGACGATCCGAAATGGCCGAAAGACCGGATGTGTCCGCGTTGCAGGGCAAGCGCCGATCCGGTCCGCGACTTCGGTATCGAATGGATCAGCGGCCCTGAACGGTTTTCCCGGATACAGGGCAATGAATACACGAACGAGGCGAAGCTTCTCGGATTGAAGGATATCCAGGCCATAGCGAAAGGCATGAGTCCCAATGACCCCCTTGCGTTTGCAGGCACCGGTGTTTTCAGGGCTAACAGGGGCGTATTGTTCGTGGACGAGCTTCCTGCAATAAGGACGAAGGTGCAGGTATTGCTCCACCCCATCATTGAGGAGAAGAAAGCAATACTGGAGGAATACAACTGGGAATATCCTCTGGACCTTCTCGTCGTCTCTACGGGGAATCCCGAAGGCTTCTCTCATGTCAATGAAGTGCCCCGGCCTCTCCTTGACCGGCTGGAAACGATCTACATGGACCTTCCCGACGAGAATGTCGAGTTCATGATTATGATGATGGAACGGTTCGGCGGAAAGGACGGAGGAGGGCGCGAAGAGGAGTTTCCTGCCGACTTCCCCAAAATTGCAGACGTGAAGCGAAAGGTCCTGGCGCCGTGGTGGATACTCTCCTTGATAAACAAGTCCGTCAGGCAAAGCAGGACCTGCCGCTGGCTTGATAAGAAAGCGAGCATCAGGGGCACGACCCGGGCAATAGACCACACGTACTCTTCAACCGAGATCGAGAGGCGGCGGGTGACGCGGCTCGGGGATGTGGGCGCGGGTCTTAAACTGGCGCTGAGGGGCCGTGTACAACTCCGGCAGGACCTGGTCGATTTTGAGAACCCGAGGGAAACTATCCGCAAGATAGACGAACTTTCCGAAGATCTTGTGAGGAACGCGCTGTTTGATTTGGGCAATGACATTGCGGTCACGTGGGACCGGGAGCCCATAGAAAAAGAGGTACAGGCAATGATCGGCGGACCTTCGGAGGGATGGCCGGAATTTGTCCGCGATTCCGCCATACTGAGAGAGAGGCTCCAGGAAATCGAGAATATGGGAAGAGAGAAGCTGAGGCTGGAGAAGCTTGTCGCCGATGAGGACGATGTGCTCCTGGAAGCGGAAAAGAACCCCGAGGTTCAGGAAGAGTATTTGATGTCGGCTGCCGAGTTCATCCTTAATGTATGCATCCGAAAGAATTGGCTTTATCCTCAGGATTTATCGGACGCAGCCGAAGTTTACATACCCAGGGAGATCTCATGGGCGCAAAAGGGAACCTGGAGATGATGTCCGTTTGCGACAGATGTATGGCGTGCAGCAGCGGCGAGGGCGAGGAGGCCGACGAGAGAACGCTGTACGAACTCGCGCACATGGACGACAAAACCATCGCCAACCTCATGAATGAAAGCCGGTACAGCATAAAGGGGCTGCACGAGAAGGCGTGGAGTTATGCGAAGAAGCGGCTTGAAAAGGCGAAGGGCAACCTGCAGGCAAAAAGGGGAGAGCTACAGGAACTGAAGGAAGGCTTCTCTTATAAATTGCTGGAGCAGCTTGCTGCAGGGGGCGACCTGGACGAACTTCTCGAGGAGTACCTCGGAGACGATTACAGAAAGCGGCTCGAGGAAGAACTCGCAATGATGGACCGCGTGGAAGAAGGGCTTGAACCGGAGGATATCCGGGACAGCCTCCAGGAATTTGTGGAAAAGGATTTGATCGAAGTCAACGAGAACGGGGTTCGCATAACCCCGAGAGGATCGGGCAGGCTTGCCAAATATGTGCTCAGGAGGTTGTGGGAGAATCTTTCAGCCACGAATACCGGGACCAATGCGACAAAAGAAGAGGGTTTCGGGATGGGTGAAGGCTTTGGAAACAGGCCCTACGAATACGGCGACGAGTTCTTTAAAATCGACATGGAGGCCACGCTTCTGTCGGCCCTTGAAAAGGGGAGGAACGGAGCAGACCGGATAGAGTTCATTGAGGATGACTTGCGGGTGAGAGAGACGACCATTGATACGAAGCTCTGCGTAGGTCTCATTGTAGATGAGAGCGGAAGCATGAGCGGTGAGAAGATCCATGCGGCCATGGACATCTGCCTCGCTTTGTCCGAACTTATCAAAAGGAACTCGAAGGACAAAATGAGGCTTTTTCTCTTCTCCAACCAGGTTCGCGAGATGGCTTACTGGGATGTGCTCAATATGACCTTCGCAGGGGGTACGACGGATATGCGGAGCGCCCTTAGAAAGTTCAGGACAGCATCGATGGGTGAGAATGCCGACAAGCAGGTCTATCTCATAACGGACACCGAGCCGAACTGCGAGGACGGTAAATATATCGGCTTCGAGAAAGCGACCATCGGCGTATTGAAAGAGGCAATCATCTACCAGAGGGAAGGGATAACCCTCAACATTATAATGCTCGACAACACCCCCCATTTGAGAGAATTCGCTTCCATTCTCGCAAAGCGTAACCTCGGACGCGTCTTTTTCACCGAGCCGAAAGAACTCGGAAAGGTCCTCATGGAGGATTACCTGAGGACGAGAAAAAGGCAGAAGTTGAGAAGATAAGAAGCTGAGCTAAAAGCAGAACTTCTCCGCATTCCTTTCCATTGAATTGATCATCGATATGATTTGCTCGTATTCATCATCAATCTTGCTAAACTGCACACCGTCAATGTAGTTACAGGCAAAGGAGAATTCCAACCAGCTTTGGGTCTCCGATGCTTCCTGCATGGCATCTGTAAGTTTATTTTTGAAGACAGCAATATATTTTCTTTTCCGCCAAGATTCGGCGAGATTGGCGCAAACGGACCTCGACGATCTCCGTATCTGATCAACAAGAGAATACTTTTCGTCAGAAGGAAATGCCTGCGTCATTTGATATATTTCCATTGCTGCACGGAAAGCCCTCCGATAGACATCCAGGTCCCTGAAGTGTTTAATCTGTTTGTTGTCGTTCACTTGTGTAGCTTTTTTGTGCAACCCTCCACCCTCTTGTCTTTTCTCAGCTTTTCATCTTCTTATCCTCTCAGCTTCTCATCTTCCGATCTTGTTCTCTCTCCCTGCCCGGAGGCGGGCGATGTTTTCTCTGTGCTTGTAGAAGA
>MVRP01000329.1 GCA_002067405.1 Syntrophorhabdaceae bacterium PtaU1.Bin034 | reverse complement strand
CCGCACGGCATTGCCCTTTTTGACACGGAATCAAGATTTGTCTACTTCAATCCTGAATTCTCCAACATAACGGGGTACGGCCTGGACGATGTGCCAACCGGCCGGGATTGGGCCGAAAAGGCATATCCCGATCCCGAGTACAGGGCGAAGGTGGTAGCCTTCTGGAAGGAGGACAGACTGCCGGAAGGGCGGGGCAGGGATGTCGAGTGGCGCATAGCGGGCAAGAACGGCCAGTACAAGGACGTGGAGTTCCGTGTTACCTACCTCGGGGACAAGAGTCTCGTCGTGCTTACCGATACCACGGCCAGAAAAAGGGCCGAGGAAGAGCTGCGCGCGGAAAAGCAGAAGTTCCAGACCATGACGGAAAGCCTTCCTGTCGGCATCGTAATGATGGGCTCGGATGACAAGATCAAGTATATAAATCCCAAGTTCAAGCAACTCTTCGGCTATGATATTGCCGACATACCGAATGTGGAAGATTGGTTCCTCCGGGCATATCCCGATCCGACATACAGGAACAAGGCCTTACACAACTGGTGGAACAACCTGAGATCATGGAAGCCGGGAGAGGGGGCACCCTATACCAGAAAGGTGACATGCAGGGACAACACGCATAAATATGTCAATTTCATTCCTGTTCAGCTGCAAACAAACGAAATACTCCTGACCTGTGAGGATATTACCGAGAGCAAAGAGGCAGGCGACAAACTCAGAGAGCGGAACCTGGAGCTGGAAGTCCTGAATAACATTATTGCATCCGTGAGCAGCTCCCTTCATCTGCCGGAGATTTTGGAAACGTTGAAGAGGGTGTTCGTGGAGAAGCTGGGGATTCCTGTCGGGGGCGTCTTCTTCTACAACGAATCGGGCAACGCGCTGACCATGGAGATGTCCTGGGGTGTGCCGGACCGCCTCGTCAGTGATTTTGAAACGTTTGTGCTCCGGCAGTACACCGGCGAAACGGCTATCCACCATATCCCTTCCTCCCGGTCGGATGATTCTCTCTTCAGCAAATTCCTCCACAGAGGGTCGAGCAATCTTCGCATTCCCCTGCTCGCAAAAGGGGAGATCCAGGGAATGATATACCTCATGAGGGAAGCGCCGAGTTTCCATGAGGATCAGATCGCATTCTTCAAGACCCTGGGGCAGCAGGTCGGCGTTATCGTGCAAAATGCGCGGCTTTTCAGCCAGGTGCGTCAATCGCACACCCAGATGAAAGCCCTTTCTCTTCAGCTCGTTGAAGTGCAGGAAGCTGAGCGCAGGTATATTGCCCGTGAGCTCCACGATCAGATAGGTCAGGAATTGACAGGTCTCAAATTTGCCCTCGAGATGAATGTGCTTCAGTCGGAAGGAAAGACAAAGGCAGGTCTGATGGAAGCGCAATCGATCGTGAACAAGCTGGTCGTCCTCGTCCGTGAGTTGTCCCTTAAGCTGAGGCCGTCGATGCTCGACGATCTCGGGCTTCTGCCGACACTCCTCTGGCACTTCGAGCGTTTCACCAACCAGACGGCCATTCAAGTGACGTTCAAACACTCAGGGTGTAACGACGAGCGTTTCCCGAGAGAGGTGGAGACGACGATCTACAGGATCGCGCAGGAGGGGCTTACCAATGTGGCGCGTCACGCAAAAACGGATCAGGTAATAGTGAGGCTGTGGTCAGACGGAAAGACGCTGGGAATTCAGATCGAGGACAGCGGCATCGGTTTTAATGATGCGGTATTGAACGCAGGGCTAACCGGAGGACTGTACGGGATGCGTGAGCGGGCAATGTTGCTGGGAGGCCGTCTTACCATCGAGACGCGCCCCTCGGCAGGCACCCGTCTCACCGCAGAACTTCCAATCAACAGGGACGACGAATAACCATGGGAACAATAAATATAGTTCTGGCAGACGATCATCTTATCGTAAGGCAGGGTGTGAAGGCCCTTTTGGAGAATCAACCCGGTTTTTCCGTGGTCGGAGAGGCGAGCGACGGGCTGAAGGCGGTCGATGTGACAATGCGGACAAAACCGCATGTCCTCGTCGTCGACTTAATGATGCCCGGCTTCAACGGGATCGAGGTGACCCGCCAGGTTTCGAAGCTCTCCCCGGGCACCAAGGTAATAATCCTTTCGATGTACATGAACGAGCCCTATGTGATCGAGGCCCTGAGAAACGGGGCATATGGATACGTTCTCAAGGAATCCGCCATATCGGATCTGGTCAATGCCATCCAAAGGGTGATCACGGGCCATCATTACCTGGGTCCCACCCTTTCCGAACGCGCCATAGAAGCCTATCTGGAAAAGAAGCAGGATACGTCTCTGGACCCCTACGATACCCTCACGTCCCGCGAAAGGGAGGTCCTTCACCTTGCGGCAGAGGGCTGCAGCAACCCCGAGATTGCCGGCAAACTCTTCATAAGCCCCCGCACGGCGGAGACGCACAGGGCAAACATGATGCGAAAGCTGGGCGTCCATACGCAGACCGACCTGATCAAATACGCCCTGAAGAAAGGGATCATCCCCAAGGAAGAATAGGAAGAGCAAGGGTTGACCGCGACCAGGATCCGTCTTGAGCGGCAATTACCGGGAGGAGCGCGGGAAGGCAGCTTCCGGGGCTGCCCGGCGTATCCTGAGTGCAAAGGAGTGGTGATTATTGCGTGGTTGTTGACAGGGTCGCCCATGTCACCTTACAATGTAGGTAAGGAACATAAAACCTTACAGCAGGGTCTGACGCAGCGTCTCGTAGGAGGGATCTATTTATGATAACTGCCAGGATCACATCAAAAGGACAGATCACTCTTCCCAAAAAGGTCAGGGAACGGCTGGGGGTCCGGCCCGGAGAAGATGTAGGCTTCGAGGAAAAGGAGGGCATGCTGGTAATAACCAAGGTAGTTACCAAGTCTCCTTTCGACAAATGGGTGGGAAAGCTGAAGCATCTCGAGGGACAACGGAGCGATGATCTCGTCAGAGAGGCCAGGGGCCATGATAACGGCCATTGACACCAATATCATTCTCGATATCCTTATTCCCGGCGAACCCTTCGGCCTGTCCTCCAAGACGCTTCTGGACCAACATCTGTCAGAGGGTCAATTAGTTGTCTGCGGTGTAGTTTATGCCGAACTTGCCGCCTGGTTTCCCTCCGAAAAAGAGCTGAAAGCATTTCTTGCTGAGACAGGGATCAGGCTGACCCATTGGAACGAGAAGGCGCTCCACATAGCCGGCACGAGATGGGTGGAGTACTCTCGAAAAGGCAACAGGAACCTCTTTTCGTGCGCAAGGTGTGGTCGCACCTTCGATGTTGCGTGCCCGCAATGCGGCGCGGGGTTTACGAGACGGCTCCATGTTCTGGCAGATTTTATGATTGGTGCCCATGCGCTTGTTCAGGCCGACTGTATGCTCTCCCGGGACCTGGGAGTGTACAAGACATATTTCGGCGATTTGAACGTAGTAAGTTCACCATAGGGTGTGTACGGAATTCCTGAAAGCGGTTTTCCGTTTTTCTTTCACGGGACAGTTACC
>MVRP01000328.1 GCA_002067405.1 Syntrophorhabdaceae bacterium PtaU1.Bin034 | reverse complement strand
TACCCTCAGGTTCTCGACATTCTTCCCTCCAAGCCATGAAAACGGTAAGATTACCGCCGATTGGTGCAAAGAGGTCGAGAAAAGGACCCAGGGCAGGGTAAAGGTGCGCCATTATGCAGGGGCGACTCTGACACCTCCCACCCAGACGTACGATAGCATTGTTCAAGGAGTCGTTGACGCTGGAAACGTTGTTCTCGGGTATACGGCGAAAAAATTTCCACTCACCGAAGTGCTGGACTACCCCCTCGGGTATCCGAGCGGAACGGTAGCGACACGCCTCATGAACGCGTACTACGCCAAATTCAAGCCCAAGGAGCTGGACGAGGTCAAGGTGATGTACTTCCACGGCCAGACACCGGGCATCCTTCACACAAAGAAGCCGGTGACCAAGCTTGAGGATTTGCATGGAGTAAAAATCAGGACCTACGGGAGCACAGCCAAGATGATATCTTTTCTTGGCGGAACGCCGGTAGCGATGCCGATGGGCGAGGCTTATGACGCCATCTCCAAGGGGGTGTGTGATGGTATTGCCGGGCCGTACGAGGCATTAGAGGGCTGGAAACTGGGCGAGGTGAT
The DNA here is from genome assembly GCA_002067405.1 of Syntrophorhabdaceae bacterium PtaU1.Bin034. The sequence goes on along the minus strand of MVRP01000328.1, from coordinate 2,933 downwards.
CAAGTTCACCACCGAGGATTACGGTGTGGCCTTCTCCGCCACCTTCCTCGTCGCGATGAATAAGAGCAAATGGAACAGTATTTCCCCCCAGGACCAGAAGATCATCGAGCAGATCAACCAGGAATGGATAGAGAAACAGGCAAAGGTATGGGAACAGATCGACGAGTCGGGAAAGAAATTCTCCGCCAAGAGGGGCAACAAGGTCATCACCCTTTCCGCCGAAGAAAATGCCCGATGGGCTGCAAAGACCGAGCCGATCTTCGACGAATACGTGAAGAACATGAAAGCCAAAGGCCTTCCCGGAGACCAGGTCCTCAAATTCGTGAGAGACTATCTGAAGAAGAACGGCAAGTAACAGGTGAACGAAATGCCGGGGGCTTTTCGCCCCCGGCATTGTGTCAAGAACATCACCAAAACCCCCCCATGGCAACAGTCTATGCCGGGGTCTATCCGTTCCTCATATCCCTGATAATCTGCATCATCCTTTCAAGAACCAGATCTTCTCGCCGTCCTCGGCACCACAATTGCTGGTGCCTGCGCCGACGGCTGCGAGACGGTGGCAAAACTGGCGAAGGAGATTGGAGGCAAGGCGGAAGCCACGGCACCTCTCTACCATCGGCTAAAAAGGACTTGAGCGAAACCAAAGCAAGGTGCATTATGATAGGAGGCATGGGGCGATGGCGCCCGAAAGACGGACGGAGATCACTGGGCTTGAGGTAAAGTCGATCATTGCCGGAACTCTCGCCATGCGCATCGCCGGGCCATTGTCAGTATTATTACCTGATGCCGCTTTAACACCATACGGACATGGATCGCGAACTGGGGGTATTTATGAATGGCGCAGAGCTTCTTGTCAAAACGGCCCTTGCCGCAGACATTACGATATGTTTCTCCAACCCGGGCACTACTGAAATACCGGTTGTTGCCGCCCTTGATACTATTGGCGGAATAAAGCCCGTGCTCGGCCTCTTTGAAGGTGTCTGTACCGGGGCAGCGGACGGATACGGCCGGATTACCGGAAAGCCTGCCATGACACTTCTTCACCTCGGACCCGGTTTTGCGAACGGCATCGCGAATCTTCACAACGCACGACGGGCAAGGACGCCGATAGTCAACGTTATTGGCGAGCATGCAACCTGGCATGTTGCAAATGATCCGCCCCTTGCCATGGACATCGCGTCGCTGGCAGGCACCGTGTCGGTATGGCAGAGAACGAGCACGTCCGCTAACGAAGTCGGGCGCGATATGGCAGATGCGGTGACTTCCGCTCTCGCCGGCCGGATTACCACCCTCATCGTGCCGAACGACCTCCAGCAGATGCCGGTGTCAGACGAGGTGGGGCCGACGGCCTCCTTTGCTTTCAACCCGGTCAACGTTAGCGTGATCGAAAGGGCTGCCCGAATGCTGAAAAGTGGCAAAAAGGCCGCGCTCTTTATGGGAGGCAGGGCCTTGCGCGAAGGGGGCCTTCATGCTGCGGCGCGTATAAAAGCTGCCACGGGATGCGATCTTCTTGCCGGTTCTTTTCCTGTCTGCATGGACCGAGGTGCAGGTTTGCCCGCCGTACGCCGTATTCCTTATTTTCCGGAGGCGGCCCTGGGACTTCTGTCCAACTACGAGGCGTTTGTCTTTGCCGGCGCCGCAGAGCCGGTGTCTTTTTTTGGCTATCCGGGAATACCCGGAAGACTTTTGGCGGAAAACCGGGAGAGGATATCTGTTTGGACTGACGGCCAGGATGAGATCCAGGTACTCGAAAACCTTGCGGATGCTCTCGGTGCTCCTCCGCTTTCTCGTCTCGAAGGAACGGTCTTTGCAGCTTCAGGCCGTCCAGCCCTTCCAACAGGCCAATTGACGGCCGAAAAGGTCTGCCTCGTTCTTGCCGCACTTCAGCCGGAGGGCGCGATCATTGTCGACGAAGGATTGACGACCGCTTTCTCGTACTACGGCGTCTCGGGTGGCGCCCCTCGCCATTCGCTTATGACAATAGCCGGCGGCTCAATCGGGTATGGGTTGCCGTGCGCGACAGGCGCCGCCCTTGCGAGCCCGGGTCGGAGGATTATCAGTTTTCAGGCGGACGGCAGCGCCTTGTACACCGTGCAGGCGTTATGGACCCAGGCGCGGGAAGGCTTGGACATTACCACACTGATTTGTTCCAACCGGAGCTATCGCATCATTGAAACAGAGTTTTCCCGCTCCGGCATGGAATCTTTGGGGTCAAGCGCAAAGGCACTCAGCAGCCTTTCGCCTCCATCTATCGATTGGGTCAGTATTGCCAGGGGGTTCGGTGTCCCGGCCGTGGCCGTCGAAACCGCCGAAGCTTTGGTCCGGGAGATAGGGACATCGCTTTCCGAGCCAGGTCCCCGCCTGATCGAGATGCTCCTGTAACGGTTTGGCTTTTGCTAATGGCACCGGCCGTAGGGACGCCGTCTCGGAAAAACTTCTGTCCGTCCTCACACCAAAATCACCCTGTCAGGGTCCGGCAGCTCCAGGACAAACTCCCTGACCTGCTCGAATTCCGCTTCCTGAAGGTCCACGCCCTTCTCGAACCGGATGTAGTTTTGCCCGTCCTGCCTTTCCACAAGGCCGAAATCGATGCAATCGTCCTTAACCCTGATAAAGGTCACATTCTGCAGGTTAATCACGTACTCTTTGATTCTTACATAGGGCGTCATCCTGCACCTCCTTGAAAACTCTATTCATCTATCTGCACAAACCGGAAAAGCAACGGTATTACCAGCAGAATGATGCCTGTTCCTATCAACATGCCACCCACGACCACGATGGCAAGAGGCTTCTGGACCTGGCTCCCCACCCCGTGAGAAAGCGCGGCCGGGAGAAGACCGAGAGAAGCGACAAGACCCACCATCAGGATGGACCGGAACTTTTCTCCTATGGTCTGGAGCGTTGCCTTCTCCTTGTTCCTGGTTTCCCTGTAT
>MVRP01000327.1 GCA_002067405.1 Syntrophorhabdaceae bacterium PtaU1.Bin034 | reverse complement strand
CGGCTCCTCCGGCAACCGTGCCGCCACCTCGCGCACATCGAGCTTGCCGGTGACCACATCGGCGATGAGGCGGGTGCGGTATTCGCACAGAAGTTCGATTTCGCGGCGAGCGGCGGCAATGGCGGTGTCGATCTTGGTTGTCTGGGTGTCGAGGTATTCAACGATGGCGGTTTGTTCGGGGAGGGGAGGGACGGGCACTTCGAAACACGAGAGACGGGTCTCTGCAATGGCTGGATAAGCGATGCCGACAGACTCAGCGGTTACTCGATTCGTGAAGCCGTCACTTTGAACTAAGTAGCTGACAAACTTTGGTGCAGTCATCTTGTTTGGGGTCAGCACGGCGAACCCCGTTGATGCGATTAGGTCCGGCGCTTCATCCGCAACGAAATAAACCGCTTTCAGGTACGTACGCACCGTTGATACGATCGTATCACCTGAACGGAGTATTCGACGAGCGCGGGATGGTGCATCGCCAAACCGCATCGGTTTGGGCGCAGCAAGCAGCCGACCAGTGCCGACAGTCCCGATATCGATATATCTGAACTCGAAAGACAACGGTGTAGATTCAGGCAGGACTCGCAGGTTTATCTGAAGCCAATGTTTCAGCCTTCGCACTTCCCAATGCTCCGGCACTTGGCCGAGCCACTCCATGCCGGAGTCTTTGTAGGCGGGGTAGGGTTTGCCGGTGCGGACGTCGATCTGGCCGGTGACGGCCTGGTGGATGAGCGCCTGCTTGTACTCCTCCAGCAGCTTGATCAGCTTCTGCTTGGCGCGGATCGCCCCCCGTATCCGCCGGTCCATGTAATCCAGAAAGCGCACGATGGCGGTTTGCTCGGGGAGGGGTGGGAGGGGTATCGACGTCGACTTGATAGCGTAGTGCGAAAGCCCGTAACGCGTTACCCCCTTGGCTTCGACATGAAATTGGTATGCGACCGGAGGACTCTGAAGGGCACGAAGCAAGAATGCGCCTTCGACCACCTGCCTTGGGCGCAAAAGGGCCAGATGGTAGCCGGTGATTAGGTCCGGCGCCGAGGACTCGATCAGCGCGGGCACCGCAATGTCATCCCAGGCTTCTGAATCCTTCGTGATCAGCACGTCGCCCTGTTCCAGGCGGAACCGTTCGATTTCTTCTACGGATGCCGTCGCCTTCATGAATTCCATGTTGGCGTGGATTCTCTCGTGCCTGTACACATCCACGTAGTTACAGAGGCGAACGGGTTCCTCGCCCTCCTTTGAGTGCTTGTCAACATTGCTGACTCGCATCTCGACGATGTTACGTAGCCACCGCACCTCCCAATGTGCCGGCACCTTGCCCAGCCAGGGCAAGCCGGAATCCTTGTAGGCGGGATAGGGTTTGAGGTTGGTGATCATCCTTATGCCCCCTGAGCATTGAAGGCTGCATAGACCACTTGCCGCAGCCGATCGGGAATATTTGATCGATCCACCGGTTCAAAATGGTCCAGCGCGGCGAGAGCCTTCCCCTTCTTTTCACCTTGGCTCTTGGAAACTCCGCTTACCGTCTCGAAATCCGGTGAGAGCATTTCCACCTGCCCCAAAGGCGCTATAACAAGAGTTTTAATTTCATCATTTAGTCCAAAAGTCCTTATTTTTGCCTTTCTCTTATCATCGTTCCACTCATCGGGTATCGGATTGGGCAAGGGGTCTTCGTCATGTATAACAAGATACGGGATCTCGAATGCTTTGGCGATGGCAATATACAAGGGGAGGTTGTGCTTGGATCCGCAGTCAATGATTGAAATATCTGGATCAAAGACGCCCAGTTTTTGAGCCAAAAATGGTAAAACAACTTTTTCGGTCTCACCTTCGACAAATACAACCCGTTTGGCAAAGAACATTTCGCCACGGTCGGGATTTATCCATTGAGCCATATGGAACCGCTTTTTCCTTTCGTCGGTATCATCACCTTCGAACAACTCATTGACACATTGGCGGATACAGGTTCCTTCTTCCGGAGAACGCTTGGTGATAATTGCCACCTCTTTGTAGTGTTCAAGATCGACAAAGTGGGTTGAGTGTGTACAGATGAATACTTGATGCCCTGGGGGTTCGGCTATTTCACGAAGCGTCATGGCTAATCTGCGTTGCGCGTGCGGATGCAGAAAAAGCTCCGGTTCCTCCATGGCAAAAATCACTGAGTCCGATTGCTTGGGCGGGGCTGATCCCTCCTGATAGCGGGAACTTTTTTCTTCTCGCAGGGTCTTCGCCCAAGCTCGAAGAAGAGCAAACATCATTGCACGTTGCAACCCATGGCCTTTTCGGTCGGCGGTGGTCTTGACCCCATCGTTCAAATGGACATCGGTGCCGAGTTCGAAGAGCCGTTCGAGTTCTGGCGGTGTTACTTCTATATTCACTTTGACACCCCACGTCAGGAGTTCCTCCTCAATTGACCTTTCAAGATCCGCCAATTGATTATTCTCTTGCTCTTTGTCGTCATGGACGTTCAGCGACTGCACGACTTCTTCCAACTGCTTGCGTGCTTCCCTAAAGCGTGGGTCTCTCTCGGCCATTTCATGCACGGCACGGTTCAACAAGCGTCCAAAGAAAGTCGTGGTCTTCACTTTGATCTCGTCCGTAAGGTCGCGTACCGCCGGAATCAAATAGAAATCGGGCAACACGCCTCCACCGACATTCCTCTGGCCTATCAAAGGCCCTTTTTCGAGAACCCGTGAAAAACTGAGCTCCTCTCGATGTTGTTCTATATATTTTTGTTGAGCCTCTTCGATGTCTGCCTTAGTCAAGCGACCGCTTGATGGGACAAAATCTTTTAGCGGTGTCTGATTAACGCTTTCCCGTGTCGTGTAATCCCCCGCCTTGTCCGATTTGAGCCATTCTACATCCGGCTCTTCTACGTAGCCATTATAGAAGACCTCAATTCCGCCATTCTGTATCCGAGCTGTTTTACGGATACAAACAGGTCCGTCGGACTGAACATATTTCTTGAAAATGTTCTTCTCTTGTTCCGTAAGTTCGTTAAAAGTTATCTCAACCCAAAGGTCATTATCCCCTTCGCCACGATTGACGAAGAAATCTTGCTCTACAGGCTTGACGGAGGGAGACAAGCAAAACTCGAGAGCGGCGAGCAGATTAGACTTTCCGTGATTGTTAGGGCCGAGCAATGTTACGAGGGGCAGACATTCCATCTCCACGTCGCGGATGCTGCGGTAGTTATGAATCCTTAAGCTTTGGATTCGCATGGTTATCCCTCCAAAATCTCCTCCAAAAACCCCTCCGCCTCCTTCTCCACCGCCAGCAAGTCTGCCCGTATTTCCTCGAGTGAACGCAGGGCCTTTGGCTTGTAGAAGTACCGGTTGAAGTTGATCTCGTAGCCGACCTTGACGCTCGCCGGGTCGTACCAGGCATCCGGCGCGTAGGGCAGGACTTCACGGCTTAAGAAAGCCTCAATGGCCCTTCGCTGGTCTTCCGGGCTCGGCAAGTAGCCGGGCTGGTGGCAGGCCGGGCATTCGAGGAATGGGATCTGCTCGCTGTCGC
>MVRP01000326.1 GCA_002067405.1 Syntrophorhabdaceae bacterium PtaU1.Bin034 | reverse complement strand
GAGGCCCTCCAAAGAGGGCATTGAATACGGAAGGGATGTTCGAATTGAAGACTTTTTCTACAGGCTCGTTATGCTATTTTATATGAGTGATACCGATGCAAACACACAAAGCCATCAGAGCAGTTGCGACATTTGAAGCTTTCAAGGGGTTCCTGGCTTTGGCGGCTGCTTCCGGGTTGCTGCTGGTGGTACACAAAGATCTCCACGATCTTGCCGTTCGCATGGTCGAACATGCGCATCTGAATCCGGCAGCGCACTACCCGAGTGTTTTCATCCTTGCAGCGGGGCATCTGCAGAACACGCAGTTGACTGTTATCGCGCTGGGCGCGGCTGCGTACTCGATGCTCCGGTTTATAGAAGCTTATGGCTTGTACCGCCGGGCGGCTTGGGCTGAAGTGTTTGCAGCAGTCAGCGGCGTTATCTATGTGCCTTTCGAGGTGGCGGAGATGATTCACCGCGCCAATTGGCTCAGCGTGGGGGCGCTCGTTGTCAATATCGCAATCGTTGCCATTATGGTGGTGGCTATGGTGCAGCGGCGTAAGGACAGGGCCGAAAACGCGGCCTGACGCTTCGCTGCAGGTGTGGCGGCCCTGAGGGTCGCGGCCCCAGATCAAAAGGCGAATTTCGTTTCTTACATGCGGCCGGGCATGACCGCTCCGATACCCCGTCCGATCCGTAAGTAAAGGGAGAGGCAGAGGAGCGCAGCCAACAGGGTAAGAACGAACCAATCCTTTTTTCGCATGACCGGCTCGTAGTAGAGGGTGCGGGAGGCGTCCGGGGTAAAACCTCTCGATTCGAGTGCCATGGCGAGAAAATTGGTATAGCGGATGGCCGATATGAACATCGGGGTGGCAAGGGGAATGAGCTTCCCGAAGCGACTGAAAATGTTTCTTGATTCAAGGTCGAGCCCCCGCGAGACCTGGGCCTGTACCACTGTTGCGCCGGTGCCTGCAAAGGTAGGCACCAAGCGGAGTGCCGTGGAGAGGGCGAAGGCCGCTGCATAGGGGAACCGCATCTTGATAAGCCCGTTCGTCACGTCTTCATTCCTTGTGGTTGCGAGGAAAAGGAGGCCAGTAATGACGAAGGTCGACAGTCGCAGACCCATGGCAATGCCGAACAAAAGTGATTCACGGCTTATGCTCAGGAACTTCCAGGACCAGATGGTGGTAGGCCCTTTCAAAAAGAAAGGCCAGAGGACGACACTGAAGAGAAAAAGCAGGGCAAGGATATAACGGAGCTTCGCGAGGGCGGGAAAAGTCCTCGTAGAAAAGACCACCGCAAGGATGCCTGCGGTAAGGCCCGCGACAAACGAGGGGTCATTGAAACAGAGGACCATGAGGAAGACGATCAGGGCGCCTGCCATCTTCGTGCGCGGGTCGAGGCGGTGCAGCCACGTGTCGTGGTCCAAAAAGAGAGAAATGTTCACCGTCGAAGCTCCTTTGCCATGCCTTCGACCGACAGAGAGGCCGTGTCGAGCCAGTTTGCGAGTCTGGTCAGGGCCGAAGGAACGAGGGAAGCCCTGGAAAGCGTCCTCTCGTCCGAAAAGACAGCACGCGTTGCTCCATCGGCAAGGACCCTGCCGTTTTCCATGACGATCGTCCTCGATGTAAAGGATTCCACAATCCACATGGAATGGGTAATGATGATAATGGTGCTCCCGTTCCGGTTGAGCTCTTTCAGCATCTTCATGGTCTCAAGCTGGTGCCGGTAATCGAGACCCGTGGTCGGCTCGTCAAGGACCATGACGCGGGGCTTGACGGCAAGGACCGACGCGACGGCTACCCGCTGCCTCTCGCCTCGCGTAAGGACAAAAGGCGATCTCTCTTCATAGCCTTCGAGCCCTGTTGCGGCGAGGGCTTCAGCCACGCTCTCCTGCGCCGCCTTTCCGGTCTCCCCCAGCATTTTCAGGCCGAAGCCGACCTCGTCGTACACGGTTGACGCAAAAATCTGGTGATCGGGGTTCTGGAACACATACCCCACGAGCCGGGCAAGGTCCTTCTTCCTGTAGCTTTCAGTGGGCTTGTCATTGACGAGCATCATGCCGGAAGTCGGCCGGAGGAGGCCGTTAAAATGCTTGGCCAGCGTTGTTTTGCCGGAACCGTTCTGTCCCAGCACGGCCACGAACTCCCCCTCGCCTATTGTCACACTCACCTCTTTCAGGGAGTCGACGGTGCTCCGGGGGTAGCGAAAGGACACCCCCCGGGCCTCGATAAGAGGTTTCGATCCCCGGGTTGTCACGCTCCTTGCCAGCGGTCCGGAAAGGCTGTTATTCCGGCGGCCGGCGGCGAGGCCGTGGGTCTGTATGAGCCGTTTGCCCTGGTCGAAGGTCACGGGATTGCCCGGCCAACCGAGGGCTTGAAAAAGAAGTGTCAGGGGCGGCACCATCACCCCGCACGCCTCGAGCAAGGGCACATTCCGAAAAATCGCCGACGGTGCATCCTGCCCCACGATCTCACCGTCGCGCATGAGCCACACCTGATCCGCCCTTGCCACGTTTTCGGGTTCGTTGTCGACCACGATAAGGGTCCTCCCCTCTTCCCTCAGGCGCCCCGCGACGGACAGGATCTCTTCACGGCCGGTGGGATCGAGGTCTGTCACGGGCTCATCCATGACCAGCACGTCTGGTTCCATGGCAAGAATGGAGCCGATGGCAAGGCGCTGCTTCTGTCCGCCGGAAAGGGTCGCCACGTCCCGCCTTCGCAATGCGCTAAGGCCCACAAAGGTAAGATAGCGGTCGATCCGTTCCTTGATGACGTGGCGGGGCAATCGCTGGTTTTCAGGTCCGAAGGCGACCTCAAGCTCCACGTTCGTGGAAAAGAGCTGGGCCTCGAAGTCCTGAAGCACAAGGCCAACCATCCGGGCAAGCTCGGCAATGCCGCATTGGGCAACCTCCTTTCCCCTTATGCAGACGCGTCCTTTGTAGGTTCCTCGAAAAAACCTCGGCACGAGACCGTTCATGGCGCAGCACAGGGTTGATTTACCGGCGCCGGACCGGCCCATAACGGCCACAAAGGCACCTTCATCTATCCGCCCCTCAAGATTTTTCAGCGCTTTATCTTGAGCGCCGCGATAGGCAAAGGAGAGGGATTCGACGGAAACCGAGGCAGCCATGATACCCTTCCTTAGAGGAGGATGCAGCCCGCGATGATCATTGCTGTCGAGACCCAGCTCAGGGTCGCGACCGGAAGATCCGGGACCATGCCGCAGAAAAGCCCTAGCCCGGCGCCCAATGTGACGACCCAGGCCCCGATGCAGCCCCAGACGCGTCTCGGCGGTTGCTCCACATCCATGACGTCTGTCCAGAGAAGCCCAAACTGCCCTTTTGTCACGCCGTAGACGGCGATGAGAAGGATCACCCCTAAAAGTCCTCCGGCAACGTTGTTCACCGTAATGATTTTGGAGAGGACGGCATAGGGAACCACGCCGAGGGCATCGACGCCGGCGCTGATAATAACCGCGCTGGACGCACTGGAGACAAGGGCGATCACTATGTAGCTTATCCAGCTTCTCGCGCTCTTCGCCTTCCAC
>MVRP01000325.1 GCA_002067405.1 Syntrophorhabdaceae bacterium PtaU1.Bin034 | reverse complement strand
AAAGGCGGTCGCGTAGTGACAGCTCAGTTCCCAAAGGGCTGAGAGTCCTCGTTCCAGCCCAACCCTACCTACCAGGCACCATCACCTTTTTTTACGTCTGACAAGAACTTCAAAAAGGCGATAGTAGTCTGCCTGTTGGAATCGTTCACTTCTTCCACTGTCTCGGCTGCCTTTCAAGGCAACAAAAAGCTCATCGTCGGACATATAGTCGTAATCCATGATCCTGTCCTATCGGTTGTTGTTGATTCGGTTTTTCTCCACCATCCTTGCCCTTCTGAGTGCACGATAATCAAGCCTTCTTTCTGGTCAGAGCTATTATACTACGTTCCACAGACAGATGAACTACGTCTGTAGGGCTGTTTCTATTTATTGTCGAAAATTCGATACTCTTCGCGCGAGAGGCACATGGCAGACGTAAAGAAACTGATAGGGAACAGGATCAAGACGCTGAGGCAGGTCAGGGGGATTTCCCAGGAAGAGCTTGCAGAGAAAACGTCCTTGAACACGAAATACATAAGTAGCATCGAGAGGGGCAAGGCCAATCCAACCCTCGATACGTTCATCAAAATCGCCGATGCTTTGAAGCTTGGCATACCGGAACTTTTTAGTATCGAGTACGAACCGAAGGAGTTGGCACAACTCATCGCCGGATTGATCAGTGAGGGGGATAGCGCAAAGCTACAGCTCGCCGCGAAGGTGCTAAACGCCATATGTCGGTAACGAACCGATATGTGCCAAAACGATCTGCTAACCAGGCGCTTCAACACATTCTCATCTTAAGAAACCTCAGGAAGGCAATTACGGTTTCCCTGTTGGACTCATCTATCTTTCCCACCGTCGCCGCCACTGACGGCAATTCCTTCTTCACGAACCGGTAAAGCTCCTCATTTGACATCTTTTCACAGCCCTTCATGGTTGCTGTCTGTTCGTTAGCGCCGAATGCCGGCATAACAGCCTCTAATTATCAGCGTTGCACCTTCATCCAAACAGTGGGGACCGACTATTGTACTACTTATCGACAGTATATAATACATTAAATACTTCCTAACGACTGTGGACCCTCTCCCTTTCGCCCCTTTAGAATCAGCCAAGGGGTAATGAATGGACAACATCAGGTTGCTCACGGGCGAAAGGATAAGAATTCTGAGGAAGGAGCGGGGATGGTCCCAGGAAGAACTCGGAGAAAGAGCGGATTTGCACCATACATACGTGGGTGCCGTCGAGAGAGGCGAAAAGAACGCTTCCATCGATACCCTGGACAAGATCGCGGAAGCCCTGGGCGTCGAGATGATCGATCTGTTTACCCTCGCACGCAAACAAGAAAGCGTTGACAACTTGAGATCTCACGTAATCGAAGAGGTCAGGGAATCGTCTCCAGGAACGCTTAAACTGATTGCAGATCTAATCACGGCATTGAAGGCCGGAGAAACAGGTGCCCCCAGGAAGACAAGAAGGCAGATCAAGAAGAAAGTCTGACCATGATTGCCGGATAGAAGATGGGCTGCGTTCAGCTTCATATATCAAGGTGGCTGCCTGATTCGGCTGCGGAGTATCTTCCATCCTGATTTTTCACGCCGTACACGATCCTTGAACCTCGTCTCGAAAACCGCTAATAAGTTGGCCTGATGATCAGACACACGTAGGGCAGGTATCTTCCCTTAATTTGTTTGACATCACCGGTAGCCCGACCTAAAATGTGCCCAAGAAAAACCTGAAACAACCAAGCAGGGAGAATATGTGGAGCTCTTGATTCATGGAGTAATGACAGGTGTTTAGCTTCATTCATGCCGCTGACGTTCATATCGATAGTCCCCTTTGGGGTCTCGAACGGTACGAAGGCGCCCCGGTGGACGAGATCCGCGGAGCGACACGCCGTTCATTCGAAAACCTGGTGACATTGGCGATAGAGGAAAAGGTCGATTTCGTTATCATAGCCGGCGACCTCTACGACGGAGAGTGGAAGGACTATAGTACGGCTCTCTTCTTTGTAAAAGAGGTAGCAAGGCTCCGTGACGCGGGTATTAGGGTTTTTGTTGTGACGGGTAATCATGACGCCGCGAGCCAGATCACCCGTAGCTTGAGGATGCCTGACAACGTTAACCTGTTTTCTACAAGGAAACCGCAGACGATCCGTTTGGATTCCCTGGGTGTTGCCCTTCACGGCCAAAGCTTTGCTCAGCGCATGGTCACGGAGGACCTGTCCGCGAGCTACCCGGACGCGGTGTCCGGTTACTTCAATATAGGCGTCCTGCACACCGCCCTCACCGGACGTGAAGGACACGAGACATATGCGCCTTGTCGCGTCGACGCACTGCTTGAGCGAAACTATGACTACTGGGCTCTCGGGCATGTCCACAAGCGGGAAGTTCTCAACGAGAATCCTTGGATCCTGTTTCCGGGTAACACGCAGGGGCGGCACATCAGGGAGCGAGGGCCGAAGGGATGTACGCTCGTGAGCGTTTCCGATGACAGATCGGTTGTGCTGGAGCACCGGGACCTTCACGTACTTGAGTGGGCACTCTGCGAGGTGGAGGCATCGGGCGCGAACGGCCCCGAGGACATTGTTGAGCGAACCAGGGAACTTATCGAGCAGCGGGTTGCAGAATGCCGGTCGGGTCTGCTTGCCGTGAGAGTGATTATCGACGGCTCATGCCGGGCTCATGATCCGCTCGTAGCGGAACCGGTCAGGTGGATCAACGAAATCAGATCGAGCATTACCGATGCGAGTGCCGGAACGGTGTGGATCGAGAAGGTGCAGTTCAGGACGCGAACGCAGGTTGCACTTGAGGAGGCTTTGAACCGCAATGACGCACTGGGCGATCTGCTGCGCTTCATAAATAGTCTCGATTCAACAGACGAGGTGCTCGCTTCCTTGAAGGACGAGTTGCAGGCCTTCCGGGCGAAACTCCCGATCGAGATTTTTCACGGGCCTGACGCTGTCGATCTCTTAAATCCTGAGAACACCAAGGAGACCCTGGAGGAGACAAAGCAATTTCTTATTCCCCGGCTCCTGACCCTGGGAGGCAAGCCATAAGGATTCTAAGCCTTAACTTCGCCGCCTACGGTCATTTCAGTAATCGACCTTTGGACCTTTCCGAAGGCAGCGAAGGCCTTCATATCATTTACGGAGCGAACGAAGCCGGCAAGAGTATGTCACTGCGCGGGATCAGAGGACTCCTCTACGGGATTCCCGAGCGCACAACGGACAATTTCCTCCACGAAGGCGGGAAGCTGAGGATTGAGGCGATCATACGCGGGTCCAACGGCAAGACCCTGTCTTTTGCCAGGCGGAAAGGGCGGGCAAAAACACTTCTTGCGCCGGATGGGACCGCCCTGCCCGACGAAATACTCGATCCCTTTCTGGGTGGTGTCGGCGCCGAGCAGTTCATCCGCTTGTTTGCTCTGAGCCACACCGATCTGGTGAACGGCGGAAGAGACATAGTGATGGGCAAGGGCGATGTAGGTGAAAGTCTGTTTGCTGCAGGGATCGGCGGTGTCGGCCTCCACCGGATATTGGAAGAGCTGGACAACGAAGCCGAGGAACTCTTCAAGCCCCGTGCGTCAACCAAG
>MVRP01000324.1 GCA_002067405.1 Syntrophorhabdaceae bacterium PtaU1.Bin034 | reverse complement strand
AAGGATTCTCTTGGATTTTTCACCGAAAAGAAACCCGTTGATGTTGTCGCCGATACGATGGAAGGTCTCGAAAAGGGGAAAATCATCGTCTTCAAAGGCAACGTCATTGCCAAACAGGAAGACCTGCATCTCTTCTCCGACATGCTCACCGCCTACGTGAACGAAGAAACAAATGAGATCGAAAGGGCGAAGGCTGAGGGGAACGTCAAGATCGTGAAACTCGATAGGACCGCCACCTGCAAAGAAGCATATTTCTATAACGATAAAGGCGAAATCATACTGAAGGGCGATGTGGTCGTGTTTTCGGGAAACGACAAGATCTCGGGAGACACGGTGACTTACTACATCAACGAGGACCGCGTCGTCGCGCAGGGCGAAACAGAGAAAAGGGCGAGGGCAGTGGTGACGCCCAAGTAGTCTTCCAAGGGTAAGCCCGAGAGGCCTTATCCAGGCTTCAACCCCACTCGGAAACAGTCTGCAGTTTTTTCAAACAGAAACAGTCGGTAGATATCAGCCGGCTATCTTGGCGATCCGGTCCTCTATGCAGCTTGAGGACCATTGTCTGCTGCCCGGTTTGCAGCCTACGTGGCGCCACAGCCCCTGCCCTACACAGACACCTTTGTTCGGCGGGATCTTTCGACAGCAGACGTAGCAGGTGTCGCTCCTGAATTCCTCAAACAATGAGTCCTGAAAATATCTATTTTTCTTGTCTCCTGCCACACCACACCTGCTGGCCAATAATATGCTTTTCTTAAAGACTATTCAAGAAGTTTCTCTGCCTTTGAAAGATAATCTTCCCGACGAAGGAGGGAACAGGCAGTCTTGCCTGCCCGTCAAGCGATTTATGTTTGAATTGCCGGTGAAATAGTGCGAACATTGGGAATAGTCAGGATGTGTGGCCTGAAAAGCCGCTCCCGTGCGGCCTTCACCCTCGGACTCCGGGCTCTTTTGATGATGGACAAATCCTGGGACGTGCTTTCCCCTGATCTCTACAAAAGCCTGCTTGCCGGCATCACGGATGCCATAACCGTCATCGATCGCGATTTCCGGATAGTATGGGCCAACGAGCAACGGGCAGCCGTCGATTATCGCCTCCGGATGGCGTCAGGTAAGGCAGAGAGGAAACGGGTCCCGCAATACACAGTGAAGGAGATGATAGGTCATCATTGTTTTGAAAGGTTTCGGCGCCGACATGGGCCCTGTCCTCAATGTCCGTCTCTCACTGTCTTTAAAACGGGGAAACCCTGCAGGGTAGAAAGGCGGATCGATCTGCCGAACGGATCGAAAAAATGGGCCGAGACGAGGGCGTATCCGGTCTACGGACGAAACGGCGACGTCAACTACGTGATAGAACTGTCTTCGGAAATCACCGAGCAAAAGAAAAATCAGGAGCAGGAACAGAGGTATGTGGAAGCTATTGAAAAAGCCCTGCAAGAGGCAGCCGGCCACCAACCGCCTGCTCCAATGGATTCGGCCCTGCTCACCTCTAGGGAAAACGAAGTGCTTCGTCTTCTCGGCCGGGGTTTTTCGAACCCCGAAATAGCCCGCATTCTTCAGATCAGTCCACATACCGCAAAACGGCACGTGGCGAACATCTTCGAGAAGATCGGGGTGAGAGACCGGGCTCAGGCGGCGTTCTGGGCAGCCCGTCAGCACCTCATATAGGACTGCATGGCCCGTTCGGGCTATTTACATGCCGCGGTCCCCAGCCTACTATTTCAAGAAAAACGCGTTACCTGGAGGGTTCCATGAATCCGTTTGATCCGGCAAAGTACAAGGAATCGGAAAAGCTTGCTTACAGCAGGACCGCGCAAACGTATGAAAAGCACGGAGGTGCTGTCTTCGAAATGTTGGCAGTGCCCGTGATAGAGAGGGCGAATTTGAAGCCCGGCCAGGCAGTGCTGGATGTTGCCTGCGGTATCGGCATTCCCTCTCTGGTCGCCGCTGCCCGAGTGGCCCCCGCCGGGACCGTGGTAGGAATAGACATCACCCCCGGCATGGTCGAACAAGCCAAAGCGAGGGCAGCCGGCAAGGGGCTGGGCAATGTCTCATTTCAGGAGGGCGATGCCGAGGACCTGCCTTTTCCCGACGAGAAGTTCGACGTGGTTCTCTGCAACATGGGGCTCATCCACATGCCTGATCGGGGTAAAGCACTGAAGGAAATGCGACGGGTCCTGAAGAAAGGCGGGACTGTGTCCCTATCGGTATGGAGTACCCCTGATCGCACGGCCGCCCTCGGCATAACGGCTAAAATAGTGGCCGAGCTGTGCCCTTCCGTGATCGTGCCCGGGACGCCCTCATGGTTTGACCTCGCCGAAAAGGGCGTCCTGAAGAAAGCATTCGCCCGAGCAGGCTTCACTGAGACCCACATAGATAAGGTCAGCAACTTCCTGGAGATCGGGGACGGTGAAGCATATTGGCAGATGGCACTGGGGATAAGCGGGAAGGTGCAGATGCTGCTCCAGAGCATCCCGCCCGGGACGGCAAAAATCATCAAGGAGCGGGCAATGGCGGGGGCGGAAAGGTTCAGGGCAGGCAACACCATCCGCATACCCATGGAGGAAGTCGTGGCTTTTGCAAGAAAGGGATAAGGGGTAATCGGTACAAAACAGGCGGATCATGTTCTACCTTATATTTTATATGGAGTTCGACATTGTCATCGCGACCCGTAACAGGCAAGACGTTCTGCAGGTCTCGCTGCCGCTCATGCTCTCTCAGGACCGCCTGCCTGAACGGTTGATCGTCGCTGATTCAAGCGATGATCACAAACTCACCCGAAACGTCGTCGAGGGGGCTGTGAAAAGAACCGGCGCGTCTTTTTCCCTGGAAATCCTGAAATGTGAACCGGGGATATGCAGCCAGCGCAACGTCAGCCTCAAATACGTCAAGGCTCCGGTAGTATTCTTTCCCGACGACGATGCCTTGTGGTTCCCCGGTTTTGCAAAAGCCGTGACACGAATTTACGAACGGGACGAAGAGGAGTTGATAGGAGCGGTCGGCGGCTCCGAATCGCTCATCCCTCCCGATGGTCCGGCCGGCGGCAAAGCGGCTCGGAACGACGAAATCAACGCTCCCGTGCCGGTCTTGATCGAGAGGATGATGAATTCATTCGAAAGGCTGTTCTTCCCCGACCCGTTTTTTCTCCAGGCCCGCGTATACTACAAAAACAGGCGTGTTCCGGAGTGGCTGGCAGAAGAGAAAGCGGTCGTAGCGAGCACGATCACCGGGTTTCGCATGTCATTTCGCAGCGATCTCGTAAAGAGAACGGGATTTGACGAAATCCTCGGGCGATACGGCCTCTTTGAGGACCATGATGCCTGCATGGGCATACTCGCGAGCCACTGCATCGTGAACGCACGAGAGGCGAAGGTTTTTCATCGCCGCCCTCGGGCAAGGCGTGCAGACGAACTGGAACTCGGCATGATGCACATCCTTAATCGAGCCTATATTCTCATGAAACATGATATAGGCGGTTTCCGGGTCAGGCCTTCGTTGATGCGTTATGCATGCTACAAGCTTGCCCTCTACGCGCTACGCGCCTGCAACCCTCACATGCGTCGCCGTTTGGTAGGGGCATGGCGCGCGGCACAGGCTAT
>MVRP01000323.1 GCA_002067405.1 Syntrophorhabdaceae bacterium PtaU1.Bin034 | reverse complement strand
CCCGAACAATCCAAATCTTCAGAGACAGTGAGGACAAAAGACCCGTTTGCCATATCTGCTTCCTCTACCCTGAGAACACCGATACCCAGATCCCTGAAGGTGTCCTGCAACTGGCGGACCAGTTGATTGAAGTCTGTTATGTTGCCGAGGATATTGTCGTAGAACTCGGCGCCCGCCAGTTTCCCGGCTTCACGGAACAGCTGATCCGTCTTTTCCGACCCGAAATTCCTCTCCATCACGTCCCGGAAACAGTACTGCATCAGCCGATAGACCTCGATACGCGTTTCCCTTCCCAGATTGGGCCTTCCTATCGCTAAGTCCCCTAACAATCCCCAGGAGAATTGGTATTTTCGGTCTTGTTCCATCACGGCAACCCTCCTTCACGATCTTGGCTGACCTTCTTACTTGGGCCTGAAAGTCCTGCATGCAGTAGCGCAGCACCTTTTTTTCCATGTCTTTTACCACGATTTACATAAGCAGATCAATGCGGGGAAAGGATTCACCAAAGGAAGTCCCTCAGAGGTTCCGTACGCCATCCAAAAGCATCTTCGGACTTCCTGTGGCACTTTGACGCAGCGACGAAAGGGACCTGAAGTTTATGTCGGCCGCAACGACCAGACAGAGACGCTTTTCCTTGTAAAGCGGAACGGAAGCGGTAAAGCAGAAGTCGTTGGTGGCCATCGAGCGATAAAGGCCCGAGAGATAGGTTGTGCCGGTTTTTGCCGGCTCAGTGTACCAGGGTCGTTTCGACCAGTCTTTCCCGCGAATCGTCCGGTCAATGGTTGTTGCCGAGATATTGCCCGTCAGCTGCCTTCCTTTTCCGTCGGTCACGTAAAGGAGCTCGATCCACGGGTTCGTCCTGATCTGAGACGCGAGAAAGGCCTCCATTCTCGCAGGATCTAACGAAAGCACTTCATGGCTCGCGGAAAGGGCCTCTACAAATCGCTGCGCTTTTCGATGCAATTCCGTTTTGAAACTGCCCACGAGTCCAAGCATTCGCTCGGCGGTTGACTCGAAATCTCCGACCCTCCGGCTTACGGTACGGGACATTTCTTTCAGCTGCGAAGACGCAACGGCTACATCGCTGATCGATTCCGCTACCTGCACCGACGTCTCGCACTGCTCTTTCATCGACCCCGTAATGGCACGAAAACTCTCATTGACCTGTCTTATCGAATCCGCCACGGAACCGAGCGATATGCCGAGCCCTGATGCCCGTTTTCGCACGTCCGTCACCGTGACCAGGGATTCGTCCATGGATTTCTTCGTCGTCGTGGATTCCCGGCTCACCCTGCCTACCCGTTGCGAAATCTCCTCGGTGGCCTCTATTGTTCTTTCTGCAAGCTTTCTGACCTCGTCGGCGACCACCGAAAACCCCCTTCCCGATTCGCCCGCTCGCGCAGCCTCGATCGCCGCATTCAATGCGAGCAGATTTGTCTGGTCGGCGATTTCCTTTATGACCGTCATGATCTTTTCGATTTCCTTGACACTGTCATGCAGATGTTCCACATGTTCTGCCAGCACTCCCGTTGATGTCCCCACAGCATCCAGTACTTCTACCGTTTCAGACGCTATCTCCGCTCCCTCGCACGCTTTCTTCATGGCTGACCCTGTGGTGGCGGTCAGCAGCTCGGCATTTTGCCTTACCGCTTGGGCGGAAGCACTCATCTGTTCGGCTGCGGCAGCAATAGTAATGGCCTGATTGGATTGCAGTGACGAACTTTCCGACGCATTTGCCACCAGGCCTTTGAACTCTTCTCCGAAAGTCACCACATTTCCTATCGTTGTCACGATGATCTTTTCCACTATATTCCTGAAAGCATGGAGCATTTCCTGCATGCTGCGAGCGAGGTCGCCCAGGCCGCTTCCCCGAACTGTGGAAAAATCAGCAGTGAGATCGCCTTCTGTCACTTCCTTCAGCCGGGTTGTAAGAAACTCGATCGGCTTGAAAAGCCTTTTCACCGCAAAGTAGGCAAGAAAGCCTGAAACCGCGCTCGTTGCGGCAAATATGCACGCAGTGATCATGAAAGCTCTCCCTGTATATACATCCCGGAAAATGAACCGGGCGGCAAAGACAAATATGGCGCTGATAAATATTGAGGCGGCGAACGTCACGCATGCTGCGCGGACGGGCAACCGGCGGGTATTGTTACGTTGGATTTGTTGATTGACCTTCATGAGGCTCCTCCATAGTGGGATAGCAGTTACTGTTTCACGGAGAAATCTCACGTCGGCGGGAGTTTGGGAGCACCTCGTCGTGATCCCTGCTTCTCGTTGGCAAACCATTCGATACTTACCGAACCTTGCTGCCGTTCCCCGTCTGCCTTCTGCTTTCGGGTCGGCATGTCGGATTCTCAGTAGTTATCGACCCGAGAAGCTTAAACTTAAGGTTTTATTCGGTCATCTTTTCCCGGAGCATAATCATCCGGCAAGCCGGCTGGTTCTTATCTTCGCCGACGGAATCTGATATCCTTGTTTAGAAAGACTTGTGTATAACTCCGTATGACCCGGACAGGAATGCATGTTAATGCGTCGGCGCGGGAACATACGATACGGGAAAAGCGTGCGGTATGGCCAGAATATACATTGACAGAAGGTATTTTGCAGGAAACGAAAGGAAGTGGGTGAGCTTCGAAAGCAGCCCCAGGCTCGAGAAGACAAAAAAGAACATCTACGGAAAGTGCGTCCCGTGCATCACAAACCTTTATGAGCAGCTTCAGGCGGGAAAGACAGAGATTCGCCTGTCGTCTGCCTTTCGCTGCTGGAAAATCGTTGTGCAAGCCCCGGACATGGACACATGCATCGACTTTCTGGACACGCTGGAGAAAGATACCCCGGACGATATGTACGTCAGGGGAAGATTCGGATCGGGTGATGAAAGCAAGAGTACCAAGGTTATCGTCTTCAACGCGGACAGCGATGCCGAAAAAGACGAAATCCGGCACAGGGTTAAAGCAACAGCCTCACGGTTCGATCCGGAATTGCCTGTTGCTTGCCATAAGGCATGCGCGGACCTTTATCATGAATTATTGGGCGACTGGAGAGAGTGGAAGGAAATACAGCCGATCAGGAAGCCGGAGGCAGTCCGGCATATCCTCGAACGGATAAGAAAAGTGCTTTTTTGGGAAAGAAAAGAAGGCGCTGAAATAGACCAGGGCTGAAAAGCGTCTCACGGCAAGAATGTCGATGCGCGGAGCGGGCGTCGACACGAATGTCGCGTCAATCATCCCCTCCTGTCTGATAAAGCGGAGCAATCAATCAGTTATCACAACCACTTACAAAGGATAAGAAGTCCGGCACATGACGTGCATATTCAGGAGAAAAGACGAAGCTTACGTACGACGGAGGTGCTTCATGAAGATTGTTCGGCTATTTGTAATGGTTGCCCTTCTGGGTCTCGCGGCATGTATTCTTCCCCAGCACAGTCAGGCAGGCGCTCCGGTGTCGATCGGTGTTGCTATCGGCGTTCCTGCCCCTGTTGTAGCCTATCCCGCGCCCGTCTATTATCCCCCTTACTATGGGGTAGCACCTGTATACGGCCCTCCGGTGGTCGTGCGGCACTATCCCCATTATGGCTACAGGCATGGCTACAGGTAT
>MVRP01000322.1 GCA_002067405.1 Syntrophorhabdaceae bacterium PtaU1.Bin034 | reverse complement strand
CGGAAGATAGGGCAGGCATTCCCTGACGGGATCGGTATCGTTCAGGCCTTCCAGGGCCATCTTCGCGAATCCCGCGCCTGTGACGGAGACCGCTCTCTTGATCCTGATCTTCTCCTCCTCGATGAGGGTGCTGAAGATGCGTTCTGCGAGGCGTATGTAGTAGTGGTGAGACCGTTGGGAAAGGATTATTTTGTGATTCTCCAGCATAAAGACGCAGGCCACGAGGTTTTGCCCGACCTTGTAGGATCTGTTGGCATACTTCTTCGGCAGGAAGGCGAGAAGCTCCGTACCGGAGATGAGAATGAGATGTGAATCGTGATCGGGCATGGACTTCACCACCACTCCGGGCACCAGGTATCCCACTTTCAGGGAAAAAACCATGGGCAACCTCCGGAAGAATATCCGACTACAATGATCCGGGGTCTTTCTGTGACGCCGGCATACGAGACGGACTGCGGCCGAACCTCAACGACGAGAGGTTGCAGTCCAAGGGCCGGCGTCTTCCTGACCCGCTTTTAGCGACCGAAAATTGCAGTCGGACCGGATACGGTATTACTTCTTCGTCTATCGCTCGGGGAAGTACTACCCTGGAAGAGGAGAATGAGTATGGCCCAGGCAGGTGGATTTGAACGATTGCTCGAGATTAACAGGACGGGCAGTTGTCGTCCGAACAATGGGGTTACACTTCTCGGTAAAGGAGTGAACCTCGCCGACCGATCCAGGGACATCTTGCTTGCCATACCTGATGCGGAGCGCAGCGGCCATCTCGGTTGTTTCGGGACAACGCGCATCGGCAAGACGAGACTCATGGAGTCGGTGATCGAACAGGACGTTGCCAAAGGCTACAATCTGGCCATCATCGACCCAAAGGGTGACATTGACCTTTTCTCCAAAGTGATCCAAGTGTCGGCGGAGGCGGGCAGGTTGGAAGAGGTCATGCTCCTTACCCCCATCTATCCGGATCACTCCGTCAAGCTTGACCCACTAAGTCACTACTACATGGAGGATGAACTGGTCGATCACGTGGTAAGCGGCATCAAGGCGAAGGAGGACTATTTCATCGCGATCGCGAGCGAGGTAACCGGCGCGGTCGTTTCCGGTCTGGCCTTGAAGGCGAAGAGGTTCGGCCGCGAGCTGAACGCCAACTTCAGCGACATCAAGTCCCGCGTGACGTACAAGGATCTTCAGGACCTCAAACAGGAGCTTCTCCTCATCAAAGACGCGCTTCCCGAGGTCATCGAGGTGTGCGACAATATCGACCAGATCCTCTCGTCTACTCAGGAGTTCTTCTCCAAGGTGGCTTCATCCCTCCGAACCATGCTCTCCGCCCTCTCTTCCGGCAATACGGGGAAGATCATTGGGAAGTCTTACGTGAACGAGTTTGTCACCCGTTTCGAGGAAGGAAAGGGCGTCATCCTCTACTGCAACACGGGATCACTTCTGGCCCGACGAACGGCCCATATTATCGGAAGAGTTCTCATTTCCATGATCCAGTCCATGGTGGGCAGGTTCTTCGCGTCAGGCAGGAAGCTCGATCCACCCCTCTGTATCCACATCGACGAGGGCCACAACATCGCCTACATGGGCATTCAGGAACTCTTCTCGAAAGCAGGCGGGGCGAACACCTGGATCAGTTTCTATACCCAGAGCATCGCCCTCATCGAACAGGAGATAGGGCCTGAGGCGGCCAAAGGCATCATGGACAACATCAACAACTGGATCTTCATGCGGGTCAATCATCCTGACACGGCGCAGTACATGGAGGATTCATCCCCCATAAGCAAGAAGTTCCAGCCCATCATCACCCCTGATGAATGTACAGGCAGGATCACCTTGAGGGAGATAGAGGAGCAGCTTATCCTCAGGGCACATGTACTGCAGCTCGCCGACCGGCAGTTCTACATGCGCTCAAGGGGCAGTTACTACAAGGCTTTTACCATGGAGTCCAGCCCACTCTATGTTCACGTTACCTTCCCCGAACTGACAGGCAATGACCCGGCGCAGTCGGACCAACAGCTGTAATCCGCCTGGTTTTCTTTGACGTACACGGGCAGGTGTCGTAGTATTAATGTATACGCTGGGTTGGCGATTAGCATAGCCAAGGTGAGGATGTTGGAACCGAGGGTGCCGCAGGCGAAGTGGAAATGGATAAAGGAAAGGCCGCGATCTGGAAGATAATCGCCGAGATGCACGAGAAGATGAAGGATCACGACCCGCAGAAGATCGGCAAATTGATTGACGAAGCGGTCAAGGAAACCAGAAAACCGTGGCCTGTGAAAACAACCCAAGAACGGGGCAGATGACTATGCAGGATGCAAATGCCGATGCGGGATGCCTTGAAACAAGGAAGAATTGTCCGCAGAATATACGGCGTTTGAATAGGAGGCGTACATGAAGTTTAAACGGATAACGGCGAACCCGAACCAGATGGGCGGAATGCCGTGCATCCGGGGTTTGAGAATCCCGGTGGCAACGATTGTGGGGATGGTGGCGGATGGAATGACCAATGCGGAGATACTTGAAGCTTATCCCGACCTTCAAGAGGACGACATCGGGGAGGCGCTCAGGTTTGCCGCCGAAGCTGTGTCCGAAAGAGAATTGCCCCTGGTAATGGCGTCGTGAGGTTTCTCGTCGACAACGCGTTGTCGCCACTTCTCGCTCACGGCCTGAAGGATGCCGGCCACGACGCCGTGCACGTGCGGGAATATGGGTTGCAGGACGCCGACGATCAGACGGTTTTTGACAGGGCGGCGTTGGAAGACCGTATTCTTCTATCGGCTGATACTGATTTCGGCACCATTCTTTCAAACCGCGGCAGCGACAAGCCTTCCGTAATACTATTCCGACGTAAATCCGGCCGCCGACCGACTGCGCAACTGGCCCTTCTACTGCAAAACCTACCTCCCCTCCAAGAGGCGCTCGAAAAGGGAAGTGTTGCGGTTATCGAGGATAACCGTATTCGTATAAGAAGCTTGCCCATTTGAGAGATCCGGAACTAACCTGCTTTCACGCTTGGCCGACCAGCGACCGGTGACGGTCGCGTCGTGTTTGCCCCAATATTCATTTCTCCTTCGCGCTGCCCCGCTACGAAGTCGCCGGTGCGGCTTTGAGATTCCCATCTTTTTGGGCCGCGATGGTTTTCTCCGATTCCTCAAGAGAGACGGCCTCTTTCTGATTAGCTTTTACCCGTTGGACAAGCTTCCGAAGAAGATCGTCGATGGACTTCTGGTACCTTTCCACGGTTCTTGCAGCCTCCCCATCCCACTTGTGGCATTCCGAGAACCTCACCAATGACTCGACATACTCTGAGATCACCTGGAGCTGCACCTCCAAAAGCGCGGGATTGGAATAGTAGGCGATGCTATGATTGTACAACTCGCTTACCCTGGCGATCTCATGCCTCCAGAGCGCCACTTGGGACTCGTAGCCGTATATCCTGTTCTTGAAGGATTCTATCTCTCCGTTCAGCTCGGCTATCTTGTCCTGCTTCGCCTTGATTGCCGCCTCCCTGGTTTCCCGTTCCTTCTTAAGGTCCTCAAGCTCTTTTTCGACCTCCTTTTTCACCTCTTTGGTAATCTGCTCTTTGTTCTTCTCGTACTTGGCGAGTGTCTTTTCAGCGCGCTCCCTTATCTCCACCAGCTCTTCGCTGTTTTTCATGAGCGCTTCTTCCGCCTTC
>MVRP01000321.1 GCA_002067405.1 Syntrophorhabdaceae bacterium PtaU1.Bin034 | reverse complement strand
ACCCCGATGCCGTTGTAGACCAACGCGAAGAAGAGGTTCTCCTTGATGTTCCGCATGGTGGCCCTGCTTAAGGCCCGCGCCCGGGCTATCCCCCGGAGATCTCCCTTGACCAGGGTAACCCCCGCGCTCTCCATGGCCACATCCGTGCCCGTGCCCATGGCAATGCCTACGTGCGCCTGGGCGAGGGCCGGGGCGTCGTTTATGCCGTCCCCCGCCATAGCCACCATCCTGCCCTGCTCCTGGAGCTTTTTCACGATGAGGGCCTTCCTGTCGGGCAGCACCTCGGCGATCACCTCGTCGAGCCCGAGCTTCCTCGCGACGGCCTCCGCCGTCGTGCGGCTGTCCCCGGTCACCATGATGACGCGCATCCCATCATCGTGAAGCAGGCCAATCGCATCCGGTGTCGTCTCCTTTATGGGATCCGCGACGCCGAGGAGGCCCGTGATGTTGCCATCGACAGCCAGGAACATCACCGTCTCTCCCTGTTCCCGCATGGTCTCGGCCCTTCCTGCGACCGCCGTGGCGTCGATGCCGAGTTCTTCGAGGAATGGCCGGTTGCCGAGATGGATGGTCCTGCCATCGACCTTCCCGGTCACGCCTTTCCCGGTAAAGGACTCGAATGCATCGACCCCCGGGACCTCTAAGCCCCGCTCCCGGGCGCTGTTTACTATGGCGGCGGCGAGGGGGTGCTCGCTCCCCTGCTCGACGCTCGCACCGATGCTGAGGACCTCCTCCTTGGTGAATCCCGGCGCTGGGAATGTATCTACGAGCTTGGGCTTTCCGAGGGTAAGGGTGCCTGTCTTGTCGACGACCAGGGTGTCTACTTTCTTCATCACCTCGATCGCTTCCGCGTTCTTAAAGAGGACGCCTGCCGTTGCTCCCTTTCCCGTAGCCACCATGATCGACATGGGGGTCGCGAGCCCAAGGGCGCAGGGGCACGCGATGATGAGGACGGCGACGGCATTGATGATGGCGAGGGCCATCCGTGGCTCGGGGCCGAAGAGGGCCCACACGACGAAGGTGAGGATCGCGATGCAGACGACGGACTGGACAAAATAACCGGCAACGCTGTCGGCGAGCTTCTGGATAGGGGCGCGGCTCCGCTGGGCCTCGGCCACCATGTGGACGATCTGCGACAGGAGCGTCTCCGCCCCGACTTTTTCGGCCTTCATGATGAGGCTCCCCATGCCGTTCACCGTGGCGCCTATCACCCGGTCTCCTTTTTGCTTTTGCACGGGGACCGGCTCTCCCGTGACCATCGACTCGTCCACCGCGCTCGTCCCTTCGACCACCACGCCGTCCACCGGTACCTTCTCTCCGGGCCGGACGCGGAGGGTATCGCCTGCCTGCACCCGGTCGAGGGGCACGTCCTCCTCCCTTCCGTCTCTCAACCTGCGGGCCGTTTTCGGGGCCAGGCCGAGAAGGGCCTTGATAGCCGCCCCCGTCCTGCTCCTCGCCTTCAGTTCGAGCACCTGACCCAACAGCACAAGGGTCACGATGACGGCAGCGGCCTCGAAGTAGAGACCTACCTGTCCGCCTTCCGTGCGAAAGGAGGCCGGAAAGATCCCCGGGAAGAGCACGGCGACGACGCTATACATATAGGCGACGCCCGTGCCGAGGCCGATGAGGGTGAACATGTTCGGGCTGCGGTTGACCACGGACTGCCAGCCCCGGACGAAGAAGGGCCAGCCGCCCCAGAGGACGACGGGTGTGGCGAGGGCAAGCTCGATCCACCCGGAAAGGGTGCGGGGGATGGCGTTCACCGGTACATCGGTCACATGGGGCGACATAGCCAGGATGAGGAGAGGAATGGTGAGAACCAGGCTCACCTTGAAGCGCCGGGTCATGTCGATCAACTCGGGGTTCTCTTCTTCCGCCAATGGGGTTCGCGGCTCCAGGGCCATGCCGCACAAGGGACATGCACCCGGCGCATCGCGGACGATCTCCGGGTGCATAGGGCAGGTCCACTCGGTTTTCGGGGCCTGTGGCGTGACCGGCTCCAGGGCCATGCCGCACTTCGGGCAGGAGCCGGGTTCCGCCTCCCGTATCTCCGGGTGCATAGGGCAGGTATAGAGTTCCCCTCCATCCGGCTTCGGCCCCTGGGCTTCCCCACCCGCGAAGGCTGCAGGGTCCTTGTCGAATCCGGCCTTGCACGAAGCGGAGCAGAAATAATAGGTCTTGCCGTTATACTCGGCCGTGGCAACAGTATCCTTTTCGTCGATGGTCATGCCACAGACGGGGTCCGTGACGTTCATGGCTTGCCTCCCTTGAGATGAGACGATCTACACTTCATCGGCGTGTGCCATTCCATGCGTATTCCTCCTCGAGACCGGCTTCTATCCTGAGTCTTCTCCATCCTCCGGCAGGATCACGGATACTTGCGTCCCGGCGCCTTGCGTGCTGGCCACCTCGATCCTGCCTCCATGCTCCTCGACGATCTTCTTCGCGATCGCCGTTCCAAGTCCCGTGCCTTTCGTTTTTTTGGTGTAGAACGGGATAACAGGTTTTCGAGCGTCTCCCGGTCCATGCCCCTGCCCGTATCCGTTACCCTTATGATGACCCCACGCCTTATGGTGCTCGCCGACACGACTACCTTCTCGCCTGGCCTGGACGCTTCGATTGCATTGGTGACCACATTGAGGAGCGCCCGTTCCATGAACAGGCGATCGAAGCGAAACCGAAGCTCGGTTTCGGGCACGACAGGCACCACCTCAATTTTGCGTGCTTCCCCATGGCTCTTTTCCCTATCGCAGAGTTCCTTGATAAAGCGGCTCATGTCTTCTTCCTGCCGGTTAAGCTCAATGGGCTTGGCAAAACTGAGTACCGAGGCGATGACATGCTCTATCCTCCGGGCGGCTTCGTCGATGGTCTTCGCCGCTACCCGAGCATCCCCCTTGCCCTGCTCTATCCTGCCTGCAAAGCCCCGGATCGTCACCACGGGACTCTTCAGGTCGTGTACGAGGGCAGCTTCAGCTTGACCGAGACCGGCAAGGTAGCGACTCTTCTCCAGCTCAGCCCTTCGCTTCCTCTCAAGATCGGCCAGGAAGCCGACGAGAAGGCCGAAGAGCGCGGGGAAGAACACGTGAATTGAGTGCTCGACGAGGAAAAACCAGCTTTCCCTCCACGTTGCCACGAGATAGAGGGCATAAACAAGGACAATCGCGGCGGACACGAGGGCGGCGCCCCTGAGGCCGAAGGCAAGGGCAGCCATGAGAACCGGAACGTAATGCAACTCCGCGTATACCCCATGCACCGGGCTTGCGTAATCGGTCGAGTAGTGACGATAGGCGATGATCAGGACGAGCCCGATGATCGAGGCGGCGTAGAGCGTCTTTTTCCGGGGCAGGTGACCCAATTGATCGAATCTCCTCGCGTGCGAATCGCAGGTGCGCGACTCGCGGCTTCTATGAAACGAGACAGAAACCCCACCGAGAATCGAGTCCACGAATCTCCTCTTGTTTCTATTTCTTCTTTCCAAGGAACTTTTCCGGGTCCTCCGCAAACTTGTTCTTGCATGCCGCGGAGCAGAAATAGTAGGTCTGCCCTTTGTACTGATACGTGGCCGCCGCGGTCTTTTCGTCTATCTCCATGTCACACACATAGTCTCGCACTGCCATGAGATTCCTCCTTTGTTTGATTTGATAGGTTCTGCCCTTTTCCGGCGCGTCCCGGTACTAGCCCTCACA
>MVRP01000320.1 GCA_002067405.1 Syntrophorhabdaceae bacterium PtaU1.Bin034 | reverse complement strand
GGTCGGCCTCATCACGAACGACCAGGCGTCCGAGCTTGTGGACACCGTCTTTCTTTCCCGTGGAGGGGTCAAAGTGGCGGAACTGAGCGGAAGCTGCTTCTGCTGCAACTTTCCGGGGATGCTCGATACCGTGGCCGGTCTTCGCACGAAAGCGGAGGCCGATGTGATCCTCGCCGAGCCGGTCGGAAGCTGCACGGACCTTTCGGCCACCGTTGTTCAACCGCTCAAAGACCGGATGGGGCGGGAACTTGTCATAAGCCCCCTGTCCGTGCTCGTGGACCCTGCGCGCCTTCGCGACATCCTGGACGGCGGTACCGCCGGGCTCCATGCGAGTTCAGCCTACATATTCCGGAAGCAGTTGGAAGAGGCGGATATTGTGGTGGTGAGCAAGGCAGACTCGATCTCTTCATCCGATCTGTCGGTCCTTCAGGAACGATTGGCAAAGACATGCCCGGCGGCGAAGGTGCTGGCCTTGAGTGCCCTCACAGGGGCCGGCCTCAAAGAGTGGCTCGATATGGTGACAACCAGTTCGGATGCGGGACAGCATCTTGCGGAAGTCGATTACGACATCTACGCCGAAGGCGAGGCGGTCCTCGGATGGCTGAATGCCACCATTACGGCCAACGGAGAGCCGACTGAATGGAAGGCGTTCGCTTCAAACCTGCTGGCGGAGCTGAGCCGGCGGTTCGACGGTATGGGAGCCGCAGTGGGCCACATCAAGCTTATTATCGAGACCAAAGACGATTGTGTGATAGGCAATCTGACCGGTAAGGGCGACACCCTGAGCGTCCGGGGGCCGTCTGTGACCACGCCCGGCGCCCGGCTGACCCTCAACGCCCGCGTCCAGATGTCGCCGGAAGCGCTCGATGCCGGCGTCCGCGATATCCTCGCCAGGACCGCCGGCCAAAAGGTCACCCTTACGCCCGTGGCCTGGCGTTGTCTGAGTCCCGGCCGGCCGAATCCGACCCATCGCTATGACTATGTCGCAGCAGTCCGGAGTGAGTGATCAACGGTGATGATCAACCGTTATGTTGCCTGATCCGTAAACGGGGGAGGCCGTAAACTTCCCACAAGTGCCTCTCCCGTTTTTCCTTGACGTTTATCCCTGACCGGCTTCAGTCAAGGCCTTCACTCCACTTTGGCTTGCTTCTATTCGTACACATTCTACCGTATGGCGGAAAAGATAGCTCGCACTCGTTGTCGTGCTCATCGCCGAGGGCAACGAGGCAAAGCTGCAACTGACCGGCAAGGTACTCATGCCCTGTGCCGTTAACCATTGAGACTCTTCATTACCTTGTGATCCCTCCATCCTCACGGTATAATCAGAACATGCCCGGAATCTTCCTCTGTGTGGACATGGACGCCTTCTTCGCCTCTGTCGAGCAGCGGGACAACCCCGACCTCCGGGGCAAGCCCATAGCCGTCACCGGCGCCGGAGAAAGGACGGTCGTCACTACCTCGTCGTACGAGGCGAGAAAGTACGGGGTCAAAACGGGGATGACCGTGTACGAGGCAAAGCGGCTCTGCCCGCAGATAACCCTCGTCGTGGGGAATAACAGGAAGTACGCGCAGGTCTGTACCGCCCTCCAGGAGATCTGCCTCAGGTTCACGCCGGATACGGAAACCTATTCCATCGATGAGATATTCCTCGACGTCACGGGTTCCCATCACCTCTTCAACGGCCCCGAGAACCTCGCCCGCGTGCTCAAGGCATCGGTACGACACGAGCTGGGCATCACCTGCACCGTGGGCATCGGACCCAATGTCCTTATCGCCAAGCTCGCGAGCGACCTTGCAAAACCGGACGGCCTGCGCTGGATCGACGAGAGCACCATACCATCCGTTCTTGACTCCCTGCCGGTGAAGAAGCTCTGGGGTATCGGCTCCCACACCGAGGAGAAGCTCCGGGTCATGGGGATCACCACTTGCGGCCAACTGGGAAGGGCGCCGCTCCCCCTTCTCACGAAAAGGTTCGGCGTGATCGGCGAACGGCTCAAGGCCATGGGCACCGGGATACTCGAACGACCCCTCGAGGTGGAAGCCTCCGAACCCAAATCCATCGGCCACAGTGTCACGTTGTCGAAAGATATATGGAGACGGGAAGAGATCACCCCCTGCCTTCTCCGTCTGAGCGAGAGGGTGGGCCGGAGGGCACGGCGCTACGGATACAAAGGCAAAAAGATCACCCTCACTGTGAGGTACGCCGATTTCAAGACCTTTACCCGCCAGACCACCCTGCCTGCCTCCACTAACGACACCGTGGAGATCTACCGTGTCTCAGTAGCCATCCTCGACAACATACGCCTCCGGAGCAGCGTGCGGCTTTTGGGCATCTCCCTTTCCGCGCTCGTGAAGGACGATCGTCAGATGGCCCTCTTTCGGGACGCCCAAAGTGACAAGCGCGCCGCAGTCGCCAACGCCGTGGACGCGGTCAACGACAGGTTCGGGGAGCACTCGATCACCTTCGCCGCGGCCATGAGCGAGGAGAAGGACCATAAGGTTATCTCCCCCGCATGGCGGCCTTCGGGGGTGAGGAAGAGCGACGTGTAGGAGAGGCAGGCAGTCACGGTCGCGACAAAGTCCACATCGGTAGTTCCTGCCTGTTCCCTTCCTGAGGCTATCCTGGCATATGCCGGAAATATTCAATACCGATCAGGGCAGCCTGTTTGCCTCTGATAACTTTACCGGAATGCTGAAAAACCACGGCGTCAAAATCAGCATGCAAGGACCGCCGTTTACTGCATGCGAAAGACGAAGGCGTCGTTGACACAACAGCAGGAGGTAATGTAAGGTAGGAAGCGACCGGCATCGCCTCACGGCTCCGACGGAGAGGGTGGCCGCCTCCATCATGACAGGTGGCCGGATTGCCCCGGAAAGGTGGCCGCTTTGGGTCATAATGCGTGGCCGGGTTCATCGGAAAGGTATTCACAGGCCTCTTCACCGTCCGCTAAACCTTGAAGTTTGGGCTAGGGAAGTAAGCTGATATTGCTGACATATAAAACTCTTATTTGAAATTGAGATTCCTTTAGCAGAATCCTTATTCCGGCGATAAAATAAGCATATACAGGAATAGCAATCGGAGGAGGTTTTTGTGGATACATTCTTTGCCCCGCCAGGGCGAACGGAAAGAAGAAAATTCAAGAATCAAATACAAAGCGTCGGCCATAACCCATTGATGAACGCGCTGCTGAAGTCTGCCAGCGGACTGCTCGTTGTGGTGAATGAAGACCGTCAGATAGTTACGCTCAACCAGGTGATGCTGGATTTCCTGGGCGTTGCTGAATCAGAACAATTACTTGGCCTCAGGCTCGGAGAAAGTCTGCATTGTATTCACGCTGCCGAAGCACCCAACGGATGCGGTACTACACCTCACTGCATGACATGTGGGGCGGTCATCGCTATGATGGCTGCCATAGAAGACAACAAAACCGACGAACAGGTGTGCGCCTTAACTGCCGAGAAGGACGGCTCAGTTTTTGATCTGTCGTTGCTAGTCAGGACTCATCCGCTCGTTGTAGACGGCGACCGGTGGATTCTGGTATTTGCTCAGGATATTACTCAGCAGCACTTCCGGACTGCTCTTGAGCGTGTATTTTTTCATGACATTAACAACATGCTGACCGCCTTACTGGGAAGAACAGAGCTGCTATCCATGAAGATGCCGGATATTGCTGAAATCAAGAATATGAAGTCAGCAGTCGAACGGCTCGT
>MVRP01000319.1 GCA_002067405.1 Syntrophorhabdaceae bacterium PtaU1.Bin034 | reverse complement strand
CTTGCATGAATTGACGAACCGGGTGGGGGTAATCTCGGCGCGGGTCGAGTACCCTCTCAACTCCGATTATGGCTGCGTTTCCTGGAAGATATGGCTGAGACCCGGTCTATCAATACAATCTCGCAAGATGAGCCGCGGTTGACGTCTCACGCCTGCCCTGCTAATATTTAATCAAGGCAACCTTTAGGAGACTTCTCGTGGATGACTGACATAAATGAGACATTCGCCGCTATTCGAGCCTTGATAAGACGCGGGGAAGTCGTAGTGTCGGAACACGGCTATGATGAGCTTGCGAATGACGGGCTTTCCGCGAGGGAAGTTATGCAGGGATTTGGTGGGGCGGTCGTTATAGAAGACTATACTGACTATCCGAAAGGACCATGCATCTTGACGCTTCAGTCAGACCGTGAGGGGCGGCCGATCCACGTTGTCTGGGGGATACCGAAAGGCAGAACGTCGCCGGCCGTGGTCGTTACCGCGTATCGGCCCAACCCGGTTCTCTGGAAGGAAGGCTTCAAGGAGAGAAGAAGATGAGAAAAAAACGATACTCCAAACTTGTGCAGGAAGGCGGTTACGTTGCCGAAGTGGAGCTTGATCTGATCGAATCAGACGAGGGGTGGTCGCCCTATTTGAGCCTCGACGACGCGTATAAGCTTGATGATGTTCGTGATGCCCTCCGTCACGGTGACCTGCGACGGGCTGCACGTCAGGCCCGTCTCTACAAGCTTACCCCTGTTGCAGTGTAGCCTCGGACATTTCCTTAGTCTCTCGTTTTCAAGGGTCAGGTCGGGAAGGATTGCCGAGAATCGAAGGTGCATCCAGATGATTTTCCGTATGATAGATTTGCGATAGAACAGATTCAAAAAAAACCGAAATGGACAGAGTGGACTGAACTATATGGCGAGCGTAAAAGCCTGTTATATCAATGCATTACGGGAAATCAGACCGAATATCAAGGGCTTCAGAATTCTGTTTTTTCGCTCTTAGGATCCAGCGGGTAACACCGTAGGGGTTCAAATCCCCTCTCTCTGCATTCTGTTTGTTACCAAGTGTTCCGATTTTCCCCAACCATCTCAGCCGTGTTTCCTCAGGTCGATTATATTTGGATTAAAGCAGCCATGACGTGAAGAGCGGCCGATCCTGTGATCTCCAACCCCGTTGGGTTCGGCAGCAGCATACAGTACGTCTTTTCCTGCAAAAGGTGCCGATAGTGAGTGCGAAAAATAAAGACGGATTGAGCGCGCCGGCCATGGTTCCAGAAAAAGAAGGTCCTTCATGGTGAGCGGTATATTTTCCGGTGACCGGCGGCTCGGAAACTACCGTGATATTGAGAGGGTTGATCTGAGCGAACTTTACGATAGGTTCGCTTTCGGGCACACTCACCCGGTAATGAGTCTCACGCTCTCCAAATGGAAGGAGGCGGTCTGCACCCGGCCTCCGTGCTCTTCCCTATTTCTCAGGATCTGCCTTAGTCGTCCTGTCCCCTCCGTCATGTGAAGCAGGCCGGTAAGCGCCTTTTTCCTCGTAGGCGGCCTTGATATCGCCGAGGAACTTGGGAAGCTCGATCCCCGCCATTCCGGCCACTTCATGGAGGGGCGGCAGGCTCTTTATCAGGCCGGCCATGAAATTGGACGTTGCGGTGCCGTCCTTCCCTCCTCCGGCCGAATCCCAGACGGTAACCTTGTCGATCTTGATATTGCGGATCGCTTCTACCTGCAACTGGACGATCTGCTCGATCTTCTCCGTCATGAGGAAGGTCGCCGCGGCCTTGGCATCGCCGTTGCAGCTCTTCACCAGTTCCAGGTACCCTGCAGCCTTGCTCTCCAGCACCTTCCGAAGGCCTTCAGCCTCGGCCTGGTACTTGAGGAGGATCGCGTCCGCCTCACCTTTTGCCTCGCGCCGGTTCCGCTCCGCAGTGGCCTCTGCGGCTATCTCGACCTTCGTCTTCTCAATTTCCTGGCGTACGACCTCCGCCGCATTGAGCCGTTCCTGCTCCGCCTTGTACTGAGCTTTCTGGATCTCCACCTCGGCCTCTCTCCGCGCGACCTCGCCAAGGCGCAATGCGTGGGCCTGCTTGATCGCGAGTTGGGCGTTGGCTTCGGCAATATCCGCCTTTGCCCTGTTCTCACCGTCGATGGCCTGTGCCTCCTGCTGCTGTACGAAGATACGTTTATCAGCCTCGGCTTTCTTCTTTCCCTTGTCCGCTTCCGCGACGTTCTCTGCCACCTTGATCTCTTTGTCTCTATTGGCGACCGCTTCGCCAATGGTAGCCTGTGCCTCCTGCTGCTGTACGAATATCCTCTGGTCGGCTTCGGCCTGTTTCTTTCCTTTTTCCGATTGGGCTACGTTCTCCGCAACCCTGATGGTCTTTTCCCGCGTGGCTTCGGCCTCGCCGATAGACCCGAGCTTCTCCTGGATCGCCACATCGATCTTGGCCTGGTTGATCGCCTCTGACGCCGCTTTCTTGCCGATAGAGTCTATATAACCCGATTCATCCGTGATGTCGGTGATATTCACGTTTATCAGGTAGAGGCCGATCTTGTTCAACTCGGGCGCCACGTTCTTCCGAATCGATTCGAGGAAGCTCTCCCTGTCCTGGTTGATCTGCTCGATCGTCAATGATGCGACCGTGAGACGTAACTGGCCGAAGATGATCTCCCGGGCCATCTCCTCGATCTGGTTCTGGGTGAGGTTGAGAAGCCTCTCGGCCGCGCCGTTCATGATCTCGGGTTCGGTGCTGATGCCGACAGTAAAGGTCGAGGGAACGTTGATGCGGATATTTTGCAGAGACAGGGCCTTTTGCAGCGGGATGGAGATGGTCATAGGCGTAAGGCTCATAAAGGCATAGTCCTGTATGAGGGGCCATACCATCGACCCGCCGCCGTGGATACAGCGGGCCGATTGACCGGCGCCAACCTTGCCGTAGATCACGAGGATTTTGTCGGAAGGACAGCGCTTGTACCGGGAGGCGAGAAAAGTGATGGTAGAGATGATGAGAACGAGAAAAGCGGCTATGGGGATTATCCAGAGATCGATCAACATATCTGCTCCTTTCTATTTGATTGAATGGTCGTGCCCGGAAAACCATTGGTCCGGGCAGACTGCCTTACTGTAACTTTTCCACAACCAATGTGCGGGCATCAACCCGCACAACCCTCACCGGGATGCCGGTAGGGATCTCATCACCTCCGTCGGCCATGGCGTCGTACTCCCTGAGGCGGTTCTTGACGTTGACGGTTACCCGTCCGACCCCTCCCTTCGAGATATTCAGATAAACAGTGCCGGTACAGCCGACCGTATCGGTAATGTCAAGGGTGCCGTTGGATTGGAGACGGGTGACCAGGACAAAGACTTTGCCTATTACCCAGACCGAGATAAGACCCGCGAGTATCGCACCGCCGAGGGAGATCAGCTTGCCCGCCTCGCTCTGCCGGTAGAGGGCAAGACCGACCAGTCCGAACATCATGAAAAAAGAGGTAAGACCGTGCAGGGAGAGGCCGGTGAAACCGGCGTCGGAATCGAGGTGATGGGCGTCGAAGCCGCTATCCGGGCTTATCTCCGCACCGATGAACTGGAGCACGAGCCGAATGAGTACGAAAGCACCGCCAATGACGGCTGAGATCAGAAAGAAGATCTCAAGACCGTTCAGAGTATGAAAGAAATCAGCCATGGAATACCTCCTGAGGGGAATGTAGTCGATGACCTGCATAATTTTCGAAAGATGGGTGG
>MVRP01000318.1 GCA_002067405.1 Syntrophorhabdaceae bacterium PtaU1.Bin034 | reverse complement strand
GGTGCCTCTCTCTGCGGCGGCGGAGGCCCCTCCACCTCCATGATCGTAGAACGGTATGGAGATTAATACCCCTTATCAGTACCCTCCCTACGGGGAGGTAAGGGCTGTCCAAAAGGAGGCGTGCTATGGCAGTAACATTCGAAAAAGAAGGTCCCCTGGGCATTATTACCATAAACCGGCCCGAGGTAAAAAACTCGTTGAACCTCACCGTCTTCCGTGAGCTCGACAGGGTCCTTGACCTCATTGACGAAGAGACAAGAGCAATAATAGTCACCGGGGCAGGCGACTCCTTTGTTGCCGGTGCCGACATCAACGATCTTCTCTCCTTTGATGCCATCGGGGGCTGGGCTGCCTCACGGTTCCAGCAGTCGGTCTTCACCAAGCTTGAGAGAATAGGCAAGCCATCCATTGCCGCCATCAACGGCTTTGCCCTCGGGGGAGGGCTGGAGCTTGCCCTCTCCTGTACCTTCAGGGTTGCCTCGCTTACGGCGAAACTGGGCTTTCCCGAATTAGGCCTCGGCATCATCCCCGCCTTCGGGGGTACGGAGCGCCTGGTTAGGACCGTAGGCTATGCAAAGGCAGCGGAGCTCCTTCTCTTCCGGTCTCTCATAGATGGACAGGAGGCATACCGGATAGGGCTCGTGAACCACATAGCCGGGCAGGTGATGGATAAGGCCAAAGAGATGGCCCTGTCCTTATGCAGCCTCAGCCCTGTGGCAGTCCGCCTTGAACTGGAGCTGCTCCTTGGGGGTGAGAGTAACGCGATCGATACGGGGCTGTCCATGGAGGCATCCCTTGCGGCCCTTGCGGTCTCATCGAGGGAGGCTAAAGAGCTGCTGGGGAGGTTTTTGGGGAGGGGGAAATAAGGAGAGCGTTCATGCTCTCCCGGATTATTCTTTCTTTTACGTCCTGATCGCTGCTACCCATAAATCTTCTCTGCGACTTAATAGACCTATCGGTCTATTCCCGATGATATCATTGTTCGTTGCATGAACTTAAAACAAAATAAAAAGGGCAGAGCCATGCAACAGAACCGGGTTCGGGTATATACTGCATTTAATGTTCCCGGCAAAGAGAATATTGATTGTATTGATTGTGGATGATGACGAGCCGATGAGACAGATGACGGATATCACCTGAGACGCCTGGGTATCAGGTGATAGCGGAACAGAGCGGTGAAAAGGCCTTGCCTTCGGTCTTCCGGCGCAGGAAAAGAATGGTATATTTTCACAAAAAACAATTGACAGCTTTTTATTCCCGGTACTAATCTAATTTCATAAAGAATGCCAAGGAGCACAAAGATGCAGACAAGGAAACGTAAAAGCACGAGGA
This sequence comes from Syntrophorhabdaceae bacterium PtaU1.Bin034, assembly GCA_002067405.1. The sequence goes on along the minus strand of MVRP01000318.1, from coordinate 2,411 downwards.
ATAACAAGTTGCGCGATAAGGCTTTCCGATATGTCGAGAACTCCATACTCACGGGCGAGCTTAAACCCAACGACCGGGTCACCGAGGAGGAGGTAGCCGGTAGAGTAGGAGCAAGCCGGACACCGGTAAGAGAGGCCCTGGACAAGCTCGAAAGAGAAGGGCTGCTTTATCGGAACGAGGGAAACCGTCTTGTGGTGAGACCTCTGGCCGAGAAGGAGATAGGCGACGCCTTTGATGTGAGAAGCATTTTAGAAGGATATGCAGCCGCACTTGCGGCTAAATCTATTAGTGACGCTCAAATAAAGACGCTTGAAGAGCTCATCGAAAGGCAGGAGAAAAGCCTTGCCGAAAAAGATATTGAAGAATTCTGCCGGCTTGACGAGCAGTTTCACGACAGGGTCGCCAGGGAAGCGGGAAACAAACACCTTTTTGACCTGCTCAATAAACTTTCCGACGTTATGCACCGATACCGGTTTACTATTCTCCGTTTGCATTCCAAACCGGTAGTTGCACTGGAAGACCACAAGAGTATCCTGGCATCGCTTAAGGCGAGAGACGATAAAGCGGTTGAGAAGGCCGTTCTCAAGCACATAGGCAGAGGAAGGGATTTTCTGAAGAAGAAGATCCGGGAGAGCCGCGAAGCACCGAGGATCTAACATCAGAGATCCTTTCAGGGTCTCTTCATCAATAGCTCCCTCATAGCCGATAACGGCCGGTGCAGGAGCATTCCAGACCGTTCCCCGTGTTGACACGTGAAGGCATATCGCAACTGCCGCGTCGATCACCCTTTTTACCTTTTACCATTCACTTTCCGGCCGCCCGGGCACCGCGCCGGAATAGCATAGTTCGCGTCCTGCCAAAGGAATGTCGAAATGGGAGGACGGATTCGACAATATTGTCGTGAGCCTCGTCCTCACAAGCAGCCCCCAATGTGGCCAGTGACAGGCAAACAATAAACATCATTAGGGAATAGTTGTTGAGGGCGCTGCTCGATGTTACGCGATCTCATTGGCACGATCTATGCTTTTGGTACATTGTCGGCGATCGAGATCGCCGCACCGCGTTGCCCGGCGTAAGCCTTTTTCCTGTTGTTGCAGGGAGAAGCAAGCGGCGGGGCTATTGCAGTTGCTGCGTAGCACCTTGCGCCGGGCACCGGCAAAACCACAAAAACAGCAAGGAGGCAAATCATGAGACGTGTGAGACTATCGGCAGTTAACATCGGGGCCATGCTTTTCTGCATGGCCGTTATCCTGTGCAGTCCGTTGCTTTTGCATGCGCAGTCCGATGCGGTCAAGGCCAAACCGGGAGTGTCCGGAGGTGACCGCGTCGAGGCACGAATCAGCGAGCTTCATGCCAAACTGAAGATCACCGAGGCCCAGGAAGAACAATGGAGCAAGGTCGTGCAGGTGATGCGGGAGAATGCGGCTGCCATGGATCCGCTTGTCAAAGCAAGGAAGGAAAAGGGAAGCACTTTGAATGCAGTCGAAGACCTCAAGTCTTACAGCAAGATCGCGGAGGTACACGCTGAAGGTCTCAACAAGTTTATTCCGGTCTTTGAGGTCCTCTATTCCGGCATGACCGACGAACAGAAGAAGATTGCGGACCAGCTTTTCACAAAATTTGGCCGTAAGAAAGCGAGAAAAGGATAAATGAGCCGAGAGCAGGAGGATATCATGAGAAAGCCGGACAGATGGGGCCAAAACATCAGAACGATTGCGAAGACGATCAGTATTTTTGTCCTTGCCGTTATTATAGTCGGAATATCCATGACCACCGTTCTGGCGAAAGGCGGCGATAGGCACCATGGATACGGAAAGCATTACAGACATGGAAAATACTATGTGCACAGAAGACACCCCGGCCATAACGTTTACTACCACCCGGTGCCTGTGTATCCACCTCCTCCGGTGGTATACGCACCGCCACCCCCTCCTCCGGGCATCAGCGTGGTCTTCCCCATAACCATTCGATAGACCGGAATTTACCTTGGGGGAGGGACAAACGGCCCTCCCCCACGCCTGAAACCCCGTGCAGCTTGTGCGGCTTTTGACTACCCTCCCTATCTGTGATATCATGAACAGGACATGATTCGTTATTTGCCATCGCATCCCTCTGTCTCTCTCAAGAGCCTCTTGGCGGGTTGCCGTTCGTTTTTCGGTCTCAAATCAGCCTTTAAGACAATCTTCTAACGCATAGAAGAAAACGCGCCGTTTGGGCGGCGCCTCTTTTCTTCGCTGGAGGAAGGTACGAGAATACCTCTTCTCTATGTATACGTTTTTTCTCATTTCATGAGGAGGATTTCAATGCCAACTTACAGACTTGACGATCTCAGAGACTGGGGCAGGGTGCTGGAAGAACTGGAGGAATTGAAGAGGCTGCGACTGCTTGACGACCATCAGGATGGGTTAAGA
>MVRP01000317.1 GCA_002067405.1 Syntrophorhabdaceae bacterium PtaU1.Bin034 | reverse complement strand
TATGCCCCTATCAGGTGGGGACGGAGGAGGTTCAGGATCATCCTCTCCCGTTCGGTGAAATTACGGAGGCTGCGGTTCAGGGTGATGCCTATTACAAGGGGCGGCGGGGCAGGCAGAATGAAGGCTATCTGATCTTCTACCCGGATCTTGCGGTAGAACTCGTGGTAAAGCGCCAGCCGGTGATACTGGTTCCTGCTGAGGAAATCGGAAATCTTCAGGGTCTGGCTATCCCCTGTTCGTCTGAAATGCGTGATCAGCGGATGCTGATTCATGTGTTTTTCGAGGGCAACGAGGTCATCGGAAGAGACGATCCCATCCGGTTCTATAGCCGTGGTGATTCGTCGCTGTTTCGGATTGACCTCGTTGTAGGAGGTGAACTCGGAGGGGACGAGGCGTGGAAGGGTCAGGATCGTATGAGAGGCGAATTCCTCCACGCTCCGCAATGCATAAATCTCGCGGAGAAAATCGAGTACCCTGTGAAGGTCACCGTTATCCGGCCATTCCACTTGCATCCCATCCGGTAAGATACGCCAAATGGCGTATTGACGTGACAGATGATCCTAGATAAATATCCGGGAGTCAAGGCTAAAATGACATGAGCAACAGGGGAAACTTGGACTGTTCAGGAGGATTGCATGAAAAAACTGAATTTGATCTTTGCCTATTTGAAATTTCGTTTGACAGCCGGATGCTCGATCTTTTTTTGTCTGTTCGCGATCGTCCTCTTTGCGCAAGTGGCCGCAGGTGCCGTCCGTTATGCTATCCCGGGTGGATCAGCCACTGATACCGCCTGCACCGGCTGGGAGACCGCGTGCACCCTGCAACAGGCTATTACCGTGGCGGTCGCCGGGGACGAGATCTGGGTCAGGGCAGGGCTCTACAAGCCGGGTACGACCCAGGCCTCCGCTTTCTGGCTCAAGAACGGGGTCTCTATCTACGGCGGCTTTGCCGGAAATGAGACATCCCGCGACCAGCGGAACTGGCAGACCCGCATTACCGTGCTCAGTGGCGATATCGGCAACGACGACACTGTTGACGAGAACGGCATTGTGACGGACCCGGCCAATATTCAGGGCACTAATGCTACCCACGTGGTTTATGGGTACAAGGTTGATAACACCGCGGTTCTGGACGGTTTCACGATCACTGCCGGAAGCGCCATGAGCGGCACCACCTGCCCCGGCATCTGCGGCGGCGGAATCTATTCTTACAATGGCAGCGCCAATGGCCCGACCTTTAATCATCTCACCATTCGCGGCAACCGGGCGATCAACGGCGGCGGTGTCTATCTGTACCAAAGCAGTCCCACCATGGAGGACGTCACCGTAACCCATAACCGGGCACAGATCAGCGAAAGTCTCACTGCTTACAACTACGGCATGGGCGGTGGTATATATATCTACTATCTCAGCAACCCCACCATGACTCACATGACAATCGAAAATAATCAGGCGAAGGTGGCGGCCGGTGTTTATGCCATGTATAGCACGATGAGCCTCACCTACAGCAGCGTTTCCCATAATGTTGCTACGAACAACCATCCGGTCAGCTCGGGTACCTGCTGGAATTGTTACGGCGGCGGCTTGTCCATCGTGGGCGGCTCGTCCGACGCCAGCGCTCGATCAATACTTGCCTGGAACACCTTTGATTCCAACATAAGCCGGACCGACCCGTCCCGGACAAATAACGCCGGCGGCGCCGGGATCTACTTCAACTCCACCCCCGTGACACTGACCGACTCGACCGTGACGAACAACTCTGCCCCCGTCCCCGGCTGGAGCGTGGAAAATGACGGCCCGTCTTCCTGGGGCGGCGGCATACTCATATATAATAGTGCTGTCGATATCCAACGGGTCACCATATCCGGCAATTCTGCTCTCCTCGGCGGCGGAATCTATGATAGCTATACGGATAGCAGCAAAAGCCAGACCCTGACCGACGTGACGTTCAGCGCTAATACCGCAGTAGACAGCGGCGCAGGATTGTTGAACTATCAGGCGAGCCCTACCTTGCGCAACGTGACCTTTAAGAACAACACGGCAGGGACAAACAATATTCAAAACAGCCAAAAGTGTCTGGCCCATCCGGGGGATGAGAATTATTGCGGCGGCGACAGCGGCGGCGGCGGAATGTATAACTACGATAGCGGCAGCCTGATACTCGAAAACGTCACCTTCACCGGCAATACGGGAGGGCTCGGCGGCGCCATGTATAACGATAAGGCCTCCTCTCCCACGCTTCGTCAGGTTACCATTTATCAAAACAGCGCACAGGGAGTCGACCGGGAAGGGGGAGACAAATCCCCGGGTTTAGGCGGGGGGATTTACAATGTCAGGGGAAGTCATCCTCAGATCATCAACAGCATCATCTGGGGTAATACGGTAGTGTCGGGGACGGAAACGCTGCCGGGCCAGATCTATTCGGCCGCGACCGACTATCTCGGTCAGCCGGACGGCAGCTCGGCGACAGTAACTTACTCAGACGTGCAGGCAGGGTTTACGGGAGAAGGCAATCTGAACGTTGATCCGCTTATGGGCACAGTGGGAATGTACGGCGGCCGGACCGAGGTCCTGCCGTTGCTCTGGGGCAGTCCGGCGGTCGACGCTGCTCAGGATTCCACGTGTCTCGCGACCGATCAGCGCGGCGTTACGCGTCCACAGGGAGCCCGCTGCGACATGGGCGCCTTCGAATTGATCCCCGTTGTCATCAACGGCGTTTGTGGCTCAGCGAATGGCCGGACCTTCACCTCTGCGCCGACTACCGATCTTTGCGCGGCAGGCATCGCCTCTGCGGTCACGGGCACCGGGCCCTGGAGCTGGAACTGCGCAGGAGCAAACGGCGGCGCCACCGTGGATTGCTCGGCGAATATCCAGGCTTCTCCGGAAGAGGGAGGCGGATCCGGGACAGGGGATGCGTCCGGCGCAGAGGGCCTGTCCGGGAGCGGAGGCGGCTCCTCGGGTCGTTGCTTCATCGCGACCGCAGCCTTCGGGTCCTACCTTGATCCCCATGTAAAGGTGCTGAGGAATTTCAGGGATGCGTTCCTCCTCAACAACAGCGCAGGACAAGCCTTCGTGAGGTTTTATTACCGTCATTCTCCACCCATTGCGGATTACATCGGAAAGCATGAGACATTGCGAGCTGCGGTGAGGTTGCTTCTGATCCCCTTGATCTACGTTATCGAGTATCCTTCCCTTTTTCTCTTTGCCTGCATCCCCGCAGGCGCGGCTATAGCCGGGAGACGGCGGAGGAAGAAGCTCGCCTGAGCACAAGACAGGACGATTACGAGGGAGGCATTGCCTCCCTTTTTTTTCAAGCCGCTGGCATGACAGGAAAGCCCGTGCTGTGATAGGTTATTGACAGCAAACAGTACAACGCTGTCGCATGAACCGAAGACTCCTCAACATATTTGAGACGCTCCTTTCCGCTTTTGGAAAGCGGCACTGGTGGCCGGGCGATTCTCCCCTCGAAGTGATCGTGGGAGCGATCCTTACACAGAATACGGCTTGGCGGAATGTGGAAAAAGCCATCGGGAACATAAAGGACCGCGGAGTGCTCGATATGCGTGCACTCGCCGAACTCGAAGAGGAGGTCCTGGCGGAGATCATCAGGCCCGCAGGGTTCTATCGCCTCAAATCCAAACGACTGAAGGCATTTATTGACGGTTTTCATTCCCGGTTCGATGGGATTGTCGAGAATGCCCGCGGTAGAGAGACACAAGAATTGCGGAATTACCTTCTCTCGATAAACGG
>MVRP01000316.1 GCA_002067405.1 Syntrophorhabdaceae bacterium PtaU1.Bin034 | reverse complement strand
CCCGAGATTTCATCAAAGAACCAGCCGCAGCTCGTGTACATGAGCATGGCAGCCCGCTGCATCGCGAGGAGCTTGTGCGCCTGTTCCTTTTCTCCCTCGGATAGCGCTCTTTTCGAGTGGCGGAAGAAGAAATCGTTCACGTTCGCATCGGACCGGTCATTGACGACGTCGACATACTCATCTCTCGCCTTCCAGGGTTCGCGTAAGTACTTCGCTCCTTCCTCCTCAAAAATTGCATGGCATCGGTCGCGGACCATATCAAAAGCTTGCCGTAGGGGACGGCGCCAAGACTGGCGCCATCCGGCGTGCGTCCCTGAGTTGCAGCCGCAATCCTCCCTCCACCTCTCGACTCCGTGGATGCAGCTCCAGGAGGAGTTCTCGAAGATCTCCACTTCAGACACGGGTGGATGCCTTTCGAGATACTCGCCGTAGTTGGTTATCCTGGCAAGGTTATTCTTCTGGACATAGTAGAGGGCGTAGGCAAGACTCATGTCGCCGTACCGATGGTGGTGGCCGTACGTTTCCCCATCAGTAGTAACGTGTACCATCTGGTCATGGTCTCTAGCATCATTGAAGCCGGTCATGAGACGATGGGCGAGGATCTCTCCGGTCACGAGCAGTCGTTCGAAAGCTATGGCCCGAGATATAGGACCATCGTAGAAAAAGACGGCAATACGGCGGCCGGAAGGTAAGAAACACCAATACCCCGTCGACGGATCAATCCGGCCTCCGCTTACGTTGCGCCATTCTGGTTCACCCATCATGCGGACGCTTTTTGCTTGGTGGGGTGCGAGGATAGTGAACTTGATGCCGTATTCGGCGAGAAGGTCGAGGGTCTCGAGGTCGACCGCAGTCTCCGCGAGCCACATACCCTCGGGCTCTCTCTGGAAACGTCTCCGGAAGTCTTTTATGCCCCATACTACTTGAGTATGCTTGTCCCTGCTGTTGGCGAGGGGCATGATGACATGATTGTACACCTGGGCGATGGCCGAACCGTGTCCGGAGAATCCGTCGGCGCTCAGCCGGTCCGCTTCCAGGATGCCCTGGTACGTCTCGGGAGCCCCTTTCTCCATCCAGGCAAGGAGCGTCGGCCCGAAGTTGAAGCTCATTTTCGAGTAGTTGTTGACGATATCCAAGATGTAGCCGTCGGGGCTCACAATGCGGGAAGCGGCGTTCGGCCCATAGCATTCTGCGTCTACCCGTTCGTTCCAATCATGGTAGGGATAGGCTGAATCCTCTATCTCAACGGTTTCAAGCCATGGGTTCTCCCGTGGCGGCTGATAAAAATGGCCGTGGATGCAGATATATCGTTCCATCTCAGTGTTAACGTTCCATTAATGACTACGGCAAGTACTAAATGAGCCTGTCGGGCATCCTAAATTATTATTGTGCTTATGGGGCTTTTGCTCAACCGTCAGGAATCGGGGTCTGTGACTCTACCTGCGGAGTTGCACGATCCACTCATCACGGATTATATTTTGGAAAAACATAAGGAGGTGTGCCATGACAGGGCATGTTGAAAAGCGTGTTGGTACGAAGGCGCCGGTCAGGCAAGAGGCTGGGCGGGATCCCTTCCTCGCCTTCCGGCACAGCATGGACAGGCTCATGGAAGAGTTTTTCCGGGGCTTCGATATGTGGCCGCCCTCCATAAGAGGGCTCAGTCCTTTCGAGTGGAGAACGGACAGCTTTGCTCCTAGAGTCGACGTCAAGGATGAGGACAGCAAGATCGTGATCGAGGCGGAGCTTCCGGGCATGACGGAAAAGGACGTCGAGGTATCTCTCTCAGGCGATTCAATAACGATAAGGGGCGAAAAAAGGAGGGAAACCGAAGAAGAGGAAAATTACTACCGTCTGGAACGTGCCTACGGTTCCTTCGAACGCACCCTGCCGCTGCCCGCTGACGTTGAACTCGACAAGGCGGAAGCCAAATTCAAGAACGGTGTGCTGAGCGTATTGCTTCCCAAAACGAAGGAAGCTCTTGCCCAGAAGAAGAAGATACCGATTAAGGCAGACTAGGTTGTTTGTCCGGTTCCCGGTATCCCGCCGCGCGGCCCTGGGAACCGGCTCTCGCTGGTTCTCTCCGATCTTCAATTAACCTATCTGAATTTTAACAATCAAAGATATCAGAGATGCGACGGGCGGGCGCAAGTTGGGGGATAGAATGACGAAAAAAGACTACTATGAAGTTCTGGGCATTGGGAGAGACGCCAAAGCGGATGAAATCAAGAGGACATATCGCGGTCTCGTAATGAAATACCATCCCGACAGGAATCCCGACAACCCTGAGGCGGCCGAGATAATGAAGGATCTTAACGAGGCTTATGCGGTGCTCAGTGATCAGAAAAAAAGGCAACTCTACGATCTGTACGGGCACGAAGGTCTCAGCGGATATTCGGAAGGAGATCTCTTCAGGGACGTGGATTTTTCCGGCCTTTTCCGCGAATTCGGTATGAGAGATGTCTTCGGTTTCGGCGGATCCATCCTGGGAAACCTTTTTGGCTTTGGAAGAAAAAGATCGGGGCCGCAGAAGGGTGCCGATCTCAGGTATGACCTCACCGTAGCCCTTGAAGAAGCGGCGCTCGGTGTTGAAAAGACGGTGCGTCTGCCTAAGCGGGAAGTCTGTCCGGTCTGCAAGGGCACGGGCGCGGAGCCGGAGGGGCTTCAGGAGTGCGATCAGTGCCACGGCGCCGGGCAGATAATCAACGAACGAAGATCAGGTTCGAGCGTTTTTCGTGAAATAAGGGCATGCAGGAAGTGCGGGGGCAAGCGATCAATTGTCACAAAGCCCTGTGGCGAGTGCGAGGGCCAGGGATTCATCGAAAAGATAAAGGAGATTCCGATCACTGTACCTCCGGGCGCTGATACGGGCTACGCCATCAAGGTGGAAGGCGAGGGTGAACATGGCAAGGATGCGCCCGGGGATCTCTATGTGGTCGTCGACGTTGCAAAGCATCCCGTTTTCGAAAGACATGGGGATGACCTGTATCGCGAGCAGGAAATATCCTTCACCATCGCGGCACTCGGCGGTGTAATCGAGACGACGGATCTGGAGAGCAACCGGATGAACCTTGAGATACCAGAGGGCACCCAGACTGGAACGGTACTGAAAGTTGAAGGTAACGGCATGCCTCGCCTATCGGGTGAAGGGACAGGCGACCAATATGTTGTTGTAAGGGTAACGGTACCGACCAATCTCAATGAGAAACAGAAGGAACTACTCAGGCAGTTTCAGAAAATAGCTCAAAATGAAGATTCGGCTTGCTGATTCAAAGTGCGCAACCAACTTACGAGGGAAAAGCAGGCAAATTTGCACCATGAGGGTGAACTTGTAAATATCGCTTTACTTTATTATGAATGACCATGAGGGCTGACTATGTTCATCAGGACGTCCGGCAGAAGCTATGGCTTGAGCCTCCTGCCGGACATCTTGGTGCCTTTGCCTCTTCCCTCGCTGACTGCTGCTAACGAATTTGTGGATGAATGATACGAACGATCCTGCGAATTGAAAAAAAAGGAGGTGAATGTGAGGTGGTCCAAGAGCGGGACGAGAACTACGAACATCTCTCGAACGAGGAGCTTCACCGGCTACTCTGTGAAAGGATTCCGGAGATGGAGCTGTACCCCGTGACAGACGAAACACGGAACACAGCAATAGCCATGTTGAAGATGACCCCCGATGTCAACGGCCTGTTGCCCAACTTCACCTGGCACAAGCGGTTGCAGGCCGACTAAGTCGTGGAGAATCTCCGA
>MVRP01000315.1 GCA_002067405.1 Syntrophorhabdaceae bacterium PtaU1.Bin034 | reverse complement strand
TACCGCTGCGCGACACGCCACCAAGGGCCGTCGCGCCCACCAGAGGTGAAGGGTCGAAATGTGCCCCTTGCGGACAGACTTCTCCCGCGACGCCTCCTTGCTTATCGCCTCGATCGGCAGAAAATCTTCTATGAGTCTACGATCATTCAAATTAGCGTTCTCCTGCAAAACATTCAGTTCTTATTCTCATCACTTTGGTTCTCGTTACGTGTCCCGCGAGCTTTGCGCATCGGCTTCACAGATATTCCCGTCCAGTCTTCCACAACCCCTCCCCAGTCGACCGTGCGCTCTTCTTTCCCCGTCCAGACGTCCCAGAACTTAGGGTCCGATGAGCGAGGTCGTTGACTCTCCGGAAGCTCGGTTATTTCAACCAATGTTGGAACAGCCGTAGCCCATCCCAGGAGAATGGCCTGGCGCGACGGCAAGCTGGGGAGTTCTTTAAGAAGACCCCCAAGATTGTCCGGTACGAGTTTTCCTACAAGTTCCTGATCTTTGTCATTTACGATGCGATGCAAAAGGAAGGTGTTGCATTGTGCCAACACAGTCTGCGACAATTCCGAAGGTCGCTGCGAAGACAGTACCAGGCCTAACCCAAATTTGCGACCCTCCCTGGCAATGCGTTCGAAGGTCTGCCGGCACATTTGGGCAGGGGTGGGTGTATCTGATTCTTCGTCACTTCCTTTCCTGACGAATGTATGCGCCTCCTCGAGCACGAGAACTGTCGGCAACTCGCTGTCGTTGAGTTTGCGGTATCGCTGTGTCGCTTCGAACACTATGCGGGCAACCACGGCAATGACCATATGAAGCACGTCAGAGGAAACCAAGGATAGATCGATAATTGCTATCTCCCCGCCCTCGGATTTGTCTTTGCCAACATATGTTTCTAACCACTGTTGAAAGAGTATCGGTTGATCCGGATTTACCACTAGTCCAAGTCGACGATCGGCAAGCATCATACGGATCCGCATCGTCAATGTCGCGACAAACTGCGAAGTCTGGGTCCCGGGTGCATCGGAGGCAATTTTCTCTAAGTGATCCGGAAGGGTGTTAATTGGAAAGGGCACTGGAGCATCTTCGCTGATGAGGGAATCCGCGGATGTGCCACCAACGGCGGACAGGATGGTCGACACATCTGACCGGACTTCCGTCAATTGGGCCACAGAGAAGGCACGATACCCAGTTGACCCGTCGCTTTTCCTGTAGGAAAGTGATTTGAGGGTTTCACGACACTTAGCTTCAAGAGTTGAAAGGTTTCCAGAAATACTTTCAGGTGCTCTGCTGGCGTGATAGGCCGCGTCCCTTTGAATGTTCTGGAGAAGCCCTATTCCGCCCATCAGTATTACGTAGTTGCTATTACTCTGAGGCGCCTGCTGGATAAAGTTGTCGATCTGATACTCATAGGCGGTCATATCTCGACGAATCTGAACAGTAATAGGGACCTCGATTGCCTGACCTGCTCTAAGGTCTCCCAGTGCCCGGAGTAGAAGTGGTCTCTGCACGTTTGGAGCCGCGTGCGAAAACGCGCTCCACTCGTGACTGTTCCACATCCAAGCAGGAAGCAAAAGTGGCTGAATACCCTCGGCCTTAGGAGAAACCTGAAACCTGCGAACATTCTTGTAGTCTTGGAAAGCGTTAGAGTATTCCCCGTTCGGGTCCAGGATTATGACGCGCGCATTCGGTCTATTAGAATCTGCCCTTGCCTTTTGTGCTTCTTGCATTGACCATCGGAGTAGCCCAGCCACAGAACACGATTTCCCGCTGCCGGTATTTCCGAGGACTGCGAGATGGCGGCCGAATATTTTGTCTGGATCGACGGTTACGCTCGCATTAGCAGCAAGTGGTGACGTGCCTATCTTTACACGCCTATCTTCTTGGTCCGAAGCTTCAACAATACAGCGAAGTTGTTCAGCTGTAGGCAGTTGGACGACATCTCCAACCGATGGGAAGGCAGAGACTCCCCGCTCCAGGCGATATGCCCTCTCGCTGTCCCCAGAGCGTTTTGCGGCGAGCAACGTTCCCAACGGAGTCAGCGATATCTTTCGAGCGGGAAATGGTAAATCAACAAGCCCGAAATCTTTGAGGCCTGTCCGTTTCGGGAAGGGCAAGCGTTCGACACCCAGCCACACGACTAAACCAACAACCGCTCCGGTTTCATTAGGAATCAACACATATCCGTTAATGCGCGGGAACCCCGTCGGGACACCAGTATTCAGCGCGGTGGTCTGGGGAGCGTTCGGCTCAAGAAGTACCCGAATCTCAGCCGGAGATACCGATTCAACAGTGCCAATCGTCAGAGCGGCGATTTGTTCAACCGGTTTGCCCATCGCCCTCTCCTTCGGAGGCTTTTTTGTACCCCTCGCCTCGTTGTTCTTCGAGCTTAGTCTTGCGAATCGTAATCTGATCGATAGCTGGCTTCGGCAAATAGGTCTGTACCAGGGTTTGCAGATCACCGAAGTGGCTACCGAGCAGCAGGGATATCTGAGCTTGTTTGCCTACATCCCGGCAGAACTTGATGATCCGATGGCGGCTGGAATTGGCGGGATGGTCTGGATTGGCGGGCTTCGTCCGGTCCCAAGCAATAATCACAAGATGAGTTGAGGGAATAGTAAGCATGTGTCTGATAACCCGATTCACATGATCATCGCCGAACCCGTATCCATAGGTGACCAACGACGAGTTCGGACGACAAACTGCGGACGCGAAGTCTCGAAACAGCTCAGAGTACGGATAGTCGAGTGTTTCAATATCCTTTGCCGGGTTAGGGTAAATCATTGCAGAACCCGACGGCTCGGCGGGAATATCGGGGTGATTGTTAGCAGCACCAAAAGGGACAGCGTAACGGCGCAATTCATTATCCTCCCATCGCCAATCGATGGATCCGTGAATCTTGCATAGCCTGATAACACCTTCCAGATACCGGGGCTCTCCCCGTATACCGGGTGGATTATAGTGAACGTCTATGTTCAGCCTAGAAGCGCGAAATATAGGCGAGAGGGCGCCGACGAAGCGATCCAGAACATGCAATCCCGCAAGATCGCACCCATACTCTACAAGACGATCATAGTTCGTTGTGAAAAGGTTGAGTCGCTCTCTCGTGGCCGTGCGGCTTGCGAAACTGAGAAGGAAACTGACTAGCAAATCGTCAGCCTCTTGCTTCTTACCGGCTTCGGCCTGCAATATGGAACGCTCGGACTCGAGGATTGAATCCAAAAAACATTTCAGTTGATTGTCGATTTCGGTCTTCCAAAGGGTCGCCCGCTCATCACCCATGACAGATAGACCAGCCTGCAATTGGATGGCACTCCTGATTTGGTCTTCAAAGTTCGCCGAGCCTCGCCCGCAAGCTTTTGCGCTTGTTTCTGCATGGTCATCCACTCGTTCCGCACTGCCATCCATGCATCTCCATTTGCATTTGCTCATGTCGGCAGCCTTGCTGCCAGCCGCGATGGCGATGCTATTTGTGAACCCGCTTCCGAGCAAAAGCGATAAGTGTTCGCTCTGAAAGACAGCCGTCAACCAAGGTTCGATTTGTCTACGAAGGTCGGTCTCTTTGAAAGCATCTTCTGATACGTTACAGTTTTCGTTGGGACCGCAACGATAGATATGATTAGTTAGGTCAAGCATATGGACCTCCACAACACCGTCATCTCTTGGACCCTTTTGTGACTCGCGTCTTTCGGCGAGATCGATGTTCGGTTTCTTCTACTCCACTGTTCAGGGCCCGGCGTGAAGTGACTGTAGTCTTCTTCCGTTCCTCCAGTATCGCCTGCGTCCGTTCAATTT
>MVRP01000314.1 GCA_002067405.1 Syntrophorhabdaceae bacterium PtaU1.Bin034 | reverse complement strand
TTTTACTACAGTTTTGGTGTATACTCTTAGAAATCGTTGCGCCCGTAGCTCAGCTGGATAGAGCGTTGGCCTCCGGAGCCAAAGGCCCCGCGTTCGAATCGCGGCGGGCGCGCTTAAAAAATCCGCAAATTCCTTAATTGCCTCTACCCTGTTCTGATTGTAAAAAGCGATTTTTAATAAGTTCTACCCCGAATTTGGTACTCTAAAAATTATGAGAGCAGTGGCCTGGCTAAGGCCTAGGACGAGCCTTTTCTCAGAAAATCGAGACAGAGGTTGAGGGTCTTGGCATCGGCATCTTTAATCAGGGATTCGATTGCCTTCTTGACCTGGTCTTCCTGTTCTAGGTAAATAGGCGGGATCATAAGCTCGAAGGGCTCGACCTCAAGCCCTTTGGCAATCTTTTCCAGGGTCAGGATAGTGAGGTTTTTCTGGCCTCTTTCTATAGCGCTGATGTACTTTGCATTGATGCCGGTTTTCTCCTCCAGCTTATCCTGAGTAATCCCTTTCTTTTCTCTGATGCTCTGTATCTTGTTGCCGATATCTGAAAGTATATTCATATAGTCCTGATAACGCATTAACCATAGCAGAGAATCGAATCGCTTGTAACCCTATCATGAGTTTATATATCTTTATTTATCTATTTATAAGTTGACTTACCTCTTGCTTGTAGTGTATTAAGAGAGTGCAAGAGGCAAGAAAGTCCGGAGAAACCAGAGGTGAACTGAGAGTGGATTACCGAGACATGTCGGATGAAGAACTGCTCTTTCTTGTACAAAAAAGGGCATATGATCTTGGTATAACGGAAGTAAACGACTCCAACAGAGAAACAGTCATTGCCTTTCTGATTCTCCTTGATAATAAGGAGGAGGTCATAGACTGACGACGGTAAAAGACAGCCTCGTCCCACGCGCGACAACGGTGATCGCTTGAACGGTTAGAAGCGGAGAACTATATTGAGAAAGTGCGAGGGTTTTGCGAGGGAGGTTCTGCTTGAAGGCCTTCTGTCTTGTAATCGTGATCATGTCACTGGTCGGTTGCTCGACCGTTTCGACAGGTCAAAAGAATCAAACGGACACCGCATTAAATCCCGCTGCCGGGGCGGCGGCAACCGCAGGAGCGAAATCGGGATCAACATTGAGCCGAGGGGTCACAACAGGGACGTTCACCATTGCAACAGCCATCGGCGCAGTTGCGGCAGCGGCGATAGCAATCACGTCGGGCGGTACCGCTGATCCTACCGCAATACATACAACAACCTCCCATCACTAACCTTTCTTGAAATACCGCAACCTGATTCATTTTTTTGACAACAATAGAGGTCTATTTGTTACTATTATGCAACGTAATCCGGGCACGGCCGGAAACATAAAAGCCGGCCGGGATTAAGAGGGGAAGACAGAAGGATCGATCTTGAAGAGAAGTCTCACACCCGTACAACTGCTCTGTATTCTTACCGGGCTTAACCTTTTCAACTACCTGGATCGCTATGTGCTCAGCGCGGTCCGCACCCCGATGGCCACGGATCTCGGTATAGGGTACGGGGATTCGGGGAGACTCTTTACGGCCTTTATGCTCGGTTATTTCCTTACCTCTCCATTCTTCGGGTACCTTGGGGATCGTATTTCGCGAAAGTTCCTGATCGTTCTCGGCATTCTTGTCTGGAGCCTCGGCACGGTGCTGACCGGTATTGCTGACGGGTTTATCGTGCTTCTCTGCTATCGCGCGATGGTCGGGGTAGGGGAGGCGAGCTATGCGACCCTGAGTCCCGCGCTGATCTCCGATACCTGGAAGTCGGCGTGGCGGAATAACGCACTCACGATCTTCTACGTCGCGATCCCTGTCGGATCAGCCCTCGGTTTCATAGTGGGAGGCACTGTGGAGGCACATTGGGATTGGCGCCACGCATTTTATGTCGCGGGCGCTCCGGGCTTTCTACTCGCCCTCGTATTGCTGCCTTTCCGTGAGCCCCGTAGGGGAGAATCCGAGCTGACGACCGGAGAGAGCCTGCCGAAGCCGCGCTTCAGGGACATACTGGCACTCTTCCGAAACGGGGATTACAATCTCGTTGTCTGGGGTTACGTGGCTTACACCTTTGCCCTCGGCGCCTTTGCTTTCTGGGGGCCGACATTCCTCGAAAGGGTCCATCATCTTTCAACAAGCAAGGCAGACAATTTTTTCGGTGCCGTTATCGTGGCGGCCGGGCTCGTGGGAACGCTTCTCGGTGGGTTTGCGGCCACGGCATGGCAGAGACGCAACCCGGCAGGATATGCCTGGCTGCTCAGCGGTTCGATGTTCGCAGCGGTTCCGTTCTCGCTCTTTTCGGTCGTGTTATCGAACACGACCTTTGCAATGAGCCTGCTGGCACTTTCCATATTCCTCCTTTTTCTCTGTACGGGACCTATCAATACCCTTATTCTCGAGTCTGTTCCCGTTAACGTGCGATCGAGCGCAATGGCCGTCTCGATTTTCATGATCCATCTCTTTGGTGATATGTGGTCTCCCGAGATCGTGGGTCGTCTCGCTGATTACATGAATCACGACCTGCAAAAGGCAATCCTTATCCTTCCGGCTGCGTTGCTTGTCGCCGGCCTGCTGTGGACCTTGCTAGCGTTGAAAACGGTGAAGAAGCGGGGAGAAAAACGGTCCTCGCCTCCGGTTACCTGAGCGGAACGAAAGAGTTGATTATCGCATTGAACAGTTGATCGTTTTTGGCAAAATCGTTGAGAGGTGTCCGGAATTCAAGCACGTAGAAGCCTGCCGTGGCAGGGACGACGATGAAGCGCTCGACCAAAGGCACTTTCTTGCTGAAGAACAGGGTGGCGGTCTTTCCGACAATAAAGATATCCCTCTCGAAGGTCCTGGCCTTCCTGCCTGCAACAGTGGTTTCAAAAACATTATCGGGCATCCCACTTTTCGCCCGGAGGGCTCCTTTCCTCAACTGGGACCGTATGAACTCATCGGCTGTCCTGTATCCGAGCGCATTATCAGGAGGGTAGAACTCGATCGACATCTTGACTGACAGCCGGTCGTCCTGTCCGGTTTCATATGCGGAAACCCCGAAGATCTTCCTATTGCCGGCCGGGTCAGTGATCCTGTACCAGTTGCTGGGTGTGGCGCAGGTAAAGTAATCACCGGCGCTATATAACTGAAGGGCGTTGCCGCCAAGCTCTTGCAACGCGCCTATGCTTGCCGTGCCGAACACCTTGAGCGCTATTTTCTCGATCTCATGAGGCGTATCGGTGCGGCCCTGCTTTTCCCGTATGGTGATGCTGCCGTCTCCCGGCGCTGTTGCCATGAATCGGGCGAACATGTTCTGCCCCGTGGGGATTACTATATGGCCGCCCATCCTCTCGGGCTCCGGCGGCAGTCCGAAGTCCCCTTTTTTTACGATGCTTTTCCCGAGTACTACCGCATCATAAAAAGGGCCGTTTCTCGACTCCTCCACACCGAGGCTGAGCACAAACGTGTCGCCCACCCTGATCCTGTTGTCCGGGTAGTAGTGGAAAACGATCTCTTTTACGCATTTTCCGCCCTGTATATCGTTCGCGTCTATTCGTAGCTTGTTTGCGCCGACACGGAGCTTGTCGCCCGGTTTGATACGGCCGTCGAGGAGCTCACCCCCGGCCTCATCCCGGGAAGGAACGATCTCGGAAGAAACGTCTTTACCGTTGATGCTTGCTTTTATGCTGCCTTTCGAGAGATAGAATCCGACCCAGTTGATCTCGGGGTCTTTTTTCCCGAAAATCGCCTGATCGTCAAAGAGACCGGAAATGACGATCTGTCCCCG
>MVRP01000313.1 GCA_002067405.1 Syntrophorhabdaceae bacterium PtaU1.Bin034 | reverse complement strand
TCGCCCGCGCAGGTTTCGCACCGTCCGCCCTTCACGTTAAAGCTGAATCTCCCTTCCCGGTAACCGCGTATCCGCGATTCCGGCAACTTGGTGAAGAGCTCTCTTATGAACGTGAAGACACCGGTGTAGGTAGCCGGATTGGACCGGGGGGTCCTGCCGATGGGCGACTGGTCTATGTCGATTACCCGGTCGATCGCTTCAAAACCTGAAATACCCTCTACCTCACCTGCCCGCTCCTTCGAGCGGTACAGTTTCTGCTTGAGCAACGGGAAAAGCGTGTCGATGACGAGCGAGCTTTTGCCGGAGCCGGACACTCCCGTAATGCAGGTGAAGACACCGAGTGGTATATCCACGTCTATATTCTTCAGGTTGTGGGCCTTCAGTCCTTTCAGCTTGAGCCAGCCCTTCGGCTTTCGCCGCTCGTCCGGCTCCTCTATCCGCAACCTGTCGGACACATAAAGACCCGTGATCGATTTTTCGTCTGTTTTCAGCTCCTCGGGAGTGCCGCCGAACACCAGGTGGCCCCCGTTTTCGCCTGCTCCCGGGCCCAGATCGAGCACATAATCCGCGCGAAGGATGGTATCGTAATCGTGTTCG
Organism: Syntrophorhabdaceae bacterium PtaU1.Bin034; assembly: GCA_002067405.1. Next base: position 3,204 of record MVRP01000313.1, on the reverse strand, counting down.
ACTACGATAACCGTGTTGCCCAGGTCCCGAAGCTTCTCCAGAGTGGCAAGAAGCCGTTCGTTGTCCCGCTGGTGAAGGCCGATGCTCGGCTCATCGAGCACGTAGAGCACCCCGGTAAGACCCGAGCCGATCTGGGTCGCGAGCCTGATCCGTTGCGATTCCCCTGATGACAGGGTTGCAGAGGCCCGTTCAAGTGAAATGTAGTCGAGGCCCACGTCCATGAGGAATTTGAGCCGCGACGTTATTTCCTTGAGTATCGCCTTTGCGATCTCGCGCTCCTTGTCGGTAAGGCTCACCTGGTTGAAGAAACGGAGACATTCGGCAATGGTCATTTCCGTGACCTGGTAAATGTTGACATCGCCGAACCGCACCCAGAGCATCTCTTTCTTGAGTCTCGCGCCTTTGCAACTGGGGCAGGGAATCAGGTTAATGTACCGCTCGAAACGCTCCCGTTCCCACGGCGACGCCGTCTGCCACTCTCTCTCAAGCTCCTTTATGATCCCCTCAAAGGTCTTCTTCACGAATTCCCGCCTGCGCCCGTGCTCCACGTAAAATTCGATCTTCTCGCCGTTTGACCCATAAAACAGCGCATCCTGGACTTCCTGGGGCAGGTCCTTGAAAGGCGCCTTCACATCTATGTGGTAGTGCTTGATGAGGGATTCGAGGAAGGGCATAAAGACAAGCGGGTTCTTATCCGCCCACGGCATGATCGCCCCTTCCCGCAAGGAAAGCTCCTTGTTCGGCACAATCAGCTCCGGGTCAAAGTACTCTTTCACGCCGAGGCCGAGACATGTCGGGCAGGCGCCGTAAGGGTTATTGAAGGAAAACATGGCAGGGGTGATCTCGGGATAGCTGATGCCGCAGTCCGGGCAGGCAAACTGCTCGCTGAAAACATGCGTTTCGTCGCCCATTTCAATTTTTACAATCCCCTGCGCCTTGTTGAGGGCCAGCTCGACCGCTTCAAACAAGCGACGCTCGATACCCTCCCGGATGGTGATCCTGTCAATGATCACGTCTATGTCGTGTTTCTTCTTCTTGTCGAGGACGATATTCTCGTTCAGATCGACGATCTTTCCGTTCAGCTTGATCCTCGTAAAGCCCTGTTTTCTGAGATCGTCGATCTCTTTCCGGTACTCGCCTTTCCGTCCCCTCACAATAGGGGCGAGCACGGTAAGCTGCGTGCCGGAGCCGAAGGCAAGGATGGTATCCACGATCTGCGGCGCGTGCTGGCTTTTGATCTCCTTGCCGCAGCCGTAGCAGTATACATGGCCGAGCCGGGCAAAGAGGAGCCGCAGGTAGTCATAGATCTCGGTCACCGTACCGACGGTCGATCTCGGGTTCCTGCTGATGCTCTTCTGCTCGATGCTGATCGCCGGCGAAAGCCCTTCTATGTAGTCCACGTCCGGCTTTTCCATCAGCTCGAGAAATTGCCGGGCATAGGACGAGAGAGACTCCACGTATCTGCGCTGCCCCTCGGCATAGATCGTATCGAAGGCAAGAGAGGACTTGCCTGACCCGCTCGGTCCCGTGATGACGGTCATTTTATTCCTCGGGAGCTTCACATCGATATTCTTGAGGTTGTGCTCCCGTGCGCCTTTTACGAATATGTTATCCACGATTCTTACTCGATTCTCACAAATTGGACCGGCGAACGTCTCGCATTTCGTTCCGGCCCTCTTTGCCGGTCTTTATCATGCGGCTTTGTGCCTTGAAAGGAAATTGGGGCGAACATGCGCTTTTTTTCAGGCACATAGTTTAACAGAGAAGGCCAACCATTTCAATTGGTCTTGATTTATGAGGGGTGCCACGGTAAAGTACTGTGTGTCTCCCGTTGCCCGTCAACTTCTGATCAACGCCCCCTACCACATGCTGAGGGCAAATATGGAGAGGATCACTGCCCTCCGTGTAGGGGTCGAGGTCTATCTCAACAACCAGGCAGTAAACGAGATCGGACAGCAGGATGCGCGGCAGACAGGAAAGGAGTTGCAGGAGCGTGGCATTGTGTGCACGATCCATGCGCCCTTTATGGATTTGAGCCCGGGCGGAGTTGATAGGGAAGTGCGGAGCATCACGCTGGAGAAGCTCAAGAAGGCAGTGGAGATAGGCCATTACCTGGGCGCAAAGGGCGTTGTCTGCCACGGCGGATACGATAAGTGGCGTTTTGGAGGCAACGAGCAGCTCTGGCTCGACGGAAGCATCCACACATGGACGGAAGTGCTGAAAGAGTCCGGCGACCTGCCCGTGCTGGTAGAAAATATCTTCGAGGACAATCCATCCACCCTTATAGCACTCTTTTGCAGTTTCAAAGAAAAAAACCTCTGGTTTTGCTTTGACACGGGCCATTTCAACCTCTTTACCACCCTGCCCCTCGAAGAATGGCTCATGCCTCTGAAGGACAAGCTGAGGGAATTTCATATTCACGATAACCACGGCAGAAGTGATGAGCACCTGCCGGTGGGACGGGGCACGTTCCCCTTTCGAGACCTCAAGCGCTTCCTGCAGCCCTTGAACAGAATGTTCTTCACTGCGGAGACGAGCAGCGAAGCTGCCGCGATCGAAACGATAAAATACGCCAAGGAGTTCTTGTCCTGACATGACAGCAAGGATCGAAGTCGCCTACCGGGAAGGAATCAGGGATGTGCCTGGTGAAAAACTGAGACGCCGCATACACTCGGAACTGGGTGAAGACTTACAGGTCCACGTGGTCGATGTCTTCACTGTTGACGCAGGACTGGATGACGCAATTATCGAACAGCTGAGGACGGATGCTTTTATCGACCCCGTGCTGCAGGAAGGATATGTGAAAACGCCGGTGTTCTTTGACGCGGACTGGGTCGTTGAGGTCGGGTTCAAACCGGGTGTTACCGATAACGTGGGAAGGACTGCCAGGGAAGTGATCGAGGCCGTAGCCGGCTACACGTTCGGTGAAGACGAGGGCGTCTACACGTCCAGAATGTACTTCTTTAAAGGTGCGCTCACAAAAGATGACGTCGTTCGGATCGCCGAAGGGATACTGGCGAACACGCTGATCCAGCGTTACGCATACAAGAGCATCGGCGACTACAGGAAGGACGGTGGAATGGGTATTTCGGTGCCGAAAGTCACCAGCAGCCACGAACCGGTGGTTGAGGCCTTTGACCTCACCATGGACATATCGGACCTGCTCAAGATCAACCGGGAGCGGACCTGGGCCCTTTCAGCCGA